>CAIOHJ010000142.1 GCA_903858085.1 uncultured Chloroflexota bacterium
CCCGCACGCCGTCCCCGACAGCCACCCACACGCCGTCCCCGACGGCCACCCACACGCCGTCCCCGACGGCCACCCATACGCCGTCCCCGACGGCCACCCATACGCCGTCCCCGACGGCCACCCGCACGCCGTCCCCGACGGCCACCCGCACGCCGACAGCCACCCGCACGCCGTCCCCGACGGCCACCCACACGCCGACAGCCACCCACACAGCTACCCGCACGCCGTCCCCGACAGCCACCCACACAGCTACCCACACGCCGTCCCCGACGGCCACCCACACGCCGACAGCCACCCGCACGCCACCCCCGACGGCTACTCACACGCCGACGGCTACTCACACGCCGATCCCCCTCGTTGTTTTGTTGCCGCCAGAATTGAGGAACGGGTTGAATATCCTGGCGGGGAGTGGCGTACCTGGCCACACGGTACAAATCCGAATTGACGGTGCACCGGTTGGTACGGTTACAGTAGATCCGCAAGGTGACTGGGAACTGCCAGTTGAACTGGTGAAAAGTGGAATCTACACGTTTCAGGTAGAGAGCCTGGATGTTTCAGGAGCTGTTATCCTGAGTTCGGAAGCGGTTCTGGCAGAAGTATCGGCTGTAGGGCTGGAAGAGTCAGTAGCAGTGCCAGACAGTGGTGCACAGGCTGTGTCAAAGCCGATGACACAGCCGAGTTCGCTGCCGTCGACCGGTGCTGCGCCTCCTGTTGAATCTATTGCACTGGCTGTGCTGGTGAGTCTGTTTGCTGTGCTTGTTTTGGCATGGATCGACAGACATCACTCCAAGACATCCTAGGGCACGGGGAGGTGATCCATGTATCAGAAGGTCAATCAGTATAGAGCGTCGGTGAGCCCTGCTTCCAACTCGTCCAGAATATAGTGACGAGCGGTTGTTTCGATGCGTTTGTGTCCGAGTGCCTTCTGGGCCATTCGCAGATTGTTGCGTGCCAGCTGGGTTCCGACAAAACGTCGAAAGTCATGTGGTTTGACGTCTGTCAGTCCGACACTGTCGGTATATTTGCGCACAATTCGCCAGATCGCAACGACAGACAGGGGGCGTGCTGTTGCCCGTTCCCCGCGGCCGTCGAAGGCGGTAAACAGGTAATCGCTTTGTAGCGGCCGTTCAGCGAGCCAGCGCTGCAGATGGGTGTAGGCCTCTCGGCTGAGGGGGGCTTCTCGGTATTCGACATCATTTTTGCCGCGCACCAGCACCACGAACCCATTTGCTTTGGCGCGAATCTGTTGGTTTTGTAAAGTGGCGACTTCGCTCACACGCAGGCCGCTGCTGGCCAGTGTTGCCAGCAGCGCTGTGTCGCGCAGCCCGATCAGCCTTGCCGGCTCGGGGGAATCACAGACTTTTCGCATAGCAGTTGGTTCAATCCGAACCCGAGCGTGTGTTTTGATACGATTTTTGAGGGCCGCCGCTTTGACGCCAGCAATTTGCTCGAAGTCGGCCGCGACATGTGCCTCGACAAATCCCTGCACAGCAGCTTCCCGGATCAGCCGTTTGACTGCGCTGAGCATGCGGTTGATGGTATTGGGGCTCAGCGAGGTCTCTTGTGCCAGGGAGGTGCGCCAGCGGGCCAGGGTTGCGGCATCGGTCAGGGCAGCGAGGCTTCCGGCAAAAGCGACGTAGGCGGCAAAGTCACGCTGGTAGATGGCGATGCTGGAAGGTGCAAGCTGCCCAGCGAGCAAATTTGCATCGAAGTGGGGCAGGGGGGCCAAGGTGCAGGGTGCAGGCAGGGAATCGACAGTGTTCACAGGTCCTCCTGGACAGAACAGGTTGCGGTCAAGAGCTTGTTGATCCCAGTCAACCATCGATTTTTGTGAAAGTCAAGGGGGGAAAAAGAACAGTTTTTTTTGGAAAAATCCACAAATTTGACATAATAATAAACAGCGCGAACGGGGGTGTACAGGAAGGGGAGCTGTTTGGGAGAAAAGCGTTGGCCAGAGCGGGCCATTTTGGTCTGAATTTGGACCGAGACAGATCCAGCAGCGGAGCGGGTGCAGGGCATAGACTGTGGGGGGAATTTGCTGGGAATGGCCGTGCAGAGGGCCCTTCAACTATTTGACTATGCGCAATTTATGCTGTTGTCTGAATTTGCTCAAGAAAAGAGACATTTAATTAACCTATGAAAACGTTCAAAAAAACCGATCAACGCTCCCCCCACCCAACACCCGCCCATCCACCAGCCGAAACCGCCTGGCGCCACAGCGATTTCGCCTGGGAGTTCGACTGGCCAAGCAGCACAGAACCCCTGCCCGCCATCCTGCCCTCCACACTGGACAAAGCCCTCGCCCTGGCCGGATGAACCACACACTGCCCGCCGCTATGCCTGATGCACTTCGACACCCATCGCCCGCAAAGACTCTACCAGCGGCGCCGGCGCCGCTGTGTCTGTGACCAAGATGTCCACGTCAGCCAGCGGCACAATGCGCGCCAGCGAACGCACTCCCCACTTGCTGCTGTCAAGCAAAAAAATCACCCGGTCCGAACTGGATGCCATCGCCCGTTTTACCTGAATTTCTAACAGGTTGACATCGGTGATCCCCTCGTGCAAGGTCAAGCCGGTAGCGCTCAAAAAACAGATCGATGCATTGATGCTGCGAAAGTACTCCTCTGCTTGCGGCCCCACAAAGGTGAACGCAACAGGACGCAGCAACCCCCCACAACAATATACGTTGACTGCACCAGCCAGCCTGGCCAGTTCGTTCATGGTCCCAAGCCCGTTGCCTATCACCGTCAAATCCTGGTAGGCGATCAGATACTTGGCCATCGCCGCCACTGTCGTGCCCGCTTCCATGTAGAGGATGTCCCCACTCTGCACAAAATGCTCCACTGCATAGCGCGCAATTCGCTCCTTGGCGGTCAGGTTGACGACCCGTTTGCTGTCATAGAGCGGTTCCAGCTCTGCGTGCTGTTCGACCCGAGCCGCCCCACCCCGCACACGCCGTACACGCCCCTTTTCTGCCAGCACAGACAGGTCTCGCCAGACCGTCATCAGTGAAACCCCAAAACGATCGCCTAACTCCAGCGCAGTCGTGTTGTCCTGCTCCTCGACAAAGGCAGCAATCTGCTCCCTGCGCAGCTCGGCGGGTAATTTTTGCATGGCCAGCTCCCTCTCCACACCTTTCTGTTCCTGCAAATGCCAGGGATAAAACCTCTGCTGTCAACAGTATATCACAAGATAACATGTGCTCGGCACACACGACGAAGAGTATACGTTCAACATGGCTGCCGTGAAAGCTGAGCAGCGGACAGTTGCCCCCTATCAACGGCAGGACAGCCAGCCCAAGGGCCGACATGAATCAACTTCGTAGCGGCAGTAAGTTATATTTTGTTATTTTTTGCTATACAGAGTGATACATTTGACACCAGCTGTTGTGTTTGTTACTATCCTTCTGCGCGGTGTATTGACCAAAAAACAAACCAAAATGGACAGAGGTTTCTGACATGGCATCCAATTCCAGCCGTGTTCCCGGCCAGGTTCTTCTCGGCCAGGTTCTCTTTTTTGACCCCGAGCAGGGCTCGATCGACGGGCGCGACCAGACCAGCCGTCATCTGAGCGATCTGCCGGGCAGCTTCGCCGACCAGGTTGCCTATGCTCGTCTGCTCGAGCAAAACCCGCTCCTCTACCAGGTTACCCAGGTGGAAGAGCAAAACGGTCCAGGCCAACTGCATTACGGGATCGGGATCCTGATGCCGGGAAAAGTGGGGGACGAATATTTCATGACCAAAGGGCATCTGCACGCATGGCGGCCGGCCGCAGAAGTCTACGTCGGATTGCGCGGGCGCGGCATGATGCTGCTCGAAGACGAACAAACCGGACGCTGCGACGCTGTACCGTTGGAAGCCAACAGCGTCGTCTATGTGCCGGGCCATACGGCCCACCGCACCGTCAACGTGGGCCATGAACCCCTCGTGTACTGGGGGATTCTCTCCAGCGAAGCGGGCCATGACTATGGAACTGTGGGCGCCCGCAATTTCAGCAAGGTCCTGGTCGACGTCGAAGGGACGCCGACCTTGCTCGACCGTGCCGCCTTTTTAACAACCCTGCAGGCCAATACCCGATGAGCCACTACCTCACAAAACCCATTCCAGACGAAAAACCGGCAGCCAGTTTCGTACAGCGTCCCTGGGGCTCCTTCAAGCAATACGCCTTCAATCAGGAGACTACTGTCAGCCTGATGACGGTCGAACCTGGCATGCGCCTCAGTTTACAGTCCCACACAGCCCGCGCCGAACTCTGGATCGTGCTCGACCCCGGTGGGGTGGTCCAGGTTGGGGAAGAAATTTTTCACCCCCAACCTGGAGAGGAAATCTGGATCCCAGCCAATACCCGCCATCGCCTTGCCAGCCTGGGCACCCCGGTACGTGTGCTGGAAGTCGCCTTCGGCAACTGGCAACAGGCCGACATCACACGGTTCGACGATGATTTCCAACGCCCAGAACAGGGAGAAACTCCGTGACGCTCCCCAAGGTGTGGCGCAAGACAACGCAGCTGCTCATGCCAGCGCGCCAGGAAGAGGCCAACCAGTCCTCCCTGCCCGACCAGTACTCGATCTACCCCGCCACCCAGCTAGGGCCCGGCCAGATCGAGTTTGGCTTCGCTGCGCTGGCGCGTCGTCTGGCCGGCGCCGGCCAGGTGCGGTTGGACGGCTATCCTGGGGTGCTGTGGGAGGACTTTCGCCAGCGGCTCGCACAGGAGCTGGACGCGCTGGGGGTGCAAACATCCTGGCTGGATCTGGCAGGCGCCTGGAAGTCTTCCACAGCGCTCGATGCTTTGCTCGCCCCCTCCCTTGGAGGCGACGACCCGATCTTTGGGATGCGGTTTTCTGGCAGTCTGGCCGACTTTTTTGACGAGGCAGCCCTGCAAGCGTTGAAGGCAGACCCTGACGCCGACCTGACCGTTCTGTATGGCTGCGGCGCTGCTTTGGCCGACTGGCCCCAGGCGCTCCTTGTCTATGTTGACGTCCCCAAAAATGAAATTCAGTTCCGCCAACGTGCCGGCAGCGTGACTTGTCTGGGTCGCTCCCAGCCGCTCGACCCCAAACCAGCGTACAAACGAAGCTACTTTATCGACTGGGTGGTGGCCAACCGCCACAAGCAACAGCTGTATGCGTCGCTGGACTGGGTGGTCGACGGCCAGCGCCCCGAAGAAATTACCTTTGCCAGCGGCGCTGCACTGCGCGCCGGGTTGGATCGGTTGGCCACCAGCTGTTTTCGTGTCCGCCCCTGGTTTGAGCCGGGGCCCTGGGGAGGACAGTGGATTCGCCAGCACATGCCCCAACTGGCCCAGGAGGTCCCCAACTACGCCTGGTCTTTCGAGCTGATCGTTCCAGAAAATGGACTGCTCTTTGAAAGCGATGGCTGGCTTTTAGAGGTTTCCTTTGACTTTTTGATGTACCGCAACCCGTTTGAGATTGTCGGCGAAAGTGCGGTTGCTTTCGGCCACGAATTTCCGATCCGCTTTGATTTTTTGGATACCTTTTCTGGCGGCAACCTTTCGGTGCAATGTCATCCGCGCCCCGACTATGTCCGCCGTCACTTTGGTGAATGCTATACGCAAGATGAAACATATTATATCCTGGAGTGTGGCCCCGAAGCCCGCTGTTTCCTCGGTTTCCAGGAGGATATCAACCCTGATACCTTTCGCGCCGCGCTGCTCGAGAGTTTCCACAACGCCACCCCCATCGAGATCGAACGTTTCGTTCAGTCCCACCCGGTACGCAAGCACGACCTGATTTTGATCCCCAACGGCACCATCCATTGTTCAGGCACCGAAACCCTCGTCCTGGAGATCAGCGCCACCCCCTATATTTTTACCTTCAAGATGTACGATTGGATGCGCTTGGACTTGGATGGCCGCCCCCGTCCACTCAACATCGATCGAGCCTTTGAAAATCTCTATTTTGAACGCAAAGGGGCAAAGGTTCAGACAGAGCTGATCGCTCAGCCCCGCACGATCGACTCTGGCCCAGGCTGGGAGCTGATCCATCAACCTACCCACCGCGACCATTTTTATGATGTGCACCGCTACCGATTTACCACCGCAGTTGAAGTGCAGAGCTGTGGGTCGTGCCATATCCTGAGTCTGGTCCAAGGCAAAACGGTGCTGTTGGAGACCGCTGGCGGGACACGCCAGCGCTTTCAGTATGCTGAAACCTTTGTGGTACCTGCTGCCGCTGGCTCCTACCGATTGGTCAGCGAAGCAGGCAGTGAATTGCAGGTCGTGAAGGCGTTTATCAAACCGCGCACGCAGTGGGCAGAAGGGGTGGTGGCCTGAAAATGACAGCGTGGTATCTGGGTGTAGATGGCGGCGGCACCAAAACAGAAGTTGCAATCTGCGACGCACAAGGCCATATCGTTGGCTGGGGACAAGGGGGGGCTGCTGGGATCGACAGCGTCGGCGCAGCCACTGCCACGATCAGCCTGCGTACAGCCCTGTCCGCCGCGCGTCAGCAGGCCGGGTTGCCCGCTGACGCGCCGTTGACGGGTGCATTCTTTGGCATGGCCGGGGTGGTCTCCCCAGAAGACCGGGCCATCGTCCATTCGATCGCTGGCCATCTCGGGCTGCACGGCACAGTCAATGTGGACCACGATATTCGGATCGCCCTGGCCGGCGGGCTGGCCGGTCGCCCTGGGATCGCGCTGATCTCTGGCACAGGCTCCTCCTGTTTTGGCATCAATGCACGGGGGGAGCGCTGGCAGTCAGGTGGCTGGGGACATCTGATCGCCGACGAGGGCAGCAGCTACTGGTTGGGCTGCAACGCAATCCGGCTGGCGATCGGCACCTACGACGGACGCTGGCAGAGCGCGCTGCTGGAGCCGGTCCAGCAACGCCTGGGGCTCAAAGAGATGACCGATATCCACCATCGGCTTTACACCCAGGGGCTGACCAAAAGCGAACTGGCTGCGTTTGCACCGTTGGTGGTGGAGGCGGCCCAGGCTGGAGACCTGCCGGCCCAGCAGGTGCTGCGCCGAGGCATGACAGATCTGGCCCAGATGGTCGAGGCAGTGGCCAGACATCTGGGCTGGGGAGATTCGCCCTGCGAGGTGACCCTGACTGGTGGGCTCTGGCGAGCAGGAGCCTCTGTGCTGGCGCCGTTTCAGGCCGCATTGGCCGAACAGCTGCCCGCTGCAATTCTCGTACAACCAGAATTGGCGCCGGTCCTCGGCGCCTGTGTGCTGGCGCTACAAATGGACAGTGTGAACGTGAAGCAGGGGACCCTGGAGACGTTGAAGAGCTGGCAGAGGACGATCTGAAACGCCATGCCGGATCTACGAAACAGCGCAGCCAGGTTGCCAGATCGTACCTCTGCCACGGCACCCTGCGCCGTTACAATTTTGCATCTCCCTGCCCACAAGCTCCGCCCGACTGGCTGGACAGCTACTGACGCTGGCCGCCGACGACAGAGCGGGGCTGCCCTGGTCAGCGACGATGGCCTTCAAAGGCATTTTGGCGAGTTGTGGTGGGTGAGGGAACCCATTCTCCCTCGCACACCGAGTTTTTGACCGGGTGGTTACGGTCGAAAGGAACGGTGCACGATCGGGACAAAAGACGTGAACAGCCCGGATCGCAGTTTCGATCCCCTACAGTGCCAGTTGTTTTTTGCAGATTCAGAAGAAGAGTTCAGGAGAAGACCGATGAAAACACGTTTGTACACAATTCTGACATTGTGGATGCTCAGCGCCATGCTGCTGTCGGCCTGTACGATGCCGGTGGCGGCTCCGGCTGGCGACAGCGCCGCCAGCGACCAGCCGATCGAGCTGGTCTACATGACCCACAACCATGCACAGTCGATCCCGGTCAACGAAGCGATCATCGCTGAATTCGAAGCTGCCAATCCCAATGTCAAGATCACCTTCGACAATGCCCCCCACGACAACTTCGAGCAGAAAGTGCTGACTGCCTTCGCCGGGGGGGTTGGCCCGGATGTCTTCTGGGCTGGCGACTGGATGGTTCCCCAGTTCCTGGATGCCGGGCTCATTGCCCCAGTCGACCCTACCGCTTTCGGTGTCAATTCACAGGAAGAGTTTGAAGCACTCTTCGATGCCGGAGCGCTGGATGCCTTCAAATCAGAAGGGAAAATCTACACGGGCGGCGTCTCGGAATACAATACCTTCAGCCTGATCTACAATGTGGACGCCCTGGCTGAGGCTGGCTTCGACCCGCTGCCCAAAGATCAGCCGGTCACCTGGGAAGAGCTCGCCGAAATTGCCGCTGCCCTGGCTGTCAAAGAAGGGGACAGCACAACCCGGGTCGGCCTGGCCTGGCCCTTCGGTGTGCCGATCTGGACCGTGCTGATTCAGGAACCAATGCTGCGCCAGAAGGGCGGCGAGTTGATCAACGCCGATGGCGTGGCTGACTTTACCCAGGAGCCGATGGTCGCGGTCATGAGCTACCTCCAGCAGCTGCGCCAGTCAGGCGCCGTTGATCCAGCGGCGTACACCGACCTGCTGCAGGACTTTGCCAACGGACGCAGCGCAATGATCTTCGGTGGGCCATGGGCAGCCAAGCCCCTCAACGAGATCAACCCCGACCTCAACTGGGATATTGCCCCCCTGCCGCAGTTCGCCGACGCCCAAGAACGGGTTACGACGCTCTACGCCTGGGCCTGGTTCGTCAGCGCCAAATCCTCTCCCGAAAAGCAGAAGGCTGCCTGGGAATTTGTCAATCTGCTCACCAGCAAACAACAAGAATGGTGGGACCAGGTCGGCTATGTCCAGGCACGCCAGACCGAGATCGACGGCATGTCACTGCCTGAGTACTATGCGCAGGCCGACGAACGGCTGGGCACCCTCTTCGCCGATTACCCCTACGGCAAGGCAGAGTTCCGCTCCACCAATTACTTTGAGCTCTCTGATGTCTGGACCCGTGCCCAGGATCGCGTCCTGGCTGGCGAAGATGTCATGACAGTTCTTCAGGATGCACAGGCGCAAGCTGAAGCAGCCATCGCCGAATAACTGTTTGTCGTCTCTCTTGGCTGAAGCGTTACCAGCTTCAGCCAAGAGAGACCCTCCTGCCAGCACCGCTCCAGCCTCCGACTTGAAAACAGGCGCATTTTCATCGACGATTGTGCCCCGCACAAGGGCATGGACACCAGCCAGAAAAGGATTCCGCTATGGTCGCACAGCCTACCGCAGCAGACATACGGTCGCAGCGCCGGCAGGGTCTGTTTGGAAACACTCTCGAGGCCCGCAAACGCCGTTTTGGCCTTTTTTTTGCGCTGCCCGCCTTCCTTTTTTTTGGCATGTTTTATGTCTATCCCCTTTTCCAAACCTTCTATGTCAGCCTCTTTTCCTGGAGCCTGATCGACGAACCCAGTTTTCTCGGAACCGCCAATTATACCCGGCTGTTCGCCGATAAAGAGTTCCTCAACGCCATCTGGGTCTCCTTTTTGTACGCTTTCGGCGTCGTGATCCCGATTTGGGGAATTGCACTCGGACTGGCTCTGATTTTTAACCGTTCATTTCGTGGACGCCAGGCCTATTTGACCGTCTATTACATTCCGGCAGTCATCTCGCTGACGGTCTGGTCGCTGATCTGGCTGCTGTTGTACAACCCAAGTTTCGGCCTTTTTTCGGTGGTCATGCGAGGGCTGGGCATCGGTGGACTTCGCATGCTGGATGACCCGTCGACTGCCATGTTGGCGCTGATCCTCCTGAGCATCTGGAAAGGCACCCCTGTCTACATGCTGATTTTTCTGGCCGGGCTGCGCGCCATTCCGAGCGACTACTACGAGGCAGCTGAGATCGACGGGGCACGCTCCTGGCAGAGTCTGCTGCTCATCACACTGCCGCTGCTGCGGCCAGTCTTTCTTTACGTGATGGTGATTTCGCTGATTGAAGCGTTCAAGGTGTTTACCCCGATGTATCTGTTGACCAGCGGCGGGCCTGGTTCTGCCACCCGCGTCCTGTCGATGTTCATCTTTCAAAATGGCTTTCAATACCTCAAAATGGGCTACGCCTCAGCAGCTTCTGTGATCTTTTTGCTGATTCTGCTGCTGCTGGCTCTCTTGCAATTTCGTTTGCTGCGCTTCCAGCAGGTGGACTGACCCCCTGCCGGCACTCTCTCTTTTGGAAGGAAAACCTGATGTCGAAGAATCGGATCTTCCGCACCCTCACTTCTCTGCTGGGCCAGATGGGTCTGCTGGCAGGAGCCTTGCTCATCAGCGCTCCCAGCCTCTACATGCTCTCGGCGTCTTTTATGAACAGCAATGAAATTTTTTCAACACGCCTGCAGCTGCTGCCGGAAGCACTGAACTGGTCCAACTACCTGGAGGTCTTTGCCCGCTTCAATTTTTGGCTCTATCTGAACAACAGCCTTTGGGTGACAGGCGCCGTTGTCCTGCTCAATCTGCTCTTCACGCCGATGGTGGGCTACAGCCTGGCCAAATTCAACTATCCAGGAAAAAATGTTCTGTTGCTTTTTATTCTGGCCACTGTGATGGTCCCCTTCACCGCGATCCTGATTCCACTCTTTTTGATTGTGCGCAATCTGGGCTGGATCAACAGCTACCCAGGGCTGGTGATGCCGTTTGCGATGTCCGCCTTCGGCGTCTTTCTGATGCGTCAGTTTATGCTGAGTGTGCCGGACGATTATATCGATGCCGGGCGCATCGACGGGGCCAGCGAGGGACGGATCTACTTCCAGATCGTTCTCCCGCTGATCCAGCCCGCGTTGATCACCTTGGCGATCGTCGTCTTTGTGGCGAACTGGGATGAATTTTTATGGATGCTGGTGGTGACGACCGGGGATGCGCTGCGGACACTGCCGGTAGGGCTGGCAAAATTTCGTGAACAGTACCAGACCCGTTTTGAGTTGATGATGGCGGGCTCTGTGGTGGCGGCAGCGCCGGTGGTGCTGCTTTTTTTGGCATTACAACGCCGCTTTTTGCAAGGAATCGCTGGCTTGTCTGGCCTGAAATAAGATCAGTGCGCTGAGGCCAAACGGGTTCCGCCTCAGCGCAGCCAGCGCTCGCGCTCAAGCCCGCTCGACGTACTCGCCCGAGCGGGTGTCGATCTTGATTTTGTCCCCTTCTTTGATGAAATCAGGCACCTGAAGTTCCGCTCCTGTCTCCACCGTTACCTTTTTCATGACACGGCCCGAAGTATCCCCGCGCAAAGCCACTGCCGCCTTCACAACTTCCAGGATGACAAAGTTGGGAATCTCCACAGAGAGAACCTGGCCATTTTCTTGCAGCAGCAGCGTGACCATCTGGTTTTCTTTCATCCAGATCAAGGTGTCCTCAAAATCTTCCCTGGGAAGCGCGATCTGGTCGAATGTCTCGTTGTCCATGAAATGATAGGCGGTGCCGTCGTCGTAAAGATACTGAGCATCGCGCGTCTGCGTGGTCACTACATCGATCTCTGCGCCGGCCCGCACACGGTCTTCGATCGTTTTGCCAGTCTCAAAATTTTTGAGTTTCATCCGCACCATCGCACGCCAGTTGCCAGGTGCAATGTGCTGGTATTCGACGACACGATGAATCATGCCGTTGTACCGAATCAACATCCCTTTGCGCAGATCAGAAGTGGTCGCCATAATTTTTGCCCCGTATTTGCAGCTACACAACCTTTGCTGCCAAAATTAACAGCCCAAGGTCAGATAATCATCTGCCATCTATTATACCTGCCGACTCCGCTGGGTAAAAGCTGTCAGCTGCCAAAAACAGCAAAAATCTTTCGGCTGAATCCAGGATTGTTAGGCGAGTTTGGTATAATCAAAGTCAGTATGGGTAAAATTTCATTTTCAGCATCCGTCGCAGCAGTTTTTGTGGGTGTTCCCGTGCTGATCGGGCTGGCATGGCGCTATTACCCCGCAGCCCCACTGGCCACCATTGCCTGCCAGCCAGCCTGTGCCCAAGCAGACCTCCAGGGCCACAATCTGGCTGGGAGCCATCTGAACCGGGTAAATCTGACGATGGCGAATCTGAATCGTGCCAACCTGAGCAATGCCAATCTGTTGATGTCCTCGCTGCCTGAAGCAACGCTGCGCGACGCCGATCTGCGCAGCGCCGATCTCTCCAATGCCATCTTGGATCGAGCCGATCTGCGCTATGCCCGGTTGGGCAACGCGACGCTGCGCAGCGCTGCCCTGCGTGAGGCTGACCTGCGTGACGCCGATCTGACTGCAGCCGATCTGCGTGCAGCCAACCTGAGCTACGCCCAGTTGGAACGAGCCATTTTGGTCGATGCTGCACTGACAAACACCGATCTCTCCTACGCCAACCTGCGCCGTGCAGTGTTGCAAGGCGCCAATTTGCGTGGGGCTGTGTTGCGCCATGCCGATCTGCGCGGCGCAGATCTGACCGGCGCAGATCTGACCGGCACCGATCTGATCGGCGCCCGCTTGCCGCCTGAATTTTACCAATACGACACAGGTCCATAATGATCGAGACGGCCAACCCAGTGATCGCTCAGATCGAGACAATGTCGCCGATCTGGCTGAACGAAATCAAAACCCTCGCCTTGCTGGATCGGCTGGACATCAAATTTTTCTTGCCTGAGGAGCAACTTGCCCAGATCCTTCGACAGATTCAGAGCCGCTATCGGGTCCTCGAAGTCAACGGTGTGCGCGCCGGCCGCTACCGCACCACCTATTTCGACACGCCAGATTTCAAGATGTTCGCCGCACACCACAGCGGCCAACGGGATCGCTACAAGGTGCGCTGGCGCTGGTATATCGACAGCAAACTTGTCTATCTCGAGGTCAAAAAAAAGAACAACCGCGAGCGGACTGTCAAAACGCGCACGGTGCTGCCCGCCCCGCCGGAGACCCTGTTGGATGTAGGGAGGGAGTGGCTGCCCCCTGGCTTCCCAATAGACCCAGCCGAACTGCAGCCCGTCGTCTGGAACAGCTTTCAGCGGATCACGCTGGCTGACTCCGAACGTCAGGAGCGGGTCACGATCGATGTCGATCTCCAGTTTGGCCAAGGAGGACGCCGCTTTGCATTGGCAGGGCTGGCGATTGTAGAAATCAAACAGCGCAAATTTTCGCTCAGCTCACCGATCGCACAAGAGCTGCATCGCCTGCACGTTCTTCCAGCCCATATCAGCAAATATTGCGTTTCAATCGCCACCCTCTACCCAGAGTTGAAACACAATCGATTCAAGCCTCTGTTGCGCCGGCTCAGCACCCTCTGTGAACGGTTTTGTGGAGAAATTGGAGCGGAGAAATTTGAGCCATGAATCTGTTTGTCGAAATCCTTCCCGGGCTTGCTCTCACGCTGGCAACTGGTCTGATCATCTTTGGGCTCGGTTATTCGGCCGCGCGCCACAGCCGCCCTGAATACTTCTTCACCTTCCTGACCTTCAGCATCATGGCCTTTTTGATCACCAGTCTGCTGCGCGATGTGCAGCTCACGCTGGGCTTCAGTTTCGGCCTGCTGGCTGTCTTCACCATCATGCGTTTCCGCTCGACAGATATTCAAGTGCGCGAGATGACCTATCTCTATCTGTCGATCATGCTCCCCTTCGCCAACGCGCTTTTCGTCGCAACCCGGATCGGTTTTTCCGATGTGCTGTCCATCAACGCCGGGCTGGCCATCTTTGTGGTTCTGGTGGACCGTCTGCTGCTTTGGCGTTTTGGTACCTCACAGCTCATCTACTACGAGAAGATCGAGCTGATTCAGAGCCGCAACGAGAGTCTCTTGCTCGCTGATTTGAACCAGCGCACCGGGCGCCGTGTGCGTCGTTACATCGTCGAAGAGATCGACTTTTTGCGGGATACTGCCACCCTGACCGTCTATTTCGACGAAAAAGAGTAATTTCCCAGCCGGGGAAATGAACCATTCGATGAGGAGAGAAGCTTGTGCTGTCTTTGTACCGTCTGCCTGCCCTGCTGTTGTCCAGCCTGTTTGCGCTGTGGGCTGCTGTGGCCAGCAGTGTAGGGGCTGACCCGAACGTGCTTCCAGCAGCTGCCCGTGTCGACAGCCTGATGGTCATCAACGAAATTTTGGCCCACACCGACCCACCCTATGTCGATTCTGTGGAGTTGTACAACGGCAACAGGACGGCCGTGGATATTTCTGGCTGGCTGCTCACTGACAAGCCGAGTCGCCCACTGGTGGAGTGGGTGCGCATCCCCGATGGCACCTGGATCGGTGGCGAAGGTTACTATGTGGTGTCCGACCAAAAACCGGTCAAATGGTCCTTTGGTCTGGGCGAAGGCGGTGACAGCATCTATCTGTACCGCCTGGAGGGAGGAAAGGCGCTGCTGGTCGATGCAGCGACCTTTGGGGCTTCTCCTCGACCAAAATCTTTTATTCGGTATGTCGACTCCATTGAACGTGTCCATTACACCTTGCAAGAAGGATTGCCTACCCTCACAGCCCCCAATTGTGCGCCGTTGATCGGGGAGGTTGTTCTGGAAGAGCTGATGGTCGACCCAGCAGCAGCCAGCGGCGAATATGTGGTGGTTGCCAATCGCACCGCCGCAGCAGTGCCGCTCTTTGACCCGGCTCAACCTGCCAATACCTGGAAGCTGCTCGGCCAAAACGGCAGCGGGGAAGAGAACGAGATGTTTGTCTTTCCACAAAATATCACACTGGAGCCCGGTGAACGGGTGATTTTGAGCGAACAGACGCCCGCTCAGTTTCGCCAAAGCTACCCGATCCCTTCCTCTGTGCGTGTCCTGGGCCCTCTGAACAGCGGCATGAGCAAAGAAGGAGAGCGGGTGACATTGGCCAGACCGCTCGAGCCAGAACTGGACGGCACTGTTTTTTATGCAGCTATCGACGTGGTGACGTACCGTGGCACTTCGCCCTGGCCAGATGTCGCCGAAAATGGCCAGGCTTTGGGGCGCATCCGGCTCGACCAGTTTGCTGATGACCCCGTCAACTGGTTGGCAGTGTCGCCGCTGCAGAGTCTGTCGGAGCCCCCAAGCTACAGGGCTGTCGACTCTTCCAGAAATTATCTGCCTTTGATCTATCTTCCAGCGTACGGCTGCTGGTGAATGTGGAGTGAAAAAGCAAAGCGCCGGGCAAAGCCCGGCGCTTTGCTTTTTCACCTACTGGATCGTCACATCCAGGACAGTTCCATCCAACGCTGAGACCACAACGGTGGCAGTCTGGGTCTCGGTATTGAGTTCGACAACCCAGACATCCTGCCCGTCTACTTCGTCTGGGGTAGCCACCTTTTCAGTGATCGCACCATCAAGCTGGCTGCGCACTTCCTGTTCCGCAATTGCGATGGCAGCCCGAGCGTTGAGTTGGCCCTGCGGCTCTGCTGGTGCTGCCGCAGCCTGCCCGTTGGGGCGTTCGCCCAAGATCACGTCTATCTGAATCTCTTCGCCGTCGCGGAGGACGGTCAGCGTCACCCTCTGTCCTGGTTCGGCTTTGGTGACCAGGTAGGAGACCAGATCCTCGAATCGCACGACAGGCGCATCGTCGATCGCAGTGACGATGTCGCCCCCTGCACGCAGGGTGCTGCCTTCCGGCGCATTGGCGGCAGCACGGTTGCCGCCGCGCAACCCAGCCTCTGCCGAAGGGCCGTTCGGGGTAACGCCGGCCACATAGACCCCCAGCGTGTTGTCGGGCAGCTCGAGCGCTTCTGCCAGTTGAGCAGAGATGCTGCTCCCCTCCAGGCCCAGGAAGGCGTAGGCATGTACACCTGTTTCGATCAGGTCTGGCACAATGCGCCGGACAATCGAGACCGGGATGACAAACCCGACGCCGGAATTCTGGCGGGTTTCAGATTCGATGGCAAAGTTCACCCCGACCACCTCGCCAGCCAGGTTGAGCAGTGGCCCCCCGGAGTTGCCAGGGTTGATCGCTGCGTCGGTCTGGATCACATCGGGCAGGGTGTAACGGTTTTCGCCGAAAGAACCGACCGGAAAACCACGTCCCAAAGCGCTGACGATGCCGGTGGTCATCGTGCCTTGCAGCCCAAACGGGTTGCCGATCGCGATCACGGTGTGGCCTACTTTGAGTTCATTGTCGCTCGCCAGCCGCAATGGCTGCCAGACGATCCCCTCTGGAGGGGTTACCCGGATTACAGCCAGGTCAGCCTGTGGGTCGGTCGCCACCACCTCCGCACGCGCCCACATGCCGTTGTTGAAAACGACGGTGACTCGCTGGGCATCCTCCACCACATGGTTGTTGGTCACAATGTGGCCAGCATCATCATAGATAAATCCTGAACCCTGCCCCTGTTGCAGGGGCAGGTCCCCCTCGGGCAGTTCAAACCCGGGAATTTGTGGCAACATGCCGACCGACGCTGCTCGTTCCACCTGGATGTTGACAACAGACGGCGCCACTGCGTCGTAGAGCTCTGCCAAGGCATCCTGGTCACCTGCCAGGCTGGAATTGTTCTGCAGCAGGGGCGGGTCGTTCGACTGCTGCAGACTGGCTGCTGTGGCAGATCCCCACAACAGAGGAGCTGCCAGAGCCCCACCCAACAAGGCGCCAGCCAGGGCTAGCACGGCAGCCCCCACCAAGGGGCGTCGGACGCGCTTCTTGCCCAAAAACGAGTGCGTTGTTTGTTTTGTCAAGGGATCATGGTTGGGCTCGTACATAGAAATCTTCTCCATTCTGTCAGTTCGTCCGTTCTGTCAGTTAGATGATTCAGTTGAGAAGCGATTGCCGCTCCACTGACTTTTATTCTACGCATCTGGATGAGGCACAGATGAAATGGGCGTAAAAAATTTGTAAAAGGTCCCCCTTGCTCAGGGCTCGTCGGCGGGGCTGGGCGCCGGCAACCCACCAGTGATCTGCAAAAGTTGATCGAGCGTCGCCTGCAGCGCTTCCATTTCCGCCCCATAGGCCGCCCAGTTCCCCTCACGCAAGGCCACCTGTGCCTGTTCGTAGTGGCTGTTGGCGGCCACGATCAGCTGATCCAGGCTGACGTTTTCTCCTGGAAGTACAGCGGGCTCCAGCTCCCCGGATCCTCCTTCGGCAACATTGGCCAGGTCAGAAGGCCGGGCTCTGGCCAGATCCATCAGCCCCGCTTGCGCCACAACCTCCTGGCCGAAGAGCTGGACAAGGGCCATGCCAAGGTTTTCAGCCATGACCGTCCGGTCCGCCGTCGCCAGAATGACCCGTTTCATCTCAGGAATCCGCCCTGTGGCGGCCTGAAGGTAGATCGGTTCGACATACATCAGGCTGTCGGCGATCGGGATCACAAGCAGATTGCCCCGAATGACCTGGCTGCCCTGCTGGTTCCAGAGCGCCAGCTGTGCGCTGATGACCGGATCCTGAGAAATACGCGCTTCGATCTGTTTTGGGCCAAAAAAGAGCGATTCTTTGCCGAAGTTGTAGACAAGCCGCTCTCCGTAGTTGTCGGGGTTGCTCTGGGCGACCAGCCAGGCGATCATGTTTTCGCGGTTGGCAGGCGTAAAGGGCAGAATCTGCATGAAATCCAGCTCGCCGCTCCCAGGTGCCTGGCGCAACACATAGTAAGGCTCAATCCGCTGGGCCTGGTCGTAGAAGACCTCTTCGGGCCAGGCCCAGACATCTTCCCGGTTATAGAGGTCGTTGGCGTTGGTCATGTGATACATACGATACATCTCTGCCTGGACAGAGAAGAGATCGATCGGGTAGCGAATGTGCTCCAGCAAAAATGGGGGCATCGACTCCATCGGTTGGAAAAGCTTTGGAAAGATACGGGCATAGGCAGCCGTGATGGGCTCGTCGGGGTCAACCAGATAAAAGGTGGGCAGACCGTCGTAGGCGTTCACCACAATTTTTACTGAATTGCGGATGTAGTTGAAGCCTCCCGCATACGGCTGGCTGTAGGGAAAACGGTCGCTGACCACGTAAGCATCCATAAACCAGTAGAGCCGCCCATCTTCTCCCACCACAATGTAGGGATCCCGATCCAACTGCAAAAATGGGGCCAGCTGGCTGACCCGTTCCACAATATTGCGCCGCCAGAGCAGCTGGCTTTCCGCTGTGATATCCTGGTTGAGGATCAGATTGATATCACCGAAACGTACCGCAAAGAGCAGCCGATTCCAGAAGGTCATCTCAATGCCCGTGTCAGCGGAGAAACTGGTCGTCGCATTGCCTCCCCCCTGGGGAAAGTCAAACTCTGCCATCTGGGTGCGCCCGATCACATAGTCATTGGAAAGTTCTCCAAAATAGATCTGGGGCTGTGTCAGCGAAAGTTTGCCGGTCGGGGGGAGGTCCTTGAGATGAAATTCAGGAAGGCCATCGGCGGTGACCAGCTCGACCGGAGACATGGCAACACCATAACCGTGGGTATAGACCAGCTTGCGGTTGACCCAGGTCTGGGCTTCCTGGTTGAGACGGTCTGCAACCAGCTCGCGCGCCGAAAGCATCACCTGGCGCATGGCACCGTCAATTTTGTAGCGGTCCACATCGACGTCGTTGAACGCATAGTACTGGCGCAGTGCCTGCACCTGGTTGTAGGTTTCGAGCAGGGGGCGGTAGTCCCAAAGGCGCACGTTGCGGATCGTGTCGGGTTCGGTCAACAGTGCAGCCGGCGTCAGCTGCTGAGAGGCATCGTACTCGACCATTTCGATTTCATCCAGATCGAACGCCGCACGGGTCAGGCGAATGTTCTCTTCGATAAAGGGCCGTTCCAAGGTCAGCTCGTTGGGGCTGACCTGGAAGCGCTGCACCAATGCTGGGTAGACGGAACCCGCCAGGATTGACACGCCGATCCAGACCACCAGCACAACGACAACGGCACGCCAGGCCTGACGTCGCAGCGCTGCTGCCACGAGCAGCCCACCCGCTACCAAGGTGACGAGAGTGAGCAGAGTGTAGGCAGGCAGTTGAGCGTAGACATCTGTGTAGCCGGCCCCAAAGACAGGGCCCCGTTCGCTGTAGAGCAGTTTGGCCGCGTCGATCTGGTAGCCAATCGCCAGCAATCCAAACAGCAAGGCACCCAGGATAGCCAGGTGAAGCAACAGACCTGTGCGCGCCTGCCAGCCACGAAATCCCATGCCGCTCACGACCACGACGAGCAGCATGGCCGCCAACAGCACAGACTGCAGCCAGCTGCGTGCAACCTCCAGGACAGGCAGGCTGAAGAGATAAAAACTGATATCACGGTTGAAGAGCGGCTCTGTCAACCCAAAGTTGCTCTGGTTGAAAAAAAGCAGAAGCTGTGGCCATTCCCCGGCAATGCTGGTCCCTATCAAAAAAGCGAAGGCCGCAACCGCTGCGATCACAGCTACCGAAACGCGCAACCCCGCAGCCTCGACCAGCTGCTCCAGCGCAGTGCCAGCCAGCCCCTGCGGCTCCAGACGTCTGACCAGGACAAAGTTGGCCAGCAAAAAGAGTGCGGTCAACAAAAAACCCGCAGCAAAGAGCCCTCCTGCAGCCACCAACCGCGTCCACAAAATCGATTCAAAGTTCAAGCTGGCATGCCAGCTCCAGTCGGCTAGAAAACCGACAATCGTGTTGTACAGCAGCAAAAAGAGCAAAGGCAACGCCATCAACCACCAAAAACGATTGGGACGGCTGCTGGGCTGTGAAACCCGGCGGGGTGGACTGTCGTTGCCGGGAGGGACCCAATCCCCCCCTCGCTGGAGATTCTCTTCGATCGAACGGATCAAATCAGCAAATGGGTCGGAGCTTTTCATGGCGAAATTCCCCTTCGGTGTGTGTACAAAAGCCATCTCTCTGCGGGGGATTGTACTGCAAAAGTCGTCTTTGCCCTGTGAGAAATCTACCCGAACAGTGTATCATACTCAGCATTCGCTCAATTTACAAAACAAATCCCCCAAAGCCCTGAAGGGACAGTTCAGGCAGACAGTTCGCCACATGAAGCCTGTCATTGTCGAAAAAAATCATCTGCCCGCTCAATATAGCCCTCAGCGCCGTTTACGTTTATCATATTGAACAGGTATACCCAATTTCGCTTTGTTTGCTACACGATAAACAAACGTTGACTCATAAAAAGAATGACACAGCTGCTCTGGCCTGACCCATTACAACCTGCTTCTTCTGACCATGTTGCCGATCTGTTGGAACGTTTCTGGCGGACACTGGAACAGCTTGTGGATCTGCTCCAACGCCAGGAGCAGTTGCTCGCCGCTCGAATGACAGCTGAGCTGCGCCAGATCGTGACAGAATTGATGCTGGCACTGAACGGAATTGCCTGGCCGCACGAATCTGCCCATCTGAACAGCTACTTGAGCGCAGATCAGCGTGCTGCACTCGAAAAAACATTGCTGGTCCCATCGATCAGCACCAACAGCTGGATTGGCCAGGCAGTGGCCCTGGTGGTGATCTACCGGTGGTATGCCCCACAGCTGGTCCAAAAATTTGGGTTGGCTTCTCCAGCAGAGGCGGAAACGCAAGCCTTGTTGAAGCTGCACCAGCTGGCTGGCTGGCCTCGTTCCATCATGACCGACTGATTTTCGGTGAACCAGAAAGCGTCAGAGCAACGATGAACCGCCGCGTGGTGTTTGTTGCCCCTTTTGGCCTCGGGCAGAAGACGACTGTCTGGGCCCGCACATTGCCTCTGGCACGCCAGCTGGCCCAACATGGCTGGGAACCCACCCTGCTGATTCCACCCTGGGATACCCCGCAGGATGCAGGTCGCCGTTGGCAGGAGGCAGGCGTCAATGTCGTCCACGTGGAGACAAGGCTGGGTGCTCTTCAAATTTTCTATCAATTGTTACACGAAATTTTTGCTCTGGAGCCTGCAATCGTCCAGACTGTCAAACCGCGCGCCTATGCAGGGCTGGTCCACTGGACACTCTGGTACGCCTTGCGCAGATCCCCCCGGCGCCCCCTGCTGTTGCTCGACACCGATGACTGGGAACAGGCCTGGGCGGCGATCAATCGCTACCCCTGGCCGCTGGCCCGTTTCCTCGACTGGCAGGAAGATTGGGGAATTCGCCACGCCGATGCAGTGACAGCGGCAAGCCAGTGGCTTGCCGCCGAGGTCACCCGTACTTCCCCCAGGACCCCTGTTCTTTATCTTCCCAATGGTGTTCTCTCCCCTGCCCAGGATGCACCCCGCTGGCAGGCGGGCGGCCGCGATGTTCTTTTTTTTAGTCGATTTGTGGAAGTGTCGCCCGACTGGCTGACAAAATTGGCAGTTGTACTACACGAAAAATCCCCCACTGCGCGCCTGCTGGTCGCCGGCACACCTGTACAGCCAGGGCTGGAGAAACCTTTTCACGCAGCGCTGCGGCAAGCCGCTGCCCAACAACGCATTGCCCCGGTCGTATGGCTGGGATATGTAGATCAAACCCAGCTGGCTGTTCTGTACAGACAGATCGGCTGTGCCATTTTTCCTGCCCAGCCCACCCCCCTGCAGCAGGCGAAATGCAGCGTGCGTCTGGCCACAACACTCCTGGCCGGAGTGCCTGTCGTGGCCAGCGCCGTCGGCGAGCAGGCCACCTACGGCGCTGGCGGCGCCGCACATCTGGTCGCTGCGGAGGCCAGCCCAGAAGAATTTGCCGACGCTCTCTGCCAGCTCCTCGCAGATCCTGCCCGACAAGTTGCGCTGAGTTCATGGGGACACCGACACTTGCTTGCCCAGTACAGCTGGCCCACCCTGGGGAACCGTCTGCACAGCTTTTATCTCCAGCTGTTGGCCGCCAGCAAAGCCTAGCCCATCAGCCGGGCAACGGCAGCTGCGGATAGCGTTCTTTCTGTTCTGAATGCTGTTCCTTGAGATGATCGGCCTGTGCACGCAGCCGGGCCTCATAGCGCTGCCGCTCCGGCCGCTGCCAGCGTGCCAGATCTTCCCCAGGATCGATGCACCGGGCGAAGATCAGATAGCCAGTGTGGCCGATCCGGGTGTCGTCAGGACGGAATCGATCAGGGGCTACTTTGTAGGGACGCAAAATCAACTCCTCGACGCTGACATCGGCAAAATGGTGCCGGTCAAAGCCATGCAGCAGAGCAATCACCTGGTTGGCTGTAGGGAGCAGGCAGGCAAAAAAACCGCCCTGCCGCAATGCTATACGAACTTGTGGGAGATAGCGCCATGGCTCGCGCACATCCAGAAAGAGCGCATCGACCTCCTGTGCCTGAAAGCCAGCGTCGATGTCGCCCAGATGCATGGAAACAAAAGGCAGCAGCCCCAGACGGTCCAGATTGTCGCGCGCGACCTGGTAAAAATCTGCCCGCACTTCGTGGGTATAGACCCGCCCTGCTGGCATCACCGCCCAGGCCAACGCCGTGGTCAATCCACCACTGCCAGTGCCAGCCTCGACCACCCGGCTTCCCGAACAGAGACTCAGCCGATGCACGATGTAGGCCGCATCTTTCGGGTAGATTATCTGCGCACCGCGCTTGAGCGATTGGATGATGTCAGTCAGCGAGGGCCTCAGCAGGAGCGCCTCATGTCCCTTCTGGCTGCGCACCGTTGCCCCCCACGCACTGCCGATCAGCGTCGAATGGACAAAAGCCCCCAGGTGGGTGTGTGTGGTCTCCGCAGGGTGGACGCGGAGGACATACCGTTTGTAGTCTGAGGTGAACAACATTGCCAGATCCTGGGACTGCACATTGGGGTGTTGCTGGGCAGATACAGCTTGAGAGGGTTCAGCCGGTACATTCATGGGAAGGATTGGATCCTGGCTGTGCAGTCAGCGGGTGGGAAAAGTGACATGGAGGGTGATCTGGCTCGACTGGAGAATGGGGAGCAGGCGATCGAACAGCTGACTGAAGGATGTGGTATCCATTCCACCTGCTGCGAGCAGGCCATTGACAGCCAGATCTGCCAGGTTGCTCAGTTTGTTGTCGTTCCAGTTCAGGCTGGGCAGCTCCCTGCCGTTGAATGCCAGATGCAGCCCGGAGGCATCGGTGCGCAGGGTGACGCTGCGTACCCCGGCAGCAACGGCGTTCTGAATCAACGTTGCATTGAGTTTGAGCTGGCCGAAGGGGGCGCTGGTCAACACCTGCCACTCTGCATCGCGGATCCCCTGCACCGTGTAGTTGCCGGCAGCGTCGTAAAGGACTGGGATGCGCAGCACGGCTGTGGGGGTGGCAGGCTGGGCTGCCGCAGCTTCTTCTGCTGCGGGTGCCGCCAGATCCCAGCCTGGATCGGCTGGAAAGCGCAGAATGATGCCTGCCCCTACATTAGAAAGCAGTGGAAAGAGCGCAAAGAGGCTGTTGGGCACCACATCAGGCCCGAGCAAAGTGATTCCTTCGTGGAGGGCTGTCAGCTGCTCTGCATCCCAGCGCAACGATGGGATCGGCTTTTGGTTGACCAGGAGGAGCAGCTCACCAGGGTGCAGAGAGATTTGGATCTGCTGGATTTGGGCTGCGGTCAGCTGGGCGACCAGACGGCTGTCGAGCTGCAGCTCGGCCAGGTCGGGCCCCAGAGCCATCTCGGCGAGCGGGAGCCCCTCCAGGCTGAGCGTTCCGTTGGCGTCCACATCGACGACCAAGGCGGGCAGGTCGATGGCCAGAGTGGCTGTGGCATTGCTCTCTGTGGCATTGCTCTCTGCCCCCCCTGCTCGAGAACTGCAGCCAGCCAGCCCCAGGCTTGCCCACAAGACAAACAGGACAAAGAGCCAGACATGTTTTACGGCCATGAAAGGGGCCCTCCCCACAGTGGCAAGGATTCACCGAAAGGTGCTACGACGCCAGGTGCTACCGACGCCAGGTGCTACGACGCTGAAGAGAACAGTGCATCCAGAACTGTTCTTTTATTGTACTGAAAAAAGACAGCTGCTGTCAAGGAAAAAATGCAAAAAACAGAACAAAAACAGATTGACATTTCAGCCGATCTGTGTCATACTATAGATGTATGGGGATGAACGGTCTCGACGGGGCAGGCTGTTCAGAGAGTGCAGGCCGTAGAGCGTCGACTACGTTAAAACAGGCGCAACCATACAAATGCCAAAAACACTGGCAAGGCTTTTGCGTTCGGCACCCCGGCCACTTCGATGGCCATGGCCGCCTAACCAGAAGCCAAGACACTGACCTTCCAAGGAAGGTCACGGCCCACTTTGACGGCGCAACCAAGTCAGAGTGTCAGCTGACATCCATTGGAGTGCTGCGACAGCAGATGCTGGTATTGCTGTCTAAGATCAGCCAGCTAGCCCGTTTTCAAACTCCGCCGCATGGGGTTGAACGGGTAAAGTTTCAAACATGTGGCTAAGCCTGTAGAAGTCTTTGGACGAATGTTTCGGACGCGGGTTCAACTCCCGCCATCTCCACCTCGTACAAAGAGAGAGGCACATATCATGTGCCTCTCTCTTTGTTTGCACTGTTTTAACTGGAGTATCTGAGCTGTCCGCCTTCACTCTGCTTTCGAGCTTTCAGAAGCGCAGGCCCGGCGTAGACCAGCGCAGCCAGCAACATCAACAGGCTGGCACTCCACAACACCGCCGCTCCGCCAGCGTACCCCCACAACAAACCGCCCGCCAGTGCGCCGATCGACCAGCCAAGCCCTCCTTGTGCCGCACCCACCAGCGACTGGGCTGTCGCACGCATGCTGGCAGGCGCCGACTCCGTTGCATAGTCGACAACCGCTATCCAAAAACCAGCGTAAACAACCCCCAACACCGGGGCCATCCACAAGATGAGCTGCGGCGACGGCGCCTGTGCCATCGCCCCGTAGACCAGCGCAAAACCGACCAGACCGACCGTGATCAGATGTGAAGGGCGAAATCTGGCCAACAACTGCCTGCCCACAAAGAGGACAGGGATCTCCGTCACCGAGTTGAGTGCATAGAGCAAACCTACATCGGCCTTGGTGCCCCCCAACGCCAACATGTGCAAACCGACGAATCCGACAAAACAGGCAGCCCCTGCCCCCATCAAGATGTTCATCCACATGAACGCCGGATACCCAGGCTGGCGCCACATCTGGTGGAGTCCAGCCAACAGATTGGTGGGCTGGGCCGCCCGGTCCAGCGGCAACAACAGCCCCAGCAGCGTGCAGCCAACTCCCAAAAAAATACTGTGAATCCAAAAAATCACATCCAGATCGCCTGAACCCAGGATCTGCCCCAGCCCATAGCTGAAGAGCACAAACCCAATGCTGCCAAAGAGACGCTGGCGCCCATAACTGCCACCGTTCTGATGCAGGATCCCCATCACGGCGCTGTCCAACAGGGCAGGGGCCGGCGCTCGGAAAAAAAACATTGTGGCCACCAACACCAACAACGGAACAAAGTCGGTCACCCACAGAAAAGGGAGCGTCAGCAGCCCAGCCCCCAAAGTACACAGCGCCATCACCCCTCGCTGTATCTGCCAGCGATCCGCTACGGCACCCCAAAATGGATTGGCAAGCAACGCAGCAATCGGCGGCAGACTCCCCAAAAGTCCAATCTGGGCCCCACTCAACCCCTGGTTGTCCAAATAAATATTGAAAAAAGGTGCGATACTCCCGATCGCAGCAAAGAACATGAAGTAATAAAGCTTCGCCGCCCACAAACGCGAAGCAGACGGATTGGCCCCTGCCATTCCACGGTCCAAAAACCCCAATAAATGACCCATAGCTGTCGAAATGCCCGCTTTCCTTGTTTTAACGCGTACACCGAACCCACACCCTACGATACTGCAAACGGGCCCCTTCCAACAAAAGCACCACTCTGTCTTGCAGCAATCCATCTTTGGTGGAGGTGCAAAGATCTGGCATACTTGGAAAAGAATCCAACTTTTGCTGCGATCCGGGTGATGCCCTTGGACGCAGAAACCGCGAAGGAGATGTATGCCGAGCAGCAAGTTCCCGCCGCCTTTCTATCGCTGGCGCCCCCATCCCTGGCATGGGCTGGAGATCGGCCCCAATCCCCCTGAGGTTGTCCACGCGTTTATTGAGATTACCCCCTTCGACCTGATCAAATATGAGATCGACAAACGGACCGGCTATATCCGCGTCGACCGCCCGCAGCGCAGCTCCTCGCAGCCGCCAGCGCTTTATGGGTTTATTCCACGGACGTACTGCGACGCACATGTGGCAGAGCTCTCACTCAATGCCACGCGAGGAGACGGCGACCCGCTGGACATCTGTGTGCTCAGCGAGCGCCCGATCAACCGTGGAGAGGTGATCCTCAACGCCCGCGTGGTTGGGGGGCTAGATGTCAACGACAACGGCGAGGCAGATGACAAGATCATCGCGATTCTTGAGAACGACAACGTCTGGAACAAGGCACGCGACATCACAGACCTGCCTGAGGTGCTGATCGAACGGCTGCGCCATTATTTTTCTACCTACAAGATGATTCCAGGCCAGGAGCTTTCGTTGACTGTGGATCGGGTCTACGGCCGCGAACATGCCCTGCTCGTGGTGCAGGCAGCCATGCACGACTATTTCATCGAATATGGCGACTGACACCGGCCTCGCTGCAAAAACGCATTCACCTTGCATCTCTCCTCTGGCTGCCTGAAAACTTGCTGGAACTCTCCTCCCCTGCTATACTCTGTGAGTGGAGAGGTCGCATAGTCTGGCCTAGTGCGCGGGCCTGGAAAGCTCGTAGGGTGAATAGCCCTCGAGGGTTCAAATCCCTCCCTCTCCGCCAGAGCAAAAATTGTTGACAGCGTGCAGCAGTTTTTGCACGAATCTTCGTGTGTTTTCATAGCTTCGTCAGGCGCTGGGTCCTGTGCGGCAGAACACTGTGAACCCCGCCAGGGTCGGAAGACAGCAACGGTAAACAGACCGTCCTGGGTGACATGGGGCAGCCTGGTGACCTGGCGGAGCTATGAAAACACACGAATTTTTGTTCTGTATCGCACAAAGGATGGGGCATGGCTGACTTTTTTGCAAAACTGGAGGCAGCAGTGCAGCGCAATCGCTCGTTGCTCTGCATCGGCCTCGACCCCCTGCCCGATCAGCTGCCTCAACGCTACCGCGCGGCTGGCCAGGATGCTGCCTCCGCCATTTTGGCCTGGAATCTTGCGCTCATCGAACAGACGGCGGACCTGGTCTGTGCCTACAAGCCAAACATCGCTTTCTACGAGGCACTGGGGGCGTGTGGCCTGGAGCTGTTGGCTGCGACACTGGCTGCCATCCCTGCAGAGATTCCAATCATCCTCGACGCCAAACGGGGTGACATCGGCAATACTGCAGATGCCTACGCCCGGGCCTGTTTTGAGGAATTTCGGGTGGACGCCGTCACCTTGAGCCCATACCTGGGGGGCGACAGCATCCAAGCCTTTGCGCGTTACCCAGAGAAAGGATTGTTTGTTCTCTGCCATACCTCCAATCCGAGCGCCAGTGACTTGCAAGAGCTCGAAATTGCCGACTGGCACAGCCTGGATCGCGAACCCAATCAGCCGCTCTATGTGCATGTCGCGCGGCTGGCACAACAATGGTCGCCACAGACTGCGCTGGTCGTCGGGGCCACCTTCCCGGAGGCCCTGGCCCGTGTGCGTGCAGTGGCCCCGCAGACGTGGTTTCTGGTGCCTGGAATTGGCGCGCAGGGAGGAGATCTGGAGGCGACCCTCGCCGCTGGGTTGCGTGCCGACCGCAGTGGGGTGATCGTCAACAGCAGCCGTGCCATCGCCGGCGCAGCAGACCCTCGCCAGGCCGCACTGACGACACGCGACGCCATCCACGCGGTTCGCCAGAAGCAACCCGCTGCTGCGCCCCCTGCACCCCGCGAGCCATCCCCTGCCTTGCGTTCTCTGGTGCTCGACCTGGCCGACCTGGGCGCAGTGCGGTTCGGCAACTTCACACTGGCCAGCGGTCTCCAGTCCCCAATCTACCTCGATCTGCGTCTGCTGGTCAGTCGACCAGCCCTGTTGGCGCGTGCCGCAACCGCCTATGCCACGCTGCTGGCCGGCCTGACCTGCGAACGAATTGCAGGTGTGCCCTATGCCGCCTTGCCGATCGGGACCGCTGTGGCGATCGCCTCAGACAAACCCTTGATTTACCCGCGCAAGGAAGCCAAGGAACATGGGCTGGGAAAACAGATTGAAGGGGTCTGGCACAGTGGAGAGCGCGTCCTCCTCATCGAAGATCTGATCACCAGCGGCGGCAGCACGATCAAAACGGCGGAAACCCTGCGCGCAGCCGGCCTGGTCGTCGAGCATGCCATTGTCCTGATCGACCGTCAGCAAGGCGGGGTCGCCAATCTGGCTGCCGCCGGCATTCAGGTCCATGCAGTAATGACGTTGACACAAATTTTAGAGATTCTGGCCTCCGCTGGGAAAATCACAGCCAGCCAATTCCAACAGGTGTTGGCGTTTCTGGGCCAGCAGGGCCAGGTGTAGGTCTGCCCCATGACCGATCTGTCCGTCCAATTTTTGGATCTGACTTTTCCAAGCCCGCTGGTGCTGGCGAGTGGGATCTGGGGCACGACCCCCAGCCTGTTGGTGCGTGCGGCAAAAGCAGGCTGTGGCGCTGTCACTGCCAAAAGCTGCGGACCCATGCCAAGAGCCGGCCACGTCAACCCCTCCTGCCTGGACTGGGGTCACGGTCTGGTCAATGCCATCGGGCTGGCCAACCCAGGCGCCGAAACAGAGGTCGGTCTGCTCCAAAACGCGCAAAAACAGCTGCACCCCCTCGGCGTTTCTCTCATCGCCAGCATTTTTGCTGGCCCTCCCGAAGAATTTGGCCAGGTGGCGGCTGTCGTGGCGCAGGCACAGCCTACATTGATCGAGGTCAATATCTCCTGCCCGAATGTACACAGTGAATTTGGCGAACCCTACGCAGCCGACGCCAGGGCAGCGGCCGAAGTGACCGCTCATGTGGTGCGGGCAGCGCGTGCTATCCCTGTGGTGGTCAAGCTGGCACCCAACGTGCCCAGCATCGGGCGAATTGCCCAGGCTGTTGTCGAGGCAGGTGCAGCAGCCCTCTGTGTGATCAACACCATGCCCGGCATGGTGATCGACGCAGAATCTGGGCAGCCGATCCTGGCCAACCGCAGCGGTGGACTCAGCGGACCAGCCATCAAGCCGATCGCCCTCAAATGTGTCTACGATGTGCGGAAAGCCTGCCCTTCTGTACCGATCATCGGCACCGGCGGCGTGACTGTCGGGCTCGACGCCGTCGAAATGTTGATGGCAGGGGCTACGGCGGTCGGCATCGGCAGCGCGTTCTACTACCGCGGCACAGAAGCAGTCGCCTCCATCCTCTCTGAGATGCATGAATGGCTCAACGCACATGGAGTCGACCGAGCAGCCGATCTCACCAGCCAAGCCCACCGTGAACGGCTGTATGCCACAACACCCACCGGAGCCCCTGTCCCGGCTCTCCACTGAGCCATCCCAGAGTGAGCACTCCTTATGGCTACCTACGACTCTCGCCAGGAAAGCATCGACGCCATCCTCAGACGTATCTCTGATCTGAACGAACAGTCGCTCACCCAGCTCTCCCAGTACATCAGCTACCTGAAATGGCAGGAGGAGCTCTGGCACAGCCTGGTCGACGAAGATTCTTTCACGGATCCAGACCAGGTTTTGCTCTGGCAGTACGATTTTATCGAGGCGTTCCCGGCAGCCCGCCGGGTGGCCACGCGCACGGCAAAAATGATGGAGATCAAAACCGGAATGGCCTCCTGCGGGCTTG
Source organism: uncultured Chloroflexota bacterium (assembly GCA_903858085.1). Lineage (GTDB taxonomy): Bacteria > Chloroflexota > Anaerolineae > Caldilineales > Caldilineaceae > Caldilinea. Next base: position 29,400 of record CAIOHJ010000142.1, read on the forward strand.
TTCAACAGATGGCCATTTGGGAACACCCGCCAATCACGGGGGCAGCGGTCTGCGAATACACCGTGTCCATCCCCCCCGACCTCGATCTGCTGAAGCTGTGCTTTGCTGTCGGCATCCGCGATGGTGCACGGATGGAAGGAGACAACCTCTGTGCGTTTCATCTGTATGTCAATGGAATCCGGCTGTGGAGTACCACCAAACAGAGCTGCCAATGGGAGCGTCGTGTGGTGGATCTGCCCTCTCTGGCAGGTCAGGAGGCTGTGATCCAGTTCATCACCGATGGACTCGGGGACAATCGTTGGAACTGGGCTGTGTGGGCAGAGCCGCAGCTGCTGGGCTATGGACCTCGGCGCGGCGCATCGACACGCAGCCAATCGTTGGCACCATCTCTATAAGGAGGCAAGAATGGCTCGTTTTGACAAACCCCTAGAAGAACTTCAGAACTACCTGCCCGATCGTGCGGAGCCAGGCGATTTTGACCGTTTCTGGGCAGAGACGCTTGCCAGCAGCCGGCAGCACGCGCTGGACCCGATCTTCACACCAGTCGATTTCGGCCTCCACACCGTGGAGGCCTACGATGTCACCTTCAGCGGCTACGGCGGACAGCGCATCAAAGGGTGGCTTTTGCTGCCGCGCCAACGAGAAGGGCTGCTGCCAGCTGTGGTCGAATACATCGGGTATGGCGGCGGACGGGGCTTTCCGCTCGACTGGCTGACCTGGAGCAGCGCTGGCTACGCCCACCTGGTCATGGATACACGCGGACAGGGAAGCGCCTGGCTGCGCGGAGATACGCCCGATTCTGAACTGGAGGGGGGCAACCCACAGTTCCCAGGCTTCATGACGCGCGGCATTCTTGCCCCAGCGACCTATTACTATCGTCGGGTCTTTGCTGACGCCGTGCGTGCTGTAGAATGCATGATGGCACACCCCGCTGTCGACCGCAGCCGGGTAGCAGTCACTGGGGGGTCACAGGGAGGGGGGATTGCCTTGGCTGTCGCAGGTCTCTCCCCCGCTCTGCTCACAAATGCAGTCAAAGTCTCGATGCCCGATGTTCCCTTTCTTTGCCATTATCGCCGGGCCACCGAACTTGTCGATACCCACCCCTACCAAGAAATCGTCCGCTTTTGCAAAGTCCAACGCGACCAGATAGAAACAGTCTTTGCGACCTTGGCCTACTTTGATGGGGTCAATTTCGCCGCGCGTGCCACTGCCCGATCGCTTTTTTCGGTCGCCTTGATGGATGACATCTGCCCGCCTTCCACTGTCTACGCTGCCTACAACCACTATCTGGGAGAAAAACAGATTCGGGTCTACAGCTACAACCAACACGAGGGAGGGCAGAGCTACCAGAAGTTGGAGCAGTTGCGCTTCCTGGCCGCACAGCTGTAGAGACCTTCCCCAACAGAGTGAGGGCAGGGTTGCACCCTGCCCTCACTCTGTTTTGTGCTTCGCTTAGCGTGGCGTCGGCCCCATCACGTTGACCGTCAGGGCTTGCTCGGTCTGCCCAACCCCGTAAGCGACCAGTTTGTACTCGTATAGACCTGCCGCGTCAGGACAGTCTTGTGCCTGCCCATTTCCAGGCCCTCCTGCCACCACAGCACCGCCGTTGCGGAGCAGGTTGACACCCTGGACGTTGTCGGTCCGCCACTCAAAATTGATGCAGTTGCCTTGGAACACCTGGTTGTTGTCCACGGTGAACCTTCGAATGGACGGATTCTGCGGCTGTGGCGGTGGAGGCGGCGAATTGACGTTGAGGGTCACCTGGCGCTCATCCTGGCCACCATCCATCTTGATCGCAGTCAGTCTGTAAGTACGTGTTTTCCCCGGACAAACTTCGCGCGCGCTGACCCCGTTCACGCCTTCGCCGTCCAGATAGACCGCCTGCACGTTGCGCACATCCCAACGCAGGGTCGTGCACTTCCCTCCAGAAAGATTGGTGTTGTCCGCTGAGAAATTCATGGTGTAGCCAGCTGCGCCGCTGACATTGACCGTGATCGGGTAGTCACGTTCGCCGCCCGCAATGTCTACCACACGCAGGGTGTACGTGGTCGTCCCTCCCGGACAGACGTTGCGGGCGTCGTGGCCGCCGACCCCCTGGACGTTGCCACCTTCCACAAAGTAGACTGCGCGCACATTGTCGACATCCCAGCGGACAGTCGTACACTGCCCTGCATTGATGTAGTTGGAATCGACACGCAAATTCGGATTGGCGCTTGTGGCGGGAGGAGGCGGCGGTGGAGGGGGGGCAGGATCAGGGACCTGGATGCCCACCCAGACCACTTCACCGAAATACTGCCCCAGCGCATCCCGCATCTGCCAGAAGCCCTGGAAAACGCCGTATACCTGCGGAGCACGCAGGTTGACCGTCAGGTCAACCGTTTCTCCAGCCTTGAGAGGGCGCCCCACGGGCACCGCGGTCCCCCCCATGCCAGCTTCGACCCGGTTGCCGCGCACATAGACCAACGCAACGTCAGCCCCCCAATCGCAGGTGCCATTGTTGAGGATGCGCCAGCCCTTGCTAAAATCTTGCCCGGGCACCATGATGGGCGGCGCCGTCATATTCCGATCGTCAAGATTGAGATCTGCCACGAAAGCCATGCTGGTCACACAGGGGGCCGGCACAGGCGTTGCCGCTGCCGGCACAGGCGTTGCCGTTGGCTCCGGGTCGGGTATGACATGATTGGCATTGGTCTGGAGATACTGGCGCACCAGGTCTGCAAACGTACCGTCGCTCTGCAAAGCGATCAAAGCCTGATTCAACGGCGCCGCAAGGCTGCTCCCTTTGGGCACGGCGATCGCATACTGCTGCTGGTTGAAGGAAGTCCCCGCCACCTGCAGCTCACTGTTGCGCTTGACAGCCAATTCCGCAGTCGCTTCTCCCATCAAAGCAACATCGATGATGCGGTTGCCCACATCGCGTACCACTTCGCTGGCAGTGGAGTAGGGGACAAGATCCTGCTGGGCGATCACACCCTTTTCTACGAGATTTTCTTGTGCCCAAGATTGATAGGTGCTGCCACGCTGAACCCCCACGCGCAGCCCACTCAGATCCGTTGGAGAATTGATCTCGCCTGTGAAGCTGCTGTGCGCAATTGCAACACTGTTACCGACATAATAGAGACTCGAAAAGTCCACGATCTGCTGGCGAGCTGGGGTCACCGAAAGCGCACTGATGGCAGCGTCGACCTGCCCCAGCTGCAACGCCCCCAACAAACCATCAAAGGCAAAGTCATTGAAGACCACCTCAACGCCCAACTGCTTGCCGATCGCCTTCGCCAACGCAACATCAAAGCCATCCAGCTCAAAGTTGCTGTTGTAAAATTCAAACGGAGGATAGTCAGCAGAAGTCCCAAACAGAATTTTCCCGGCAGCCTGTATCCTGCTCCAGTCCTGCGCCGGCTCTGGAGGAGATGGCTGCTGTGCTGGAACGGCCAAGACAGCAGCAGCCGCCCCTCCAGGCAGCAGCAGCCCCACAATCCAAATGGCAACCAGCAGCCCCATATGTTGTATCCGTCGTTGCATCTCTTTTGTCCTCCCTGCCAGCAGTGCTATGAAATCCTCTACGAAGGCAGCTGGTGCATGCCAGCTGCCTTTGAAATTATGCGTTCTGCCGACAAAATTGACAAATTGGTCTGCTGCGGACCGCCGGGACAGTTGCAGCTCCTGGTCGCTGACCAGGAGCTGCCGACCAGAGGCCTGCGCCTGTTGGCAGTTCGTCAACACCTTGTCTGTCCGATCGAAACTGCAAAAGAATCCCAAGCATGTGACAAAAGTTGCATCAGATGAACTATAATGGTCAATATGATGGAATGTCGTGTTGGCTGTGGGGCCTGCTGCATCGCTCTCTCGATCAGCACATCGATTCCTGGCATGCCCAACGGCAAGCCAGCCGGGATCCGCTGTGTTCAACTGAGCGAAGACAACCGCTGTCTGATTTTTGGCAGCCCGCAGCGCCCTGCAGCATGCAACGCGCTGCGCCCCACCGCAGAAATGTGTGGCGACAGCTTTGCCGAGGCAATGGTTTACTTGACCTGGTTGGAACAGGTGACGACGCCCGAATCTGCGCCAGAAAGCACGACACCGTAAAAATCTCCACCTGACGGTGGAGTCTCTTGCCGGAGGATTCGATGACCCGTGGAGCTTTCCCCCTCTTGCTGCGCCGCCTTTGGAAACCCGATCGCTGTTGGCTGCTGCTGACTGCGCTCACAGCCCTGGCTCTGCTGCCACTGACTGCACCCGGCTATTTTTATACAGCGCACGACGGACGCCACAGCATCTTTTTTGTGACAATGTTCGACGAAGCAATTCGCGACGGCGCCCTCTGGCCAATCTGGGCCATGCACCACAACCAGGGATACGGCTATCCAACTTTCCTGATTCAGGCACCCCTTGCCTTTTATGTGGCTGAATTTTTTGTGCTTGGGGGAATGGGGATCACCGCTGCTGTCAAATGCACCTGGGCCGTCGCGTTTTTGCTCAGCGGCTGGGGCATGTACGGGTGGGTTCGCCACTGGGCTGCCTGCGTCGTACCGGGGTCGACTGCCCACTCCGGTGCACTCGCTGGGTTGTTGGCAGGGCTACTCTACGTTTATGCACCTTATCACCTGCTGGATATCTATGTCCGTGCTGCACTGGCAGAAACGATGCTGATCGGCTGGCTGCCCTGGGTATTTTGGGCGTTCGACGTTTTGATCGTTGGCGGCAGATCCCCAGGCTGGCAGGGAAGAATGGCCCTCGCAGCGTTGGCCTACACTGGGCTGATTTTAACCCATGCATTTGCCTTGCTGGCTGTCACCCCCCTGCTGGCTGCCTATCTGCTCTTCCGCCTCTGGCTGCAAAAACGGCACCTTCCCCTCCCCTGGACAGCGCTGGCCTCTCAGACAGCCACCGTCGCGCTCGCTGGAATGGCAGGGATCCTGGGGGCCGCCGTATTTCTGGTTCCACTGCTTTTGGAAGGTCCGCTGCTCTCCCAGGAAATCTGGGTCAGCGATACCTACAACTATGCTCGCCATTACGTTCACTTTGGGCAATTTTTCAGCCCATTTTGGGGCTATGGCTACTCGGATGACCCCGCCGGCGCCAACGATGGCATGGGCTTTCAGATTGGACTGCTGTTGATCAGCTTAGGGATCGTCGCCACAACGGCCCTGTCCTCCCTGCGTGGTCTGTACCCGCGAATGGTGCTGTTTTGGGCAGGGGCCTCGTCAGTTTCCCTTTATTGGATGACACCCGCAGCAGGCTGGATCTGGGAGGCGCTCCCTCTCATGGCGATCCTACAATTCCCGTGGCGGCTGCTGACCCTGGCCACCTTTACTTTCAGCGCGTTGGCCGGGCTCATGCTGTGCAGATTGCTGGCAACCACCACACAGGCCTCAGTCCCCAGCGCACTGCTCTTCGGGATGGCCATTGTGCTGGCCAGTTCCCCGTATCTGCGGCCTGCAGCGTACGATCCGGTCGAGCCCTGGCGCGAGGACGGGCGCGCAGTCTTCGAATTTGAACGCGCGCATCCTGATATGCTCGGATATACCACGCTTGTCCAGGAACGATTCACTGAAACAGCCTTGACCCCTCAGTATGCCAGCGCCTTGTTGCAAGATGTTCCCCTCGATACCGACCGCCTGGAGCGACTTGGGGTCGTCGGCGGCAGAGGCACGGTGATCGACCACTACAGCCGCAGCCACCACTTTGGCGGCCGTGTTCTGATGTCCACCCCAGGCACCCTCCAGATCCGACTCTACGCTTTCCCAGGCTGGCAGATCCGGGTCGACGGTCTGCCCGTGCCCTACCGGGTGTCACACCCTCATGGTCTGATGGAAATCGACGTGGCTGCAGGTGCACACACCATTGCTGTCCACATGGGAAATACGCCCCCGCGGACGGCTGGCCTTGTGCTTTCGACAGCCACGCTGCTGACCCTGCTGGGGCTCTGGGCACACAGCACCCAACAAAATCCTTTTTTTGGAAAACCCGCTGCGCCTGTGGCATAGTATATTCCATCGGAGCTCACGTCATGCAGATCAACTGGGGTCATCTACGCCAACAGATCAGCCGGACCGCAAAGGCCGTCGGTGATTTTCAGGCAAAATTGCTCCTGACCCTTCTGTATCTGCTGGTAGCCCTGCCAACAGGGCTGGTCGTCCGTTTTAGTGAAGATGCCCTCTCTTTGCGCCGCCCCCCGCAGCGCTCTTTTTGGCAGGCCCGCCCTCTCCCTGACCCGACCATGCGCTCCGCCAGACGACAGGGGTAGCAACATATGTATATTCTGGGAATCTCCTGCTTTTACCACGACGCCGCAGCAGCGTTGCTGAGCGATGGCCAGATTGTTGCCGCAGCCGAAGAGGAGCGTTTTACCCGCGTCAAAGGTGACTCGGCGTTTCCCCGCCAGGCGATTCATTTTTGCCTCGAACGTGCTGGCATCACGGCTCAAGAGCTTGACTACGTTGTCTTTTACGAAAAACCACTTCTCAAATTTGAACGAATTTTGTATTCAGCGCTGGCGACAGTGCCGCGCAGCGCCAGTCTTTTTCGAGAAGCCATGGTGACCTGGTTCAGCGAAAAGCTCTGGGTGAAAGCGCTGCTGGTCAGAGAACTCGATCTGCCTGCCCGGCGTGTTTTGTTTGCCGACCACCACCTTTCTCATGCGGCCAGCGCTTTCTTCTGTTCCCCCTATGCAGAGGCAGCCATCCTCACCCTGGATGGAGTCGGCGAATGGACCACCACAGCCAGCGGGTACGCTACTGCTGACTGGGGGCAGCCGGGGGCGCGCAACCAGATCGTGCTCGACCAGGAAATGCGCTTTCCCCACTCGCTTGGCTTGCTTTATTCGGCGTTCACCGCCTGGTTGGGCTTTGTTGTCAACAACGGCGAATACAAAGTGATGGGGATGGCTCCCTACGGAACACCTCGGTACGTTGACAAGGTTCGTCAGCTGATCGAAGTGGCTTCAGACGGATCATTTCACCTCAACATGCGCTATTTCAGCTTTCATCACTCGACACAGCAGACCTACAACCGCCATTTCGTCGAACTGTTCGGCCCTCCCCGCTCCCCCAAAAGTGAATTTATCACGGATCTGACCCATCCCGGTCTGGGCGAAGTCTCTTCCAGCCTCAAAGCAGACAATCAATACTACGCCGATGTTGCCGCCTCAATCCAGCTTGTGACCGAAGAGACGCTCCTGGCAATGGGGCGCGACCTGCAGCGCCGTACCGGAGCCCGCAACCTCTGCATGGCAGGCGGTGTCGCTCTCAACAGCGTTGCCAACGGACGGATGGTGCGAGAGGGCCCCTTTGAGAATGTCTGGGTGCAGCCCGCTGCCGGCGACAGCGGTGGTGCGCTAGGCGCTGCCCTGTACGCCTACCATATTCTCCTTGGCAGACCGCGTGTGGCGACAATGGAACACGCCTACTGGGGGCAGACCTATCGTTCAGAGGCTGTTTTTGCCTTTTTGCAAAAAATGGGGCTGCCCTACCTGGAGTTGCCCGACGACAAACTCCTCGAAAGGGTGGTCGACGACCTGACCCAGCGCCGGGTGATCGGCTGGTTTCAAGGACGTTTTGAATGGGGGCCGCGGGCACTGGGCAACCGCAGCATTCTGGCCGACCCACGCAGCGAAGCGATGAAGGAAGTCGTCAACAGCAAGATCAAGTTTCGTGAACCTTTCCGCCCTTTTGCTCCAGCCATTCTGGAAGAACACGTCGACGAATTTTTCACCACACCCAATCTTGACCAGAATTATCTGGCCCGCTATATGCTGCTGGTCAGCCCAGTTTCCCCACCAAAGCAGACGGTCATTCCGGCCACGACCCATGTGGGGGGAACCGGCCGTCTACAAACGGTGCGTGCAGGCTGGAACCCACGGTATCATGCTCTGATTCAGACGTTCGGCCAGGCAACTGGGGTCCCTGTTCTTTTGAATACATCCTTCAATCTGCGTGGGGAACCGATTGTGGCCACACCACAGAATGCATTCAACACCTTTGTCGGCAGCGATATCGATGTGTTGGTGCTGGAAAACTTTATGGTGCGTAAAACAGATCTGGGAAGCCGATGGGAACCAACTTTCAAGGGAGCCGTAGGCGAATGAGCCGCAAATTGATGGCTCTGTTTCTTCTGCTGGGCCTGTATACGCTGTTGAGCGTTTTTGTACTTGAGCTGGGTCTACGCCTCTTTGCCAAAGTGCCGCCCGCAGCAGCCCCTGGCTTTTTTTGGCGGGCCCCGGACCCGTTGACCGGTTGGAGCCTGCAGCCCAACACCTCCGGGCGTTGGTACAACGCAATGTACGAGTTTGATGTGGAAGTGCATGTGAACGAGTTGGGCATACGGGCCCCCGACTCTGTCAGCTACACGAAATCTCCAGATGTCTATCGAATTCTGGTGCTAGGCGATTCGTTTGTAGAGGCTGTGCAGGTTTCCTACGAACAGACTTTTGGTCAGCAACTGGCTGAACTGCTCAACAACGCTGGGGCCAGCATACAGGAAGATGTGCGACGGATCGAGGTGATCAACGTGGGCACCGGCAGTTGGGGCAACGACCAGCAGCTGCTCTGGCTCCGCCACGAGGGTTACAAATACTCGCCCGATCTGGTCATCCTGGCCTTCTTCCCAGCCAATGACTATATGAACAACTACATGCCCCTGGAATTTGCCAACCAGAAGGCGATCCGTAAGCCCTGGTTCGAGTGGGCGGAGGGACAGCTTTTGCTCCATGATTTTCCGTTCGACCCTGAGAAGACGGAGCCAGGCCGCCGACGACTGGGAGCGTTGGCAGCCTCTGAACCCACAGTTTCAACAGCCGAAACCGTGAGCCCAGGGGCTCTGCAGTGGCTGGGAGCATGGCTGCACCAGTATTCAGCCCTCCACCGCTATCTGGACCCACGTCTGCGGGCTGCATCCCCTGGCTTTGCCAGCTGGTTGGCGACCACTGGGTTGATCGAGGCTGGACGCGAGACAGCCGATCAGGCACAGGGGGAGGCGTATATTCCAGTAGCCTACGGGATCTACGCCAACCCACTTTCCTCCCCCTGGCCCGAGGCGCTGGTAATGACACGCGCACTGCTGGATGAGTTCAAAAAAGAGACCCGCCAACTGGGCATCCCGCTGCGTGGCTTGCTCATCCCAGCAGCAGAAGAGCTTGTCCCCGGTATGTGGGAGCAGATCCTGAAGAGCTACCCAGCAATGCAGGCGCAGAGCTGGTCGATCGCCCAGCCCGCAGAACAGACCAAGGCGTTGTTTGCCGATGCGGGAATTCCACTGCTCGATCTAGCACCGATTTTTCGTCAGCAGCTGGCTGAGGGAAACACCCTTTTTCTACACGAAGATCGCCATTTTACCCCTGCAGGGCACACAGTGGCAGCCTATCAGCTGGCCCGATGGCTTACCCAGGACCCAACAGCAGCACTCTTCTCAGCACCTGCCGTGCCAAACACCCTCCCTGTTGCATGGGGCCATCTGGTCTGGCGAGGCCTTGGCTGGACTCTCCTGGCGCTGCTGGGGATTTCGGTGGTCTGGAGCATCTACCGAAGCGGGCCGCTCGGCTGGTTGCGCAATACAGGGTTGATGTTCGGGACAGCTGGTGAATTGCTGGTCTTTTTTGTGCGGCGACAAAATTTTGTTCTGCTGCCGCTTGTCGTAATTTTGTTGATCTTTGGCGGTCTGCTGGTCGTTGCCCAGGCTTCTGTCGTTGGGCCGTTTATTTACACACTTTTCTAGCGGCGGCTGCCAGCCTGGATAGCGGCCGCCGCACGCAGACCACTGTTGTAGGCGCCATGTACCGTCCCCCGAAACCGAACATCGGTATGTTCTCCCGCAAAAAAAAGACGACCTGCCACGTTTTCTTCAAATTGTTCGAAGTGGGCAGCCAGCGTGTCGACACCTGCCAGGCTGTAACTGCCACGGCTGTACGGATCTTGCGTCCAGCGTGAGACCAGCAGCGACTCAGGCGCTGAAGCGTCCGGATAGATTGTGCCCAACATGGCCAGCACATCCTCTTGAATCTGCTCGTTGCTTTGTGTTTCCATGGCCAGACCATAGGCCCCCAGCGCAAAAGTCATCAGCATGTTGGCCCCTGGTACAAACCGGCTGACATTCATGGTGTAAGGGTACTGGCCCTTGAGAGGGGCTGCTGTGTACCCCACATACTGCACGGTCTCATCCCAAAATGGTTCGGAGAAGTGCATGGCAACTTTGTTGACATGACCGACCCCCAGACTGGAAATTGCCTCTTGAAACGCCGAAGGCAAAGGAGGCTCAAAGGTGACGGTACCCGCTTTGAGCACACCGATCGGCAATGTACAAAGGCAGTAGTCTGCCACAAAAGTGCCCTGGCGGGTCTGTACTTCCACACCTGTCGCGTCGACACGAATCCGCTCTACGACCTGTTCGAGATGGATCTGCAGCCCCTGCGCCAGGTGATTGACAACAGCATCGTAGCCGCTGGGGAACAAAACATCTTCTCCGGGATACGCTTCATCTTCGTCCCACTCAATCGCGTTGAGGGCTTCAATGGCATCTCCAGCATCAAACTCGGCATATGCGCTCAGTTGATAGACCATGACTGGGTCTGTCAGCCATGCTGGGTTGATCACAGCGATTGCCTGCGCCAAACTTTGACCTGGCGTCGCACTTTCGCCTACCTGTTCCAACAACTCCAGATATTGATCGTAGGCGGCGTCCATCACTGCATCGCTGAGCGCATTGCCGTTGCCATCGTAGACTACCAGGCTGTCGTCGTCTGTTCTGTAGGTGCTTGCTCCTGCTGACTGGGCCAGTGCCGTGATCGGATTGCCTTCAGGACCATGAATCCAGGAGGCCCCCATGTCGACCGGAATGCCCAGCGACCGATCGGTAAAAATTCGCCCCCCGATGCGATTGCGTGCTTCCAAGATACGCACAGACAGCCCATCCTGTTGCAATTGCCGTGCAGCAGCCAACCCAGCCATCCCTGCCCCGATCACAATCGCTGTCGGGGCGGCGCTGTCATTTTGCTGGCTGACCAGGCTTAACCAGACTTGAAACGGCGACTGGCCGGGCACAGTGCCGTCGCTGGGTACACAGCCCAGAACAGGGGCAGAGAGCGAGAGGCAGGCAGCCAACTGGAGAAACCCACGACGGGAGAGGCTGTGGCGGAGACGATGGGCTGTCATTCGATGACTCACTTTTTCCTGAAGCTGGTTTTGTCGCAGCCATCGGCTGTACGAAAACTAACGTTTGCCTTTGCCCGCAAAACTTGCGCGCAGCAGATCGCGGTTCATCATTGCGATAAAGTCCAGACTGATCTCTTTGGGGCAGACCGCCTCGCATTCTCCCAGATTGGTGCAACCGCCAAACCCCTCAGCATCCATCTGGTGAACCATCAGGACCGCACGGTCGAAGCGTTCAGCCTGTCCCTGAGGCAGTGAATTGAGGTGCGCCAGTTTGGCCGAGGTGAAAAGCATGGCAGAACTGTTGGGACAGGCAGCCACACAGGCCCCACAACCGATACAGGCCGCAGCGTTCATGGCCTGATCCGCTTGTACTTTCGGCACAGGAATCACGTTGGCGTCTGGAGCCTGTCCGGTGTTGACAGAGATGTACCCACCTGACTGCACGATGCGGTCGAAAGCGCTGCGATCAACCATCAGATCTTTGAGCACAGGAAAGGCCTGGGCACGCCACGGCTCCACCGTAATGTTGTCGCCGTCCTTGAATTCTCGCATATGGAGCTGGCAGGTCGTGACAGAGGCCTTGGGACCATGTGCGACGCCGTTGATCATCACACCACACATGCCGCAGATCCCCTCACGACAGTCGTAATCGAAGTGGACTGGCTCTTCGTTGCGGTCGATCAGTTGCTGGTTGAGCAGATCCAACATCTCCAGGAAGGAACTGTCTTCGCTGACGCCTTCCAGGTTGTAATCGACAAGACGGCCTTCTGAACTGGCATTTTTTTGGCGCCAAACTTTCAATTTCAGTCGCATGATCCTGTATCCTTACTATTTGTAGCTGCGCGTCGCCAATTTGACAGTTTCAAAATGTAACGGTTCTTTGTGCAACAGAGGCAACGCGCCTTCTCCTGTGTACTGCCAGGCACCCACATAGGCATAGCCGCCATCGTCGCGCAAAGCTTCTCCGTCGGAGGTTTGGTACTCTTCACGGAAGTGGCCACCACAAGACTCGTTGCGATTCAACGCGTCGATGCACATCAGCCGTCCCAGCTCAAAATAGTCGACCAGCCGACCTGCCTTTTCCAATTCTTGGTTCAACTCGTTGGCGGTTCCAGTGACACGGACATTCTCCCAAAATTCAGCTTCCAGTTCTGGAATCAGCCGGATCGCCTTTTCGAGCCCTGCTTCTGTCCGTGACATTCCACAATACTCCCAGACAAGCTTGCCCAGCTCTCGGTGGTAGTGGTCGACGCTCTGGGTGCCGCGTGTGTGGAGGAGCCGCTCTGTGATTCCTTGGACGTTGGCAACCGCCTCTTTGACACCATCGGCCGCTTCATCTACCTTTGCCAGCCGAGTTGAAGCGAGATAGTTGGGCAACGTTGCAGGAAGCACAAAGTAGCCGTCAGCCAGCCCCTGCATCAGCGCACTCGCACCGAGCCGGTTGGCACCATGGTCTGAAAAGTTGGCTTCCCCAATCACGAACAAGCCAGGAATGTTGCTCATCAGGTAGTAGTCGACCCAGAGCCCTCCCATTGTGTAGTGAGGGGCGGGATAGATACGCATTGGGGTCTTGTAGGCGTTTTCCCCTGTGATATTTTCATACATGTTGAACAGATTGCCGTACCGTTCACGGATGACTCGCTCCCCCAGACGGTGGATCGAATCGGCAAAATCCAGGTAGACCCCGTTGCGCAGGGGGCCAATCCCACGTCCGCTGTCAACCATGCGTTTGGCGGCACGCGAAGAGATATCACGCGGGGAAAGATTGCCAAAGCTGGGGTACATCTCCTCCAGATAGTAATAGCGTTCGCTTTCCGGGATCTGGTCTGCAGGACGGTGGTCTCCTGGCTGTTGTGGCACCCAGATACGCCCGTCGTTGCGCAAGGACTCGCTCATCAACGTCAGTTTGGATTGGTGTTCGCCGACGGGCGGGATACACGTTGGGTGGATTTGTGTGTAGCAAGGATTGGCAAAATAGGCCCCTCGCTTGTGTGCACGCCAGATTGCCGTGCTGTTGCACCCTTTGGCATTGGTCGACAGGTAGAAGGCATTGCTATAGCCACCCGTTGCCAACACGACCACATCCGCCAGCCGCGGGGTGATCTCACCTGTGCGCATATCGCGCACCACGATTCCGCGTGCGCGGCCGTCGATTACGATCAGATCCAACATTTCGGTACGAGTAAACATCTGGACGGTGCCGGCAGCGATCTGGCGGCTCAACGCCTGGTAGGCCCCCAGCAACAGCTGTTGTCCTGTCTGCCCACGTGCATAGAAGGTGCGCGCAACCTGAGCCCCACCAAAAGAACGGTTGTCCAGCATCCCACCATACTCGCGCGCAAACGGTACGCCTTGGGCCACACATTGGTCGATGATGGAATTGCTCACCTCTGCCAGCCGGTAGACATTTGCCTCGCGAGCCCGGAAGTCCCCCCCTTTGACTGTGTCGTAGAAAAGTCGGTAGGTGCTGTCGCCGTCGTTGCGATAATTTTTGGCGGCGTTGATTCCACCCTGAGCAGCGACGCTGTGGGCACGGCGAGGGCTGTCCTGGTAAGCGTAGCACTCAACAAGGTACCCCTGTTCTCCTAGGGTTGCTGCAGCTGCCCCGCCTGCCAGCCCAGAGCCCACAACAATCACCTTAAAACGGCGACGGTTGGTCGGGTTGACCAGTTTCATCTCAAATTTTGTGCGTTCCCACAAAGTTTGCACAGGCCCGGACGGCACCCGCCCGTCCAGCGTTGCTTCCACAAAAGTAGGTACCTGGGTCTTGATCGCAGTTTCTGTTGTACTCATCGTCGTATGCTCTTTTCTAGTTCAGAATGCCCAGCAGCACAGCCAATGGCACGGTCGCAAATCCAGCTGGGACTCCCAGCGCCACAACGACAGCCATTCCACGGAAAAACCCGTCGTAGCGTTGACTGTTTACCCCCAGCGTCTGAAACATGCTCCAGACACCATGAAACAGGTGCAGACCGAGCGAAGCCAATGCCAGCAGATAAAACAGGACGATCGGTGGGCTGGAAAAGCCGACCACCACGTTGCGGTAGGGGTCTGCCCGGTCAAAAGGAGTCACCCAACCCCAGGTATAGTGGGCCAGATGAAAAATCACAAACAAAAAAATGACCACACCGCCGATCCGCATGAAACGAGCTGCATAGTTGGCCTGCACCACCCGTTTGACCGCATAGTGGGTCGTGCGCGCCTGACGTGCCTGGTTGTACAAGGCAACAGCCGCCCAGATGTGCCCAGCCAATGCAGCCACAATCACGATCCGAATCAACCAAAGAACCTGTGCGTAGGAAAAGACAGGTTCTCCCACCTCGCGTAGAAATTCGGCGTAATGGTTGAATTCGCTCGCTCCTTTAAAGATGTGTAGATTGCCCCACATATGCAGGATCAAATAGCCGATCCAGATCGCACCCGTTACAGCCATCAATGCCTTCTTGGCAATCGATGAGGTTGGAAGTACAGCTACTTGCATTGCAGATCCCTCTTTTTTGTATCGGTCATCGCAACTGGGTAGATCACATTGAAAGGCAGATCGCCCACCCACTGCTTCTGCCTGAAAACGTTTCCATCATAGCACAGACAGCACAAATCTGGAATCACAAAAAGACATTTTTACAGATTGTTGTCTCTGGCAGCCATTTGACAATCTCCCAAATGCTGGCACAATGGACGCAACCATTGGAGGCAAACAGTGTACAAATTTTTTGGTACAGTTGTAATCTGGATCGGGCTTGGAACAGCCCTGTGGGTCGGCAGTGGGGCCAGCCTGGCTCACTCCAGCGAAAAGGACTTCAGGCTGACAGCAACGACGACTCCGTATTCTAAAGTTTCTACACACCCTTCTGCAGCCACTTCCCGCTATTTTTTGCCTGTTGTCGCCCAAGCGCAGAACACACCCCTCCCAACCAGCTCTCCTACTGCTCTGCCAGAGGGCACAGCGACACCTGCTGCCAATGGCCGTTCCCCCCTCGGTACCAATCTACCCAAACTTACCAGCTGGGAAATGCTGTGGACCTTGGACCAGGCACCGCTGGCGGGCGAATGGCTGACTCAGTGCGACGAAAGTTGTGGATATACCTGGAACACCGGCGAGCAGGAGCAGCTGGTGCTGGATTCAGATGGCTGGGTCATTTCTTTTGGCAACAATCCAGCCAGACGGTTTACACATGTAGCATTGGCCTATTTCAACGGCGGCGCGAGTGTGGTTCCGGCCGGGGAGTGGACTGTCCTTTATGAAGGGGAGGCGACAGTCGATTACGACTTTTCCCCCTTCGTCACAGAGATACATCGTGCTCCAGGTCGGGATGTGTTGCGAATTTCGCCGAGCGGTGATGACACCTTGCTGCGAATTCGTATTTCTGACATCAACCCCGACAATCATCTGCGCAATTTGCATTTGATTCCGCCTGGCGGTATTTGTGACAACAATTTGTTTGTGTACGCTGAAAATGCAGCAAGCTGCGGAGCAGGTATTTTTCAATCTTTTGTTGATGTCTATGCGAATGTTCGTTTTCACCCCCTGATGCTGCAGGCACTGCAGCACTACCAGGTGCTGCGGTTCATGCAATGGCAGGGGATTGTCGACGACCTGGAGGCAAAACCGTGGGAAGAACGTAGCCTTCCCAGCGATGCACTCTGGGGTACCGGCTGGGGAGTGAGCCCCCCTCTTGAATTGATCATGGAACTTTCCAATCTGCTGCATGCTGACCCCTGGGTACATATTCCATTTTGGGCCGACGACAGCTATGTCCGTCATTTTGCCGAACTGGCTCTCAGCCAGCTGGCTCCAACACGCACCCTGTACCTGGAATATGCGAACGAAGTTTGGAACAACGCCTATCCCTACAGCCTGTACGGAAGCCAGATCGAAGAGTGGGCTCAGCAACGTTGGCCGGATGCAACTTATCCAGACGGCTCTTCTGTTTCTGGCTATACGAAAAGAATGAATTTTGTTGGCATGCGCTCCGCACAGATCTGCGCCATCTGGCACGAAGTCTGGGGCGCAGCAGCAGAACGCCTCCGCTGTATCATGCCCGGGGGGCCCTGGGAATTCCCTGCCCACGAGGCGCTCTCCTGCCCTCTCTATGCAGCCGAAACCGGCAAACCAAACTGCGCAGAGCAGATGTGGGCGGTCGCTGCCGCCCCCTACTTCGGCGGCTACCTCGATGACAACGACAACGCCGCCGGCGGCTTCTTCGAACAGCTGGCAGCCTGGGCGAGCAGCGGACCCGCTGGACTGGACGCCCTCTTCCAAGAGCTGCGCACCGGCGCACTGCTCAACGGCCCCGATTTTGCCGATCAGGGAGCCCTGGCTGCCGCTGCCGAGGTCATGCGCGCCAACAAAACCGTCGCCGACGAATTCGATCTGGCCCTCGTCAGCTATGAAGGTGGCCAGCACCTCACCCCCCTCTCTGGCCCTGGCACCTCCTGCAGCGCCTGGAACGACGCCCCAGGCTGCGCCCCCTACCGCGCGATCCAAGAACTCTTTATTGCTGCCAACCGCGACCCCCGCATGGCTGCCCTCTACACGGACTATCTCAATTTGTGGCGGCAGTCCGGCGGCACACTGTTTGTCCACTATACAGCGGTCTCGCTGCCCAGCGGACAGTACGGATCCTGGGGCGCCAAAGAAAGTGTGCTACAACCCGACGAACAGGCCCCCAAATACCAGGCGTTGCGCAGTTTCATCGACAACAACCCCTGCTGGTGGACAGGGTGTCCGCCAGCTACCCTGCCCACAACCCGTTGACATTTCATCCATCCAATCCCAAAGGCCTTCATCCATGCCAAAACTCACTGTAAAAGATCTGTTCGCCCTCAAAGGCCAACGCCAGCTGACCGAAATCTATGTTCGCACCCCCAAAGAGGCGGCGGCCTGTGAAGCTGCCGGAATCGACCTGATCATCACCGCCGAACGCAGCGACTGCAGCGAAATCCGCAAGGCAGCCCCCAACACATTTCTGACGATCGGTCTGATCTACGGCGACTACACCAGCCCGTCTGAAGCCATCAAAGGTGGTTTCCGCGCCCTGCGCCTCGGTGCCGACGCCGTTTACTGCGGTTCCAGCTTGCAGTTCGTCGAAGCGCTGGCCAACGAAGGCATCCCCGTGGTCGGCCATGTCGGTTTCATCCCCTACAAAAGCACCTGGTTCGGTGGGTTCAAAGCGGTCGGCAAAAAAGCAGATGAGGCGCTGCAAGTCTATCAACGGACCCTGGACTATCAGAACGCCGGCGCCATCGGCGTCGAAATCGAAATTGTCCCCCACAAGATCGCAGCTGAAATCTCCCGACGCGTCAAAATCCTGCTGATCGGAATGGGGAGCGGCACTGGCTGCGACGCCCAATACCTCTTCTCTACAGATATTCTGGGCGACAACGAGGGGCACATTCCCCGCCATGCCAAAGTCTACCGAGATTTCAAAAGCGAGTACCAACGCCTGCACCAGGAATCCATCGCAGCCTTCCGCGAATTCAAAGAGGAGGTTGCCAGCGGCGTCTACCCAGCCACCCGACAGCTGATCGAAATTCAAGACGAAGAGTATGCCCGCTTTCTCGCCGGGCTGGAGGCACACCCATAAAAAGCCCCTGCACAGCTTGACAGCGGCCTGACAGCCGGGTATACTCGCATCAATTGAATCGCAAATGACTGAGAACCGGAAAAGTACCTGACAAAGCGAGCTTCAGAGAATCCTCGGCAGCTGAAAAGAGGAGAGCAGCGCAGGCAGCGAATGGGCTGGGGAGTCAGGCAACCAACAGCTGCGTGCTCCTACAACAGAGCAGCAGCTCAGTAGTCTGCTTCGGGAACGCCGCCGTTATCCTGGCGCTGAGAACGAGAAATTGCTCGGTTCTCACTGAGTGAGGCGGGCCACAGAAAGGCCCGCTTAAACAGGGTGGCACCACGGGGTCTTTGACAACCTCGTCCCCAATCCAGGGACGAGGTTTTTTGATTGGTATGAGGAGGAATGCATGGCTGTGATCTACCGGCCTTCTTTGGATGAAGCACGAGAACTGGCCCAACAAAGTACGCTCATCCCCGTCTATCGGGAACTTCCTGCCGATCTGGAGACGCCGGTCTCTGTCTACCTCAAACTGTGCAGCCAGGGTGGGGGCCCCAGTTTTCTGCTGGAATCGGTCGAAAAGGGAGAACAGCTGGGCCGGTACAGTTTTATTGGGGTGCACGCGCCGATGACGATCACCGCTCGCGGCGACCGCGTGCTCCACGGGGCAGCTGGCAACACCCTTCTCGAAGAACGACAGGGAGATCCACTCCAGATCCTGGAGGAGTTTATGGCTCCCCGCAAATCGGCGCCTGTCCCTGGTCTCCCCCGCTTCAACGGGGGGATCGTCGGCTATTTTGGCTACGACCTGGTCCGATTTATGGAACGGCTCCCGGCAACTGCACGCACCGAACTGGATGTGCCTGATCTGGCTGTGATGGTGGCCGACAACCTGGTCGTCTTCGACCATGTTCGCCACCGCCTGCTGGTGATTGCCAATCTGCGGGTCGAAAACGACCTCCGCTCAGCCTATGCCGACGCCGTAGCCCGCATCGAACATATCATCGCCGACCTGCACAGACCGTTCGTCCCGCCGCTGCCCCAGGAACGGAGGGCCACCGAACACTGGCGCAGCAATTTTACCCAGCCAGAGTATGAGGCAAAGGTGCACACCGCCAAAGACGCTATCCGCTGCGGCGACATCTTCCAGGTCGTTCTCAGCCAACGTCTCTCCCGGCATACCGACGCAGATCCATTCACAATCTATCGCGCGCTGCGCATGCTCAACCCTTCTCCCTATATGTTTTTTCTCAATTTGCAGGGTGTCGCCGGGACAGGGGATGCGCCGCTCTACCTGATTGGCTCCAGCCCCGAAATGCATGTCCGTCTGGAAGACGGTTACGCCCACCTCCACCCGATCGCTGGGACCCGTTGGCGCGGCAAAAGTGCCGAAGAGGATGCCGCTTTGGCCGCCGAACTGCTTTCCGACCCCAAAGAACGTGCTGAACATATCATGCTGGTCGACCTTGGACGCAACGACCTCGGCCGGGTCAGCGAGTACGGCAGCATCACCGTCCCGGTCATGATGGCAGTGGAAAAGTACAGCCACGTCATGCATATCGTCAGCGATGTGCGCGGCAAGGTACGCCCGGGCCAGAATGCCTTCAGCCTGCTGCGCGCCACCTTCCCAGCAGGCACGCTCAGCGGAGCCCCCAAAATTCGAGCAATGGAAATCATCGAGGAGCTGGAAGCAACACGACGGGGAATTTATGCTGGCGCGGTCGGCTATATCGACAACGATGGCGCCATGGATACCTGTATCGCCATCCGCACGATCGTCATGCAAGGGCAAACCTGTCATCTGCAGGCAGGGGCTGGCATCGTTGCCGACAGCGACCCAACCTACGAATACAACGAGTCGATGAACAAACTCAAAGCGCTGGCAGTGGCAGTAGAACAAGCCGAAAAAGGCCTGTAGAACAAGGAGAGTCCATGAGCGACACAGCACGCAAACGAATTCTGACCGGCGACCGCCCCACAGGAAAACTCCATCTGGGGCATTTTATCGGCAGCCATCGCAACCGCCTGCGTTTTCAAGAACAGTACGAATGTTTTTTTCTGATCGCAGACCTGCACATGCTGACCACCAAACCAGACAAGGAGAGCATCGAACACATTGCCGAGATCGCCCGCCTGATCGTGCTGGACCATCTCGCCATCGGCATCGATCCGGCCAAGGTCACCTTCTATCTGCAATCCGCCGTCCACGAGGTCTACGAACTGCAACTTTTGTTGTCCAGCCTGGTCACGGTGGAACGACTCCAGCAGCTCCCCACAATCAAAGACATGGCAGCTGCAGCCGGCCTGGATCAGATCCCGTACAACCTGCTCGGCTACCCCGTTTTGCAGACAGCCGACATTCTGATGCCGCGTGCCAATCTGGTCCCTGTCGGCAAAGACAACGAGAGCCATGTTGAGCTGGCTCGACAGATCGCCCGCCGCTTCAACAACGCCTACGCCGATGTCTTTCCACTGCCCGATCCCTACGTCGAAGGCGGTACCTTGATCGGCACCGACGGTCAGGCCAAAATGAGCAAAAGTCTCGACAACGCCATTTTTCTCAGCGACGATGCCAGAACTGTCGAACGGCGTGTGATGGGCATGTACACCGACCCCAATCGGGTCCGCGCCGACATCCCAGGCACCGTCGAGGGCAATCCAGTCTTCATCTACCACGACACCTTCAACCCCAACAAAGTAGAAGTCGACGATCTCAAGCAGCGCTACCGCACTGGCCATGTCGGCGACGTCGAGGTCAAAGAGAAGCTTGCCGCAGCGCTCAACCATTTTCTGGAACCGATGCGCGAACGACGGGCGCACTACGAAGCCCAGACCGGGTTTGTCGACGAGCTAATCTACAATGGGACACAACGAGCCAGAGAGGAGGCTCGACAGACCCTTTCGGCAGTCAAGAAGGCCATGGGGCTGTCAGGTGCCTGGAACCGTATCAGCCGAGCCGCTGAAAAACGGCTCAAAAAACAGGAGTCGGCATGATCGCCGTCATCGACAACTACGACAGCTTTACGTACAACCTGGTTCAGTTTCTCGGCGAACTGCTGCAGCAGAGGCCCGTGCGCGGACTCTCCAACGCGACCATTCGCGTCTGGCGCAACGACGAGATCGACGTAGAGGAGCTGGCCGAGCTGGCCCCGACCCACATCGTGATCAGCCCTGGGCCTGGCTCTCCCGAAAAAGACAGCGGCGTGAGCAACGCTGTGCTGCGTGTGCTCGGCCAGACAACGCCTGTGCTGGGCGTCTGCCTCGGCCAGCAATGCATCGGACATGTCTTTGGAGGCCGGGTCGTGCGCGCCCCCCAGTTGATGCACGGCAAAGTCAGCCCTGTCCACCATACCGGCAGGGGCGTCTTTGCTGGGTTACCTACCCCGTTCATCGCCACACGCTACCACAGCCTGATCGTCGCCGAACCGCTGCCGGAGGTGCTGGAGTTAACCGCCCGCACAGAAGAAGGGGAGGTGATGGGGCTGCAACATAGAACACTGCCGATCCATGGGGTCCAGTTTCATCCAGAGAGCATCCTGACCGAGCATGGCAAAGAATTGCTGGCCAATTTTTTGAGGTTGTAAGGAGATACCCATACGTATGACAGCCATCCAACAGGCGATTCATCAGCTCTTTTCTGGCCAAAGTTTGAGCACCACTGCGGCAGATGCCGCCATGACGCAGATCATGGAAGGAGAAGCCACCCCAGCGCAGATCGGCGCGTTTTTGGCAGCGCTGCGCATGAAGGGCGAAACAGTCGACGAGATCACAGGCTGCGCCCGTGCCATGAAACGCAGCGCGCTGCCGGTGCGGCCGTCAATCGGCGACGCAGCGCTGGTAGATGTCGTCGGTACAGGAGGGGACAGCCTTGGCACCTTCAACATCAGTACAACAGCAGCCTTTGTGGTGGCCGGGCATGGGGTCAAAGTAGCCAAACATGGCAACCGGGCTGTCAGCAGCCGCAGCGGAAGCGCCGATGTGTTGGCTGCACTGGGTGCCAACTTACAGCTGAGTGCAGAACAGGCAGCAGAATGCATCGAAGAGATCGGGCTGGTCTTCCTGTTTGCACCCGCCTTTCACCCTGCCATGCGCCATGCCATCGGACCCCGCCGCGAGCTGGCCGCACGCACCCTTTTCAACATCCTGGGCCCTTTGACCAACCCCGCCAGCGCCACCCACCTGCTGGTCGGTGTGTTTTCACCCGCACTCACCGAACCCCTCGCCCAGGTGCTAGGGCAGATGGGGGCACGCGCAGCTTTTGTCGTACACGGCGGTACAGACGAGTTGAGCCTGAGCGGCCCCAACAGAGTCAGCCATCTGCTCAACGGGAAAGTCACCACATACGAGTTTGACGCTCTGGCCTTGGATCTGCCGCGCGCAGCGCTCAGCGAGCTATCAGGCGGCACCGCAGAAGAAAATGCGGCCATCACCCGCAGCATTCTGGACGGCTCGCAGCACGGGGCCAGGCGCGATGCCGTGCTGCTCAACGCAGCATTCGCCCTCAGCACAGAGTCCAATGACCTGGCAGCCGGTCTCGCCGCAGCCCGCCACAGCATTGAAAGCGGCAGCGCGCTCCGTCTGTTGGACGCCTATGTACACAAAACCCGCCGCTTTTTGCCCTGAGAAGAGAAGCACGACCATGAAATCATCCAAATTGGACCTTGCCAAACAAAAAGGGGAAGTGCTCGACCAGATTATGGCTTGGAAACGGCAGGAAGTTCCCAGGCAAATGGAGAGCGCTCCGCTGGCTCAGGTCAAAGCCTTTGCCAGACTGGCTCCTCCTGCCCTGGATTTTGCGGCTGCTCTGACCGCTCGGCCCGGTGTCAGCCTGATCGCCGAGATCAAGCGGGCAAGCCCCTCCAAAGGGCTGATCGCGCAGGAATGGAACCCAGAATTGATCGCCGAGACATACGCCCGCAACGGCGCAGCAGCCATCTCCTGCCTGACCGACAGTCGTTTTTTTCAAGGCCAGCTGGGATATTTGACCGCCATCAAAGAAAGGCTACGCGAAATTGGGCTGTCTGTGCCCGTGCTCCGCAAAGATTTTCTCTATCATGAGTACCAACTCTACGAAGCACGCATGGCAGGGGCAGACGCCGTCCTCCTGATTGCAGGGGTGCTCCCAGACGGCGACCTGCATTCGCTGCGCCGGCTGGCCGAAGATCTGGGCATGGCAGCATTGGTGGAGGTCCACAATGAAGCTGAAACCGAACGAGCACTGGCCAGCGGAGCCCGCCTGATTGGGGTCAACAACCGCGACCTGCGCACCTTTCAGGTCGACATCACCACCACCGGCCGCCTGCGCCCCCTGATCCCCCCTGGCTGTATCCTGGTGGGCGAGAGTGGCATCCGCACCCCCGAAGATGTGCGACAGATGGCCGCGATGGGATGCAATGCCATTCTGGTTGGCGAAACTTTCTGCAAGCTTCCCCAGTCAGAACGCGGCCAGAGCGTCAAGGCTTTTGTGCAGGCGGGTCGCTGACTGTTTGCACAAAAGCGCCCGGAGCTACAAAAAATAGCTTGCACAGGAGACAGCACGATGACCGTTGTCAAAATCTGTGGCACCACCTCGCTGGAAGATGCCCTGCTCGCCGCCGAAGCAGGTGCCAACCTGCTTGGTTTTGTTCTCTATCCCCCCTCCCCACGCTATGTGGCACCAGAGCAGGCAGCAAGAATTGTGGACGCTCTGCACCGAGCTGTCCCCCACCCACCGCACTGCGTTGGAGTTTTTGTGAACGTTTGTGCGGCAGAAGTAGAGAATTTTTTGACAAATTCTTTTTTTGACTACGCGCAATTACATGGGGACGAAGACGAAAGCTGGCTGAGCGCCCTGGGTGGACAGGCCTTCAAGGCGATCCGCCCCTCAACTCCGGCACAGGCCCTGGAATACTCCGCCCGGCTGGCCCTGCCCCACTCCGCCCCGGGCCCCCATCTCCTGCTCGATGCCTACACCCCCCACGTTTACGGCGGCACCGGCCAACAAGCAGACTGGCAGAGCGCCGCTGCAGTGGCCCGCAACGTCGACCACCTGCTGCTGGCCGGCGGCCTCACACCCGACAATGTCGCAGCAGCCATCCAAACCGTCCGCCCATGGGGAGTCGACGTCGCCAGCGGCGTCGAAGAACGGCCAGGGGTCAAAAACCCCCAGCGACTGCGCGCATTCCTCGACGCTGTACATCGCTGCTAATCGTCTGCCATCAACACACGCCCCTCCCCCACACGCTGCGTGATCCGCCGGGCATCCATCTCTTCCAAAAGCGCCTGGGCATATTTCCGGCTCGTTTGCAGCAGATCGCGCACCTCAGCCAGCGTGACGCTGCCCTTGGCCTGCAGATGGGCGACCACATGGCGGATCTGCGCAGCACACTCCTCGCTGCGCAACAACACCTCGCTGCCCAGCCAGACAAGTTGCCCTGTATCGACCAGGTACTCCAGAAGCGCACGCTCCTGCCCCAGACACTGAAGAACCTCCTGCACGATCGGAGGCGACGACGGTGCTGCTGCGAAGGCAGCCAACAGGCGCTCGACCCGCTGCTGCTGCGCAGGGGTCAGGAGAGGCCGAAAAGCGGGCAGGCGCAGGCTCACATCGTCGCCCTCCACCACCCCCGACTGGATCAACCCATCCAGCAACAAATTGAAGGCACGTACAGGAAGCGTGGCGGACGGCAGCAGTCGCTGCAGCCGCCCACGGGCCTCGCTGCGTGGCATTCCACGGCGCAGAGGAAACTGCCGATGATACTCGGTGGCTGCAGCGACCAGGCTGGCGTCGAATCGTTGCCAGGCTGAATGGCTGACCAGCAGCGTTTCGTCCCCCGCAGCAAGCATCCGCAGACGCTGCTGGCGGAGAAGCTCCCCCAAAGCCTCCTCCGCCACCTCAGGCTCCAAATCTACCGCTGCCCGCAGCGTCGCAGGAAACGCTATCTGCAGCGAATCCAGCGCCTGCAGCAGCATCTCCTCTGGCTGGCCGCGCGCCAGGGTGGCGAGCCGCTGCAGAGCCTGGGGATCGAAACGTCGCCACCGCCGTCTGGGCTGAGTACTCAACACACGGCCTCCGCCGAGGGTTACACTGGGGCTCGGCTGGCGCAGGACAAAACGATCACCCGGCACGGCCACAGCCGGCCGCTCCAGCCGCAGCTGCACCCACCCCTGCTGGCCAGGCTCGATCGTCTCACTCCCCAAGACGCGCACCACAGCACGCAATTCGGCCGCTCCCACGAACAGATCGACGGTCTGGTTGTGCTTGAGCGGACGGGGGGCAGCGGCCAACAGACAAAACTGGGCGTCCAACAGCCGCGTGGGCTGCAAGGTCGCAGGGTGTGCCACCACATCACCGCGTTGCAGCTGGTCGACGCGGAGACCGGTAAGGTTGACGGCAAGTCGGCTGCCCGCCCTGCCCACTTCGACGGGCTGGCGATGGGTTTGCAGCGAGCGAATTCTGGCATTGAGCTGCGCTGGCAAAATCTCCACCGTGTCTCCAACCCGCAGTTCGCCATCCAAAAGTGTGCCAGTCCCCACTGTGCCAAAACCGCTGAGACTAAAGACACGATCGACCGCCAGCCGTGGCAAACCACGGTTGCGACGGGGGGGCAGGCCAGCTACCAGATGAGCCAGCCGCTCTTTCAGCACAGCCAGCCCCAGCCCTGTGACCGCACTGACAGAGAGGATCGGTGCCCCATGCAGGTGGGTCGGCGCCAACAGATCGGAGACCTCCATCTGCACCAGTTCAAGCCACTCCGGATCGTCGACCCGATCGACTTTGGTCAGCACCACAACAGCCCCGGCAACACCCAAAAGATCCAAGATGGCCAGATGCTCGCGGGTCTGCGGCATCACCCCCTCATCCGCGGCAATGACCAACATTGCAGCGTCGATCCCGCCGATGCCGGCCAGCATATTTTTGATAAAATCGATATGTCCGGGCACATCGACGATTCCGATCGTCTCGGGGAGGGCAGTTGGGGCCAGAGGGGGCAGTTGCCCCCAGGCAAAGCCGAGGTCGATCGTCATGCCGCGCGCTTTTTCTTCTTTGAGCCGATCCGGGTCCATCCCCGTCAGCGCCCGCACCAACGTAGATTTG
This sequence comes from uncultured Chloroflexota bacterium, assembly GCA_903858085.1. GTDB lineage: Bacteria > Chloroflexota > Anaerolineae > Caldilineales > Caldilineaceae > Caldilinea. Next base: position 55,187 of record CAIOHJ010000142.1, read on the forward strand.
CCGTGGTCCACATGGCCGGCAGTGCCAAGAACACGCATCTCGCTCTGTTACCGACCCGCCACGGCTTCGCCGGTCATGATTCCAGGCGTACGTCGTTGTTGGCCCTGTGCAGCAAAGAGCTCGGCGTTGCGCCGCTGCCGCTGCCAGGCCTCCTCCAAGGCGCGTATCCGCTCATCGCGTTCTTTGATCGATTTTTGGATACCGTTCAACCAACCATCTGCCATAGAGGCCATCAACGGCCCGTAGGTCTCCTGCAGCTTCCACAGCTGCTCAAGCAGCGCCTCCAGCATCTTGAGATCGTGCTGCAGCGGGAGAAAACGCTCGCCGAATTCCTTGTTGGACTTTTCCTGCTCGCTCCAGAGATGTTCCTGGCGCAGTTCCCCTTTGCGCCGGCGTCGCTCATACTCCTCGCGAAACTCGTCCATCTCACGCCGAATACGCTCCTCAGCCAGCCGCTGCAGCTCTGCTACCTGCCCCTGTTCGCGCAGAATCATCTCTTTGAAATCTTGCATTTCAGCGACAGCCCGGCGGCTGATGTCGATCTGGGGGGCGTAGCTCTGCACCCGCTCATAGGCCTGGGCCACCATCGATTTTTGTTCGTCAATGGTCTCCTGCCAGCGGTTCAGAACCTGCTCTCGATCCACAACCATGACCCGGGTTCGCTCCATAAATTTTATCTGCTCCTCGCGCAGCTGGTCGATGACCGGAGTCATTTTTTCGACTTCGTTCATGGCCTTGCGGAGACTTTCTTCCAAGAGCGGGATACGCCCAGCGTTGGCTTCGATCCGCTTGAACAGTTCGACTGTCTCCTGCTGCAGCTGTGCGATGCGTTTGGTATCGCTGGTGCGTTGCTCGACCAAAAAAGGGATCTGGCGCGTCCGTTCTTCGATTTCTTTGCCCAGACTCCCGATCTGGTTGCGCATGCTCAGGATCAGCTCACCCAACCGATCGTCTTCTGCTGTACGAAGCTGGATGGCTTCTTCCAACCGGCCGAGGCGCGGCAGCTCTCGGCGCACCTCACCAATCTCACGGCTTAGCACCTCACGGTCACCCAGCCGTGACCGCTCCAGATCGCGCTGGCCAGCCACACGCTCTTCGTAGGCTCGCTCCACCAATGCAACCAGTTCGTTGCGGGTGTTTTGAATCGACTGGTCAACTTGGTTGAAACGCATCAACTGCGCCTGTGTCGTCGCCAGCCTGCCCTCCAGCTCCTGAATGCGGCGCGCCTGCTCGATCACATCGCCCGACTGTGCCTCCAACCGTTGCTGCAACCGGGCAATTTCAGCCCGATCCCGCCGATGCTCTTCGTCCAGCCAAGTCACCATCTGGGCAAGTTGTGTGAGTTCCATAGTCCTCTATCTCAATCGCATGCGCTCCATGAGCCGCCGAGTACAAGCCAGCCTTTCTGAGAGAAAGTATAGCACTCCCCAGACAGAATGCCAACCAGTCTGAAGAAAGGGCTGTTCCAGATCCAGCCCGGCCACGCACGATGGAGAGCCGCATCAAACGAAGACAGGTTTGACCGATGGTTGAATCCACTGCTACAATGCCAACACATAGGCAGATTGGTAGCCTGGGCGTCCTTGTTGCCCCTATCTCGCCACTGGGTCTGTATGCGTATTGGCGTTGACACTCGGCTGATGTACTATCAGCCTGCTGGAATCAGCAGATATACCGGGCATTTGCTGCAAGCGCTGGCTGGTCTGGACACCGAGAATGAATTTGTGGTCTTCCAACACCGGAAGCAGCGGATTCCACTGATCCAGCAGGCCAATTTTCGCCGCGCGGCCCTCTTTTCGCCGGTCCATCACCAGCTGGAACAAATGATGCTGGCAGTGGAACTGCTGCGCTTTCGACTCAATCTGCTCCACAGCACCGATTTCATCCCCCCTCTCTATTCGCCAATCCCGTCCGTGATCACGGTCCATGACCTGGCCTTTCTGCATTACCCCCACTTCCTGACGACCGAAAGCGCTGCCTATTATGGACAGATCGACAGGGCTGTCATTCATGCAGCCCATATCATTGTGCCCAGCGAGTACACCCGCCAGGATCTGATTGCCCAGCTCGGCACACCGGCTGACAAAGTGACTGTCATCCACGAAGCTGCCAATCCGATCTTTGCACCGCTGCCTGCCCATACCGCCACCGCCACAGCCCAATTCATCCGCGACCGCTACCACCTGCCTGAAAAATTTTTCTTGAGCGTAGGCACCATCGAGCCGCGCAAAAATATCAGCGGGCTCCTGCAGGCCTTTGCCCATCTGCGCAGCAAATATGCTGTCAGCGACGTTGTTCTGGCCATTGCCGGCGGCCAAGGCTGGCTTTACGACGAAATTTTGGATCTGGTCAAAACCCTGGATCTCGAGACGTCTGTGCGCTTCCTGGGCAGAGTCCCAGATGCAGACCTGCATCTGCTCTATGTGGCCGCCCGCTGCCTTGTCCATCCAGCCCACTATGAAGGGTTTGGGCTGCCACCACTGGAAGCAATGGCGTGTGGAACTCCCACAATCGTCAGCAATGTCAGCAGCCTGCCCGAAGTGGTCGGCGATGCAGCACTGCTGGTCAATCCACTCGACATCGAAGAGATTGCAGTTGCCATGCAGCGTCTGCTCACAGACCCGGACTTGCATGCCGAACTCAGCCAGAAAAGTTTACAGCGCGCCCGCGTCTTCAGTTGGGAACGCGCTGCACTGCGCACACTGGATGTCTATCGCAAAACAGCAGAATCTCAGCGCTCGGCTGCTCGCGAGCCAGCCTCCCCTCCCTCCTGAAAGGCGCCTGTGAAGCTTCTTGCTCTGACACCCCAGCTGCCCTTCCCCCCAAGACAAGGCACCACGCTGCGCAATTATTACCTGCTTCAGGGGCTGGCCAGCACCTACACAGTCGACCTGCTCTCCTTTCTAGCCCCTGGCGACCACCTGGCCGACGACAGCCCGCTCCACACGATCTGCCGACGGATCGCCGGCGTGCCCCAGCCAAGGCGCACCGCCAGCCAGCGCCTCCACACCACCGTGAGCACGCTGACGCCCGACATGGGGCTCCGCCTGGACAGCTCAGCCATGCACAGATTGCTCCAGGAGTGGTGCCAACAGACCCACTACGATCTGGTAGTGGCAGAAGGGCTGGAAGTGGTCCAGTACGCCAGGGCAGTTGCTGGCCGCAAGCGGAATCCACAGCAGCCCATTTTGGTCTTCGACGACCACAACTGCGAGTATTTGCTCCAACAGCGCAACGCGCTCACCGATCTGCGTCTTCCGCAACGCTGGCCAGCAGCCCTTTATAGCCTGGTGCAATGGTGGAAGCTGCGTCGTTATGAAACAGCAGCGCTGCAGAGCGCCGACCTGACCGTTGCTGTGAGTCGGGCGGACCAGGTTGCCTTGCGTGCGCTGGGAACAAAAACACCGGTCGCTGTTGTCCCCAACGGCATCGATCTGGCCGCCTACACCCCAGCACTGCGCCGCGCAGATGCCCCGGCCACGCTGGTCTTCACAGGCAAGATGGATTACCGCCCCAACGTCGATGCAGTACTCTGGTTTGCCAAAGCCGTGCTGCCCCGCATTCTCCACTATTGCCCCGCCGCCCGTTTCCAGGTGGTCGGACTCAACCCCCACCCACGCCTGGACAGCCTGCGCGCACACCCCGCCGTTGAGCTGACAGGGGCCGTACCCGATACCCGCCCCTTTATCCAGCAAGCCGCGGTCTACGTGATCCCAATGCGCATCGGGGGAGGAACCCGCTTCAAAGCGCTCGAAGCCCTGGCTTGCGCCGCCCCCACCGTCAGCACCACACTGGGGGTCGAAGGGCTCGGTGTCCGCCACGGCCAGGAAATGCTCGTTGCTGACACGCCAGAGGCGTTTGCCGACGCGACCTTGCGTATTCTGGACGATGCCCCAGGAACACTGCGCCGACAACTCGGCGCAGCAGGGCGCCGGTTCGTCGAGGCACATTACAGCTGGCCACAAATTCTGCCCAATTTGTATGCTGCATTACAGGCAACTCACGCCGGATTGCAAATTCCAGAGCCGTGCTGAAGATCGACAAGAGCACGCCAAGGATCCACCTGGCTTGTCAATTTTCGCCCTGAAGAAGTCATGCTAGAATAACGATAGCTGGCCTATTGGCTCCCTGACCAGGATTTCGGATGCTGGCTGTTCCAATAATTTCAACAAAGTTTGTTCATAAAGGAGCTTTTAAATGAATGCATACTCCTATACCAACTCAAAGGGCAACACATATTACCTGCACCAGCGCGTGACTGTTCTCAAAAATGGCAAAGAACAGACGATTTATTTTTTTGCGAAAGAGGTCAAAGAAGGTGTTCTGGGCGAGGTACCCGTCAGCTACACCGTGTCAGAAAGCAGGAATGGGCTTCCAGTTCTCAAAAAAGCATAATTGTTGACCCTGCACACCCCCTTCTCCACAAAAACATCCACATGCCAGTCTGATGCCGCCCTCTGCAATTGAACAGCCGCCGGCTGCAGCCGGCGGCTGTTCAATTTTTGACTTCAGATATTTTTCTGAAAGCCCCACGATGGTGCGCCCGGCCGACTCAAGTTCAACCTCTGCCAGGTTGTTTTTGTAAAGATATCCCGACAGGCGCCTTCCTCTCTACTGCGCGTGTTCCCCGCCGTGTGAATGGCCATGCTCGATCTCATCAGGCGTAGCCGGGCGAACAGCGACTACCTTGACGTCAAAGTGCAGGGTCTCGCCAGCCAGCCAATGATTAAAATCGATGACCACCCCGTCGGGCTGGATTTCGCTGACATAGCCCTCGATCGTCTCATCGTTTTCTTCGTCAAAAAACTCGAGCATCATTCCCGGCTCCAATTCGACATCTTCCTCGAAAGAGTCCAGGTCAACAATCTGAACGTTGTCCGGGTCATACTCGCCATAAGCCAAATCTGGGGTCACAACCACTTGCTTATGCTCGCCAACAGCCAGCCCATACAGAGCCGCTTCCAAGCCAGGAATGATTTCTCCAGCCCCTTGCAAGAATTCCAACGGGCCCTCTTCCGCAGAGCTGTCAACCATCTCCCCCCCAGCCACGGTAAGGGTATATTCGATCCGTACGACTCTTCCATCCGCAACTGTCAAGTTTTTGTCGTTCATCTACTTGCGCCGCCCAACTTCACGACATTGGCCGCTGCAGGTCCTTTTGCACCCTGCTCAATGGTAAATTCAACTTTGTCGCCTTCTGCCAGGCTCTTGAAACCTGCGCTGGTGACTGCCGAATAATGCACAAACACATCAGCTCCTCCCCGGTCCCGGGCAATGAAGCCAAAGCCTTTGGCATCGTTGAACCATTTCACGATGCCAGTTTCTCGCTCACTCATCTTTTTCTCCTTTTCTGATGCATCGTTTATCGATTTATTCCTGCGATCACTATACGGAAATCTGACAGTTCTGTCAATTAGAGACACTTCCCTAATAGACAGGGCCCCCTTGGCATGGGGACGGATGCAACAGACACCCCATGCCAAGGGACCACAGGCTTTGAAAGAAACCACCGACACAGTACAATGTTCTCTCGAGCCCATTTGCGGCAGCTCTTGGCCATGCTGCAGGCAACCTGTAAAAATAGCCTGCCCTGCAGGCACCAAAGACGAACAGGAATAAAAAGCGTTTGCAAGGGTTTTGGTATGTGCTGGCTGCAGCGATTGGTTGGGGCACAACAGGGACGGCACAGGCGTTCGCGCCGACAGGGGCCACTCCCCCCGCCGTCGGTGCCGTACGTCTGCTGGTCGGTGGGGCAGTTCTGTTGGTGCTGGCGCTGAGCCGCCATCAGTTGCACAGGCGGGGATGGCCGCTGGCAGCGACTGCAACTGCGATTGGGACCCTGGCAGGGTACCAGCTCTTCTTTTTTGCCGCCGTCGCCCGCACAGGGGTCACGACAGGCACAGTGGTGGCGATCAGCAGCGCTCCCATTCTGGCTGGCCTGTTGGATGCCCTCCTGGGAGTCCGCCTGCCCCGCTCCTGGCTGTGGTCAACGCTCCTTGCCGTCGCCGGCTCTCTTTTGTTGGTCGGGGCGGGCAGTGCCGTGGTCGTCGATCTGCCAGGAATCCTGTTTGCCCTCGGTGCTGGCGGCTCCTATGCGCTGTACACGTTGGCCAGCAAGGAACTGCTGCGTCACCAGCCCCCCGACGCCGTCATTGCCGTGGCCTTCTGCGGCGGCGCGCTGGTTTTGTCTCCGTTCCTGTTTTTTGTAGATCTGCGCTGGTTGCAGCAGCCACAAGGATTCTTGGTGGCGCTGCACCTGGGCCTGGTCGCCACAGCACTGGCCTATATGCTGTACATTCGTGGGTTGCTGACCCTGCCGTCGGCAGCAGCTGTCACCGTGGCGCTGGCAGAGCCGCTCACCGCAGCCACCCTGGGTGTCGTGCTGCTGGGCGAACAGCTGACCTTTTCTGCCTGGTGTGGGGTGGGCCTGATCTTTGCCGGCCTGGCAGTATTTGCCCGCCGCAGTACCCCCTCCCCTTGACTGAACAGCCCATGGTACGCTCACTCGGTGCCGGCTTGCTGGCAGCGCTCTTCTTCAGCAGCACCTTTCTGCTCAATCGCACCATGAGCCTGGAGGGGGGCCACTGGGTCTGGACAGCCAGCCTGCGCTATCTGTGGATGACTCTTTTTTTGGTGCTTGGCCCGCTGACAATCGGGCGCGGACCTCTGCTGCTGGCTACCTTTCGTCTCTTTCTGCGCCACTGGCGCTTCTGGCTGGTCGCTGGGACGCTCGGGTTTGGCATTTTTTATGCAGGCATCGCCTTTGCCGCCTCGTACGCGCCAGCCTGGGTTGTGGCAACAACCTGGCAGATCACTGTCCTGGCTTCGCCGGTCGTGCTGCTGGCGATGGGACGGCGAGTGCCGCCGCGCGGTCTGTTTTTGACCACGCTGATCTTTGGCGGCATTCTGTGGGTCAACCTGGCTGAGGCCAGACAGGCAGATTGGCAGACGGTTCTGTGGGGGGCTCTCCCAGTGACAATGGCGGCCTTTGCCTACCCTGCCGGGCTGCAGCTGCTCTGGGAGGCACGGAGCGGCGGCCACCCCGTGATCCCACACCTCGTCGACCCTGTGCTGAACGACAGCTTTGCCCGTGTGCTGCTGTTGACATTGGGCTCGCTGCCTTTCTGGCTGTCAGCAATCGTATTGACCCACCCCCCTCCCCCCTCCGCTGGCCAATGGGCCAGCACGGCATTGGTCGCCCTGCTGTCCGGGGTCGTTGCAACCAGCCTCTTCGTCTATGCGCGCCATCGGGCGCACAACAGCTATGAGCTGGCCGCCGTGGACGCAACGCAGGCTGCCGAGGCTATTTTTGCCCTGCTGGGCGAAATTGTCTTGCTCGGAACACCCCCCCCCGGCTCGACAGCCCTGGCCGGGATCGGGCTGACCCTGCTGGGGCTGGTGTTCTATCTGCTGGGTCCACACCGCCGCAACAGCTGAAGGGGGTCGATCATGTTTTTGTCACAGACCTGTCGGCAAACCCCATGAATCTGCGCAGCGTTTTGCATCTGGAAGGCTGGCTTTTGATCTTTTTGGGGGGGACCATGCTGGTGCCTATCCCATTCGCCCTGTACTATTCGTCTGCAGATCTGCTCGCCTTTGTCTTTTCCGCCTCCATCACTGCTGCAACCGGCCTGCTGATGGTCAGGCTCACCCATCTCAAACAGGATGTGCGGGTGCGCGAGGGGTTTGCTATCGTCACTTTCGGCTGGTTGCTTGCTGCAGCTTTCGGCGCTTTGCCCTTTGTCCTCTCCGGTGCACTCCCGTCTTACACCGATGCCTTTTTTGAGACAATGTCTGGCTTCACCACAACAGGCGCCTCCATTCTCACCGACGTCGAAGCCCTGCCGCGCGGCCTCCTCTTCTGGCGCAGCTTCACACACTGGATAGGCGGCATGGGCATCATTCTGCTTTCGCTGGCCATCTTGCCTTCCCTCGGCGTCGGCGGCATGCAGCTCTTCAAGGCCGAAGTGCCAGGCCCGGTGGCGGACAAGCTCACACCCCGGATCGCAGAGACAGCCAAAATTTTGTGGACGGTCTACGCGTTGCTCTCCGCCACCCAGACTCTGTTGTTGATGCTGGGCGGGATGGATCTTTACGACGCCCTCAGCCATGCCTTTGCCACGATGGCGACCGGTGGCTTTTCGACCCACAATGCCAGCATTGCCGCCTACCCCAGCCCCTATCTTCAGTGGGTCATCCTTGTCTTTATGTTTCTGGCCGGCGCCAATTTTGCACTGCACTACCGTGTGCTTCTGCATGGCTGGCTTGTTTACCGCAAAAATCGGGAATTCCTGCTCTATCTGTCGCTGATCGGCGGATCCACCCTGCTGGTCTACCTGCTGACCGCAGGCTTCGAGGGAAAACACAGCGAAAAAGCGGTGCGCGACGCGCTCTTTCAGGTCGTCTCGATCCAGACCACGACCGGCTTTGTCAGTGTCGATTACGAACAGTGGCCCTTCGCAGCCCAGCTGATCCTGCTGTTGTTGATGTTTGTGGGTGGCTGCGCAGGGTCCACCAGCGGGGGCATGAAGGTTCTGCGGCTCTACCTGCTCGGCAAATTCGTGGCCGCTGAACTGCAGCGGCTGATCCACCCCCAGGCGATTGTTCCTGTACGCATGCGCCAGCAGACGATCCCTCACGAGGTGATGACCCATGTGATCGGCTTTGCCGTGCTCTATCTTCTGGTCTTTGCGACAGGGACCCTGCTGGTTGCCTTGCTCGGCTTCGACATGCCGACCTCTTTCGGCGCCGTCGCAGCCACCCTGGGCAACGTCGGGCCTGGGCTGGGCGACGTCGGTGCCATCGACAACTTTGCAGCATTCCCAGCTGCGGGCAAATGGCTGCTCTCGTTTTTGATGCTGCTTGGCCGCCTAGAGCTTTACACTGTGCTGATCCTCTTTGCGCCGGCCTACTGGCGTCGTTGATTTTTCCCGATGCGATCAAACCTGCACGCTGCAAAATTGCCATATGGCCGGCAGACACGTACAATACACAAAGAGGCAAAGAAGCCTTCAACCGCTCGGCAGGGCCAGCCGAGCTTTTTTGTGCCGAAAAATTAAGGCGGGCGCCGCTGACAGCCTCCGCAAACAGGAACCTATGCATTCCATTCAGACTCCACCCCAGCCGGTCCATGCCGGCCGCACCACCGTCTCGCGCAGCGATCTTCGCAACATCGCCATCATTGCCCACGTCGACCACGGCAAGACCACCCTTGTCGACGGAATGCTACGCCAGACCAAAGTCTTCCGTGACAACCAGACAATTGTCGAACGCGTGATGGATTCCAACGACCTCGAACGAGAGCGAGGGATCACCATTCTGGCCAAAAACACCAGCGTCGAATACCACGGCACAACCATCAACATTGTCGATACGCCCGGCCACGCCGATTTTGGCGGGGAGGTCGAGCGCATCATGCATATGGTCGACGGCGTGCTGCTGCTGGTCGATGCTGTCGAAGGACCGATGCCCCAAACCCGCTTTGTGTTGCGACAAGCCCTCGAGCGCGGCCTGCCGGCCATCGTCGTCGTCAACAAGATCGACCGCCCGGCTGCCCGCCCTGACTATGTTGTCAACGCCACCTTTGACTTGTTTATCGACCTGGGCGCCACCGACGAGCAATCTGAATTTCCGGTTGTCTACACACGGGCACTCGAACAGCGTGCCGGCTACCAGCCCGACGAGCTGGCCCCCAACCTCGACCCTCTCTTCGACACGATCGTCGGCTATCTGCCCCCCCCTCAGATCGACCCCACCGGCCCTACCCAGCTCTTGGTGGCGACGATCGAGTACAGCAGCTATGTGGGCAAAATTGCCGTCGGCCGGCTCCACAGCGGCTCTCTGCGCTCCGGCCAGTCAGTTGTACGCATCAACCCACAGGGGGAGCACGAATCTGCCAAAATTTCTCAGCTGTATGTCTTTCGCAACTTGCAGCGGGTGGCGGTCGAAGAGGCCAGCGCTGGCAGCATCGTGGCCGTCGCCGGGATCGAAACGGTCGGGATCGGCGACACACTGGCCGACCCCAATGACCCACAGCCGCTCCCCCCGATCACTGTTGAAGAACCGACCGTCCGCATGACCTTCGCCGTCAACGACAGCCCCTTCGCTGGCCGTGAGGGCCAGTACCTGACCAGCCGCCAGGTGCGCGCCCGCCTGCAAAACGAACTAGAACGCAATGTGGCGCTGCGCGTGCAGGAGACCGAACGGGCCAACGAATTCATCGTCTCCGGGCGCGGCGAACTGCACCTCGCCATCTTGATCGAAACCATGCGCCGTGAGGGCTACGAATTTGCTGTCAGCCGACCAGAAGTCATCTTCAAACAGGGCGCCGACGGGGTCGAAGAACCGATCGAACAGGTCTTTGTCGAGGTCGCCCAGGAATACCTGGGGGCTGTCCAGGAGATGCTGGGCCGCCGCCGGGCACGGATGCAGACGATCCACTACGGCGAAGATGGGACTGTCTATGGCACCTACCTGGCCCCCACACGCGGGTTGCTCGGTTTCCGTCAGCCTTTTCTGACCGCCACTCGCGGCACCGGCATCTTCCATACCCTCTTTCATGGCTATGAATCTTACACAGGCGACATTGACCTCCCCAACAGCGGCAAACTGATCGCCCTCGAACCCGGTACAGTCAGCAGCTACGCGCTGACCAACCTTCAGCAGCGGGGCGCGTTTATTGTGAAACCTGGGGATGCGGTCTATGCCGGCCAGGTCGTCGGTCAGCATATTCGCGAAGAGGAACTGGTCGTCAACGTCTGCAAAGCCAAACAGCTGACCAACTTCCGCGAAAAACCCTCTGGGCTGAACGAGATGCTCAACGTCACCCGCGAGCTTTCCCTCGACGATGCCATTCAATTTCTCGACAACGACGATCTGCTGGAGGTCACCCCGGTGTCGCTGCGCATCCGCAAAAAAATGCTCAACCACGAACAACGTCAACGCATCCGCCGGGCACAGAAAGGGTAACGCCCCATGCGAATCATCATTGTCGGAGCAGGCGACGTCGGTTTTCAACTGGGGCGACGCCTTTCACGCGACCACCACGACATTACCATCATCGATTCCAATCCCGACAAAGTGCGCCGCGCAGCGGATCAGCTCGACGGGCTGGCGGTTGAGGGGCAGGGAGACAGCTACCGCGTGCTGCTCCAGGCAGGGATCCGCGAGAGCGACGTGCTGGCTGCTGTCACCGACAACGACGATGCCAACCTGATGGCCTGCCGGCTGGCCAAGGCCAGCGGTGTCGATGTCACGATCGCACGCGTGCGCAACAGCGAGTTCACCGAACCCAACTTTCCCCTGACCCCGGAACAGCTCGGCGCCGACCATATCATTCATCCAGAGCGCGAGGCGGCCAATGCCATTTTGCGGCTGCTGCAAGAATCGTCGGCCACCCATGTGCTTGATCTTGAAAAAGGAAAAATCGAAGTCATTGGTCTGATCTTGGAGGCCAATTCTCCGCTGATCGGCCCATCGCTGGCCGAACTCGGTGCTCGCTATGGCCACCCGCCGGTCCAGGTCGTGGCCGTCGAACGCAACCATGAGACAATCGTCCCCAAAGGCAGCGACCGCCTCTATGCCGGCGACCTGCTTTTTGCTGTCTGCGCCCCAGAATATGCAAAAGAATTTTTTGGGCTGGCTGGCAAACGCAAAAAACAACGCATCGGCAAAATCATGCTCATGGGCGGCGGCATGGTCGCCCGCTTCATCGCCGAGGCGATGGCGGGCACCACCCACGTCAAAATCATCGAACACGATTACCTGCGTGCCCAACGACTCGCTGAAAACCTGCCCGGTGCCCTGGTCATCCACGGGGACGGCACCGACCTCGATCTGCTGCAGGCCGAAGACATCGACGAGATGGATGCCTTTGTCGCAGTCACCGGGGACGACGAAAACAACATCATCGCCACCCTGCTGGCCATCCAGCACGAGGTGCCCAGGCCGATCGCCCTCGTCAACCGGGTCGCCTATCTGCCGATCCTCCCCACCATCGGGCTCAACACCGTGATCAGCAAGCAAATACTCACAGTCAACGCGGTCCAACAGTTCATCCAACATCGCCAGGTCGCAGCGATCGCCAACCTGCCCGGCATCGAGGGCCAGATGATCGAGTACATTGCCCGAGAAGGCGCACGCATCACCCGCAAGACGCTGCGCGAGACTCGATTCCCCCAGTCTGCTGTGGTCGGCGCCATCCTGCGCAACGGGACGTTGCTGATACCAAACGGACAGACCATCGTCCAGCCCGGCGATCGCACGGTGATGTTTGCCCTGCCCTCCGCCCTGCCCGAGATCGACCGGCTGTTCAGTTGATTGCCCGCAGAGTGGCTAGAGGACAAAAGCGATGCGCGTGCGAAGTGTGCTCCATCTCCAAGGATATCTGCTGCTTTTTTGTGCCTTTTTTATGCTGCCCTCTGTGCCCTGGGCTTTCTACTACAGCGAAAAAAGCTGGCCACAGCTCCTGCTCAGTGCAGGCATCACCGCCGCCGCTGGGTTTGCCCTTCTGCGTTTTACAGACCTGAACGAGCATTTGCGTCTGCGCGAAGGCTTTGCAGTTGTCTCGTTTGCCTGGCTCCTTTTTTCCAGCTTCGGAGCACTTCCCTACTGGCTGACCGGTTCAATTCCTAACCTGACCGACGCGCTTTTCGAGACAGTTTCTGGCTTCACCACAACCGGGGCCTCTATCCTGGCCGACATCGAAGCGCTGCCCCATGGCGTGCTTTTTTGGCGCAGCATGACCCATTGGATCGGCGGGATCGGGATCGTGGTCATGTCGTTGACAATCCTTCCCCTGCTCGGCGTCGGCGGCATGCAGCTTTACAAGGTTGAAGCCGCCGGCCCCACTGCCGACAAACTGACCCCCCGCATCGCCGAAACCGCCAAAATTTTGTGCGGGGTCTACGTCGCCCTCACCCTCTTCCAGACCCTCCTGCTGCTCCTCGGAGGGATGGAGCTTTTCGACGCGCTCTGCACCTCCTTTGGCACAGTGGCAAGCGGCGGTTTCTCCCCGCGCAACGCCAGCATCGCCCACTACCAGAGCAGCTACATCGAATGGGTGGTCATTTTGTTCATGCTGGCCGCCGGCACCAACTTTGCACTTCACTTCCGCTTCGCCACCGGCCATCTGCGTTCCTACTGGCAAGATCGCGAGTTTCACCTCTTTCTGGGCAGCATTCTGGCCGCCACCCTCTGCGTGCTCTTTGGAGCCTGGCACCTTTACGACGACAAGGGACAGGCGGTGCGCGAGTCGCTCTTTACGGTGGCCTCGCTGCATACGACCACTGGCTTTGGCCTCGCCGACTACGAGGCCTGGACAGCCAATGCCCAGTTTGCCCTGCTGTTGGCTATGATGATTGGGGGCAGTGCTGGCTCGACTGCCGGCGGGCTCAAGGTGATTCGCGTCTATCTGCTCTTCAAACACCTGGCCAGCGAATTTACCCGCCTGCTCCACCCCCAGGCATTGGCACCGATCCGCCTTCGCAAACAAGCAGTCCCTGCCAATGTGGTCACCGAAGTGCTGGGGTTCGTCGGCATCTATGGGGTCGGGCTGTTTGCAGGAACCCTGCTGCTGACAGCCACGGGGGTCGACTGGGTCAGCAGCCTGAGTGCAGTGGTCTCAACACTCAGCGGGGTCGGCCCGGGGATGAATGCGCTCGGCCCCTTCGACAACTACGGCTGGCTGGAGCCGGCCGCCAAATGGGTGTTGATGGGCTGTATGTTGCTGGGAAGGCTGGAATTTTTCAGCTTGCTGATCCTGCTCTCACCCGCCTACTGGCGCCGCTGAGGTGCGGTACGCAGGAGGCCATACGACCGGCAGCAGAGCAGGTTCCTGGCCGTCGACCGTATACATCAGGTAAAGAAGAGGCACCTCCAGCCATTGATGCCAGACAGCCGCTGGCAGCTGAAGATCCTCTGGTGGACGTTTGGAACCGTAGGGAAAGGTATAGTGGCCGGCAGCCAGTTCGAGGTCGCTCGACTCCAACGCCACGACCAGTTCGGGGCCACGCACAGCCCCCGAACGCTGGATGGCATCCGCAACCAGCAGCAGCGCATCGTGCGCCAGAAAAACCGCCAGCTCGGGCCAGGCCAGCCCACTTTGACGGTAACGCTCGAACAGCTCTTGTCCCATCGCAGTGGCGTTCGACAGCCAGGGCCCCCGCCGCACCACAATACTGCCCGCAGGCAGCACGCTGCGCAGGCCAAATTGCCCCGGGTCCAGCGCCCGCCGGCTGTGGTTGACCAGCAAAGTTCCTGTCTCCGGGCGAATGCCGGCGTCAAACAGCTGTGTATGCAGCGTCAGCGCGCCGTCCCCCCAAAGTGCAATAAAAACAGCGTCGGGCACGGCGGGCATCGCCAGCAGACGGGCAATTTCAGGAGAAAAATCTATCATCGGCAGATCGACCCGATGCACCACTGTCTCGATCGCATGCTCTGCAAAGCCTTGGCGGCTTTGCTCCACAAACAGGTCACCTGCTGCCGAATTTTCAGCGATCACGACAGCCAGCAGACGGCCGTCCTGGTTGTAGTCTCCTACCTCTGCCAGCCACTCAGAGGGCATGGTTGCCACCATCGTTGTGTCTGGCGCGATACGAAAAAGACTGGCTGGCTGGCTGGCTGTCAGAGAAGGCGCCGCTGCCTCCAGCACCACCATCGGCACCCTGTAACGCTCTGCCACCCCCGCCACCGCCGACGTTGCACTGTCCCCCAACCCCACGATCAGCGCCCCAGCACACGCCTCGACGATCAGCTCTTCTGCCAATTGCACCGACCGCAGCGGGTCGTCAGCGCCATCATAGACAGCCAACCGCAGCGGCTTTCCACCAATTCCTTCGGGGCTGAGCCGCTCCACAGCCAAATTGAGACCCGCCTGCATACTGGTCGACCGCATCCAGAATGCAGGAACCGACAGGGGCAACAAAACCCCGACCACCACTTCTTCTACATCAGCCAGATTCTGCGCGCCACACGGCTGGGGCGGAGCAGGGGTCGGCGTCACAATCGTCTCCCGGTAGACAACGCGCGTCACCTCAATCTCGACGATCGGAGGAGCAGACGGTGGGCTCGGGGTCTCCCCGGGCCGCACGCTGTCAGGCAACAAAGCAGGGGTCGCCGGGGAGATCGCCGAAACACAGCCAGCCGCCCCCAGAGCGACCAACAGGAACCCTACGATCCATCTGCAGCGGAAAAATGCATCTGCACCCATCAACCTTGCTTTGATCTTTCTGATCGTGTGCCAGCCAGCGCCGCTGGGAGAGGGTCAATGCCTCGCGCTTTCAAGCCACAGTTCTGCCCAACCACTTTATGCTGTCAGTATAGCACAGGCTGCCAGAGCCGCCAAACCCCCTCCCTTCACCCCGCAGAGCGAGAAGCGCTCCTTTGGGGCACAAATTTTTGCACCTCACCCCTGGGCAGTGGCACAATGGCTCTCACAGAGAGGTTCGCCTGCTGCAGCGGCCTCGTCCATGAAAGCGTTTTGATCTGCCAACCAGAAAGGGTGCAATGCCATGTCTGAACTGCTTCGCGAGGCTGCTGTCCAAGCTGCGGCAATTCCAGCCCACCGGCAGCGCCTCTTCATCCCCGGCCCGACCGACGTGGCGGCCGAAGTGCTGGCCGCCCAGACTGCCCCGATGATCGGCCATCGCAGCGACGAATTCGAGGCGCTCTTTGCCAGATGCGAGGCGCAGCTGCGCCAGCTTTTCTTCACAAAGACACGCGTCTTCACGGTTGTCGCCTCCGGCACCGGCCTGCAAGAAGCAGCTGTCCGCAATCTTGTCGAGCACCGGATGCTCAGCTTTGTCAACGGCGCCTTCAGCCAGCGCTGGCACGATGTTGCAGCCAGCTGCGGCAAACAGGTCGTGCGCGCCGATATCCCCTGGAACAGCGCAGTCAAACCGGAGCAGGTTGCCAACGCCTTGCAGGACGCGCTTGCCACAGGCCCTGTCGAAGCCATCGCTGTGGTGCACAACGAGACCAGCACAGGGGTGATGAGCCCTGTCCGAGAAATTGCCGACACAGTGCGCGCGATCAGCCCAGAAACACTGGTGCTGGTCGACGCAGTCTCTTCTTTCGGCGGCGCACGGTTGGCCACCGACGACTGGGGGCTCGATGTCGTGCTGACCTCCTCCCAAAAAGCGCTGGCGTTGCCGCCCGGGCTGGCGTTCTGCGCAGTCAGCGACCGTGCACTCCAACGTGCCCGCGCAGTCTCCGGACGGGGCTGGTATTTTGACTTCCTCCGGCTGGAAAAGTCACGCCAGCAGCAGACGACCCCGGCAACCCCGGCGATTTCGCTGATGCGCAGCCTGGCCGTACAGCTCGACCGCATCCTGGAGGAAGGCATCGAACAGCGCTTTGCGCGCCATGCCAGACTGGCCGACCGCACCCAGCGCTGGGCACTGGCCAATGGCTTCGAGCTGATGGCCGAGGCCGGCTACCGATCGCACACCGTCACCACAGTCACCAACACGCGCGCCATCAGCGTCAACGCACTCAATGCCGCTCTCGCCCGCCAGGAGATGGAAATCTCCAACGGGTACGGCGACTACAAGGACAAGGCCTTCCGCATTGCACACATGGGCGAAGTGCAAGAGAGCGACCTGGAGCGGCTGTTTGCCGCCATCGAACATTTTCTGACAGGACAAAAGCAATGAACAAACCCATCGATCTGCGCAGCGATACCGTGACCACCCCCACCCCTGCTATGCGCCGGGCCATGGCAGACGCTGTCGTCGGGGACGATGTCTACGGCGAAGACCCGACCGTCAATCGGCTGGAAACGCTCGTCGCCCAACGGCTCGGTAAAGAGGCAGCCCTCTTTGTCTCCAGCGGAACCATGGGCAACCTGGTCTCCGTGCTCAGCCACTGCGGGCGCGGGGACGAGCTGATCTTGGGGGACCAGGCACACATCTTTCACTACGAACAAGGGGGATGCTCCGCAGTCGGCGGCGTCCACCCCCATATTTTGCCCAATCACCCCGACGGCACCATCGACCTTGACCGGATCGCCAAAGCCATCCGCAGCGACAACGAACACTACCCAGCCACACGTCTGATTGCGCTGGAAAACACCCACAATCGCTGTGGAGGCAGCGTGTTGTCCCCTGACTACGTCGATGCCGTCGGCGAACTGGCGCGCGCCCACAACCTTGCGCTGCACATTGACGGCGCCCGCCTCTGGAATGCGGCGCAAGCGCTGGGCCTGCCCCCCGCCCGGCTCGTCGCCGCTGCAGACAGCGTCAGCGTCTGCTTCAGCAAAGGGCTGGCCGCGCCGGTTGGCTCGGCAGTCGCCGGTTCACAGAGCTTCATCCGCCGGGCTCGCCGCATGCGCAAACAACTTGGTGGAGGGACACGCCAGGCAGGAGTACTGGCCGCCGCCGCGCTCGTCGCCCTCGAAGAGATGGTCGACCGGCTGACCGAAGACCACCGCCATGCCCGCCAGCTGGCCAACGGCCTGGCTGCCCTCGACGGCATTGAGTTGGACCCAACCCAGATTCAGACCAATATTGTCTATTTCAAGGTCAATCAGCCCGGCTGGGACGCCCCCCGCCTCTCCCAGGCGCTGGCAGCGACAGAAATTCGGATCAACCCCACTGGGCCCAACCAGCTGCGCGCCGTCACCCACTACCAGATCAGCGCCGAACAGGTCGATTGGACCGTGGCTACGGTCCAAAAACTTCTGGCCAGCCAATAAACTGGCCAGAAGACGGATTGACAAGCCTCTCCTCCCTCGATAAAATAGAAGCATGGATGAGCCATTCAAAAAAACTTTCGATCTCTATCCACAGGTCAGCTGCCGAATGACTCCATCTAGCACAGATTGCCCGTCCCCCCAATCCATCCTCTGAGACACACGCAGAAAGGAGCAGGACCATGAAAGTAATGGTCAACGGTCGTAATCTTGAGATAACGGAGTACATGCGCGAGTATGTCTCCAAAAAAGTGGACCGCCTCGAACGCTATCTGCCCCAGATTGGCGAGGTACGTGCCGACCTCAACCAGAACATGACCCGCTCCGCAGACGATCGCTTCACCGCCCAGATCACCATCTGGGCAAATGGCCAGATCCTGCGCGCCGAAGAAGCCACCAGCGATATCTTTGCTTCGGTCGATGCCACGATCGACAAGATCTCCAGCCAGATCCGGCGCTTCAAAGGACGGCGCTTCGAAAGCAAACGCCGCGCAGCACATGCCGGGGCACGCGAACTCGAACCCGTGTTCGAGTCCCCCAGCACCGAGCCCGGCGAAACAGAAGAACTTGGCTATATCATCCGCCGCAAACAGTTCCTGGTCGAACCGATGGGAGAGGAAGAAGCCCTCGAACAAATGGAACTGCTCGGCCACGATTTCTACGTCTTTTTCAACCCGCAGACCAACAGCATCAACGTCATCTACCGCCGGCGGGATGGAAACTATGGGCTCTTGATCCCTGCTACCGGTTGAACCTGCTACCGGCTGAAAGAGCCCATGTCCCCGCTGCGGTTCTCCAGAGGGGGGGCAACGGATCGCCCCCCCTCTGAAAAACGTCACTGAAAAACGTCACTGAAAAACGTCATACCGCCCCAGGCAGCCAATCTTCGATCGGGTCGATCGACCGCACACGCCGCATCCCAGCTTCTGCAAACCGTGCAAAGGCTGCGTCCGCCACATCCGTGTAGTCAACCACCCCCGGCACCACCACCGGCGAGGTACAGTCTTCCAATAAAAAACAACGCGCCAGCAGGGCCGGGTCGTGCTCCAGATAGGCGTCGAGCAGATCCTGCACGGTCCAGGCCACACAATGGCTCTTGGCCTGACCGGCGATCAACAGCGCATCAAAGCTGCGCAGCTTGTCCAGCAGGGCCCGATTGACCCAGCCAACCGGCTGGCCTCCCATATCGATCTCCACCTCAGGGCCGATCGCCGAGTAATTCTCGGTCAAAACCGCGCTGCCCTTCACGTGGAACTCTGGCTGGCTATGGCGGGCGATCCCATGAAAAAAGATCGCCTCTTCGAAGGCCGGCACCAACGCGTGGCCAATGCCGCCCAGCATTGCATGGTAGGGCCAGACAGTCAACGCATACTGCCCAGAGTGCCCGAGCCGTCGGGCGTAGTGCAACAGGTATTCCTGCACATAGCCTGCCTCCAGCCCCAGCGTCGTGCTCAACGATTCGTTGAATCGCCACATTCCTTGCTCCAGATCCTGCAAGGTAATCTGGGTATGGGGTGCAGGATGGTTGCCCGCCCTGTCCACAAAAAAAACCGGATGAAAAATCTGGGCGGCCTGGTGGGTGTCCAAGGTGGGAAAGATCTGGGTCACCCGATCCAGATTTCGATAGATGAACTCGCACAGCCGACGGTTGTCCTCCACAGCTCCCAGCCCCGAACGCCCTGCGACAAAGAGTTCAAATCCAGGAATGCAGAAAGTATTCTGCACATCCACCGCCAACAATGCTACCCGCAGACGGTCTGCACGCACCGGATGCAACGCATGGCGGGCAGCCCAGGATTCCGCTTCCAGCTCGCGCTCGGCATAATTGACCCGCCAGATCTCCCCCACTCTCGCTGCATCGTAGTGGGGCGGCAACGGCAGTGCGTTCCTCATCGAATCTCCTCGCACAAGTTCATAGAATTTGAGACGGTTTTTACACCAACCAGACCTTACCATCGATGGCTGGCGTTGTCCAGCCCCCCACACCTAGATGGCATCAGAAAAACTGGGGTCAAGCGGCAGCGACAGCGGCATCCCACCCGCACGGCTGGAAAGGCGGATCGCCAGCGTCAGCTCCTGGTCAAGCCTGGCCTGCTGCGGCCCATAGCTGGGTTCGCTGCCAGTGCGCACCGCCTCCACCAGACTGAGAAGGCAGCCTGCAACCCCGATTTCATCGTCGTGCCACTGCACCCCCTGCCCCTTGACTGCTGGCCGGAAGGGATTCTCCCAAAGCACAATAGGTTGCTCAGGCAGGCCGGTATGTGCCACCATGGCCACCAAAGCCCCACCGTCGTTGCGCTCCCAACGCCGCTCGACCGTGATGAAGTGGGGGGCCTCCCCCCCAGGCGCGATCAGACTCAGCCACTCCTGTACCTCCAGGTTGACCCCAACCGTGATTCCCATCCCCCGTTCTGCCAGAAAACGGCTGCTGCGCCACCAGCGCGCCGCCGAATCGTATCCAACGCTCGTCCAGAGGTAGTGGCCAAGCCGCCCACCCTCAAATTCGATCAGCCCATGTTCCTGGGTTTCGCGGCGTTCCCCGCGAGTACCTGCCAGCCGTGACCAGTGGGCTGCCAATGGATAGTCGCGAACCAGCCCCAGCACCTGCACCGGCCGGGCATCGAACCCCAGATAGCTGCGCAACACGCTGACGCCATGATAGCCGTGGCCAGCAAAGTCGTTGAAAGAGGTGTGCACTTGCCCAAAGAGTCCAGCACGAATCAGCGCCAGCTTGATCTGCTCCAACGGCCGCCGGTGAAACTGCTCTGCCACTTCAATCTTGAGCCCGCGCTGCGCGGCGGCGGCGATAATCGCATCTGCCTCACTCAGCTTGTGGGCAATCGGGGTCTCTAGCAACAGATGTAGACCCGCTTCGGCCGCAGCCAGGCCGACAGCACCGTTGGCCCCATAGGCGACCGACACAATGCCGATCTCGGGCGCCATCTCCCGACGCAGCCGGTCGAGCTCAGTATACCAGGGCACGCCAAGCAATTCCCCCAGCGCCCGCGCCGGCTCAGCACTTCTTCCCCAGACTGCGACCAGCTCGACCTCCTCCGGCAGGGCACGCAGAATGGGCCCATACAGATAGGCGGATCGCTTGGCGGTCCCTATTATGGCTATGCGAATTTTACGTTTTGGGTCAGACATGATCTTTGGCTACCTTTCTTACTCTTTTTTCAGCCCCAGCTCCCTGCATTCTACTCGATCTCACAACACCCCCCCAGTTTCAGCCTGGCCAGCATCTCGTTGTACACTTCTTACCAAGAGATTTACTTTCAGGTCGCAGGCAAGGCAGGCACCATGGCTCTAGGAATCGGCATCGTTGGGCTCCCCAACGTCGGCAAAAGCACAACATTCAACGCGCTGACCAAAGCACAAAACGCAGAAGCAGCCAACTACCCCTTCTGCACGATCGAACCCAACAAGGCGATCGTCGCCGTGCCCGACCCGCGCGTGGACCGGCTGGCCGAGCTGGTCAAACCCGAAAAAATTATCTACACCACGGTCGAGTTCATCGACATCGCCGGGCTGGTCAAAGGCGCCAGCCAGGGAGAAGGGCTCGGCAATCAGTTCCTCGCCAATATCCGCGAGACCGCCGCCATCGTTCATGTGGTGCGCTGCTTCGACGACGAAAATGTCATCCATGTCTCCGCTCGCCCTGACCCCCGCAGCGACATCGAAATCATCAACACCGAGCTGATGATCGCCGACCTCCAGCAGCTCGAACGCAAACTAGACAAGCTCGCACGCGAAGTCAAAGGCGACAAACGGCTCCTCCCCGTCCAAGAAGTTGCCCTCGCCCTGCAACAGCAGCTCGGACAGGGTATCCCGGTCACAGCCTACCCCGATCGAGAGAGCGAAGCCTTCAAAAGCCTGACCAAAGAGATGCGCTTTTTGACTGGGAAAAAAGTCATCTATGTCGCCAATGTCGACGAGGATCACCTCACCACAGACAACGAGTACGTGCACACGGTCCGCCAGATCGCACACAGCCACAACGCCGAGTGCGTCAAACTCTGCGCCAAGCTCGAACAGGACATGGCTGGGCTTACCGACGCCGAACGCCATGAATTTCTGGCAACGATTGGGGTCGAGGAAACGGGGCTCGAACAGGTGATCCACAAAGGCTACCATGCCCTGGAGCTGATCGCCTTCTTCACGGCGGGCCCCAAAGAAGTGCGCGCCTGGACCGTGCGCCAGGGGGCCAAGGCCCCCGAAGCGGCCGGCACCATCCACTCCGACTTTGAACGTGGCTTCATCCGCGCCGAGGTGATCCCCTATGCCACCTATCTACGCCTGGGCAGCGAAGTTGCTGCCAAAGCCGCCGGCGAGATGCGCGTCGAAGGCCGCGACTATGTCGTACACGACGGCGACGTGATGCATTTTCGTTTCAACGTGTGATCCGCAACTCAACGGATCCTGCGCCCAACCAGAGTCTGGGTGACGACTGAGAGCACAAGAATCAGGCCATAGATCAGTTCTGTCCAAAAACCAGACATCCCAATCGCTACAATCCCGGCGTTGATGGCACCCACAATGAACGAAGCGACGAAAGTCCCATAAAGTGTGCCAATGCCCCCAAAAACAGAGGTACCCCCCAAAAAAACCGAAGAGAGCGTATTGAGCAGATAGCCCTCCCCCAACGTCGGCCAGTAGTAGGTCACCTCCAAACTGGCCACCAGGCCCGCAAAGGCTGCAGCAAAGCCAGCCAAGCCAAAGACCCCAATTTTGGTGCGGTCGACATCCACCCCCATCAGCCGGGCGCTGTCGGCATTGTCACCGGTCAGGTAGACATGGGCGCCAAAACGGTGGCGGTTGAGCAACAGCCAGCAAAACAGGGCAAAAAGCACCATCCAGACCATCTGCATCGGGATGAAGCCAAACAGGCGCCCCACGAAAACATCATAAAAAAAGGTCTCGCGGGTCGGCAGCAGCGAGGTTCCGGTGCCACCCGTCAGCACCTTGACCACACCTCGCCAAAAAAAACTCGTCCCGATCGTCACGACCAAGGACGGCACCCCAATTTTGGCGACGATGATGCCATTGAGCATGCCTGCCCCCACCCCCATCAGGAGCATCAACGGCAGCGCCAACGCAAGATTGCCGGTCGCCATCATGACCGAAGCAAAAACCCACATGCTGACCGTCATGATCGAAGGGAAGGAGAGGTCTATCTCCCTCGCAATGACCACCATCGTCAACGGCAAGGCCATGATCCCAAAAAAAGGTGTCGTCGACATGAACGCCTGGTAGATGTTCGGACGGAAAAAGGTTTCA
The DNA here is from genome assembly GCA_903858085.1 of uncultured Chloroflexota bacterium. GTDB lineage: Bacteria > Chloroflexota > Anaerolineae > Caldilineales > Caldilineaceae > Caldilinea. The sequence continues at coordinate 78,153 of CAIOHJ010000142.1, forward strand.
GGCGAACCAATTGCGAAGATCGCCCAAATCACAATTGCCACCGCTGTAATCCCTACCTGCAACGCGTTGCTTCGCAGCCAGAGCAGCAACGGCGAACGCCCAGCTGCCCCCTTCCCAGGATTCATGGCTTTTTCTCCTGTTCCAACCTGCCTGTGCGAGCGACCCGATAGAGACGGTCGATCAGCTCGTCGAGCGTCACATCCGCCTTCTTGAATTCACCGGCAATGCGACCACGATCCAACACCACGATCCGGTCGACCACCGGATACACATGAAAGATGTTATGGTCAATAAAGATGCCGGCCTTGCCCGCCTGGGCGATCCCCGCAATGAAGTCCAGCACCTTGCGGGTCTCTGAAAGCGAAAGCGCCATGGTCGGCTCGTCCAGAATGATCAACTCCGCCTCAAAATGCAGCGCCCGCGTGATGGCGATCCCCTGCCGCTCGCCGCCTGACATCGTCCGCACCGGAGTATCCGGGCTGACCGCCTTGGAAGTGAACCCCATATGCTGGGTCATCATTTGCTGCGTGATGCTGCGCATTTTGCCGATGTCGAGCATGCCCCACCGGTTGGCAAGCTCTCGACCCATAAACATATTGCGCCAGACACTCTGGTCGTCTGCCAGCGCCTTTTCCTGGTACACCGTCTCTACCCCCAGCTGGCGGGCCTTGGCAACGGTCAGGTGGTCAAAACGCTGCCCATGAAAGTAGATCTCCCCCCCCGGGTCGGGCTGGTAATAGCCAGTGATAATTTTGATCAGGGTCGATTTTCCAGCCCCGTTGTCCCCAAGGAGACCCACCACTTCCCCTGGATAGACCTCCAAGTTGATCTCCTGCAACGATTTGACTTCACCAAACGATTTAGATACGTGAATCAGCCGGACCGTCGGCTCAGCCATGCACAACACTCCTCCCAAAACAACAGATCGTACGCAGGGGCCTGGCAACACCCAGGGAGAGCTTCCTCAAGCCGTTGCTGTGCAACAATTCATCAGCCAGGTTGCACGGGAGAGTGCAACCTGGCGACGCAAAGGCAGATCAGCAGCGCTACCGAATCTCTTGTTCAGCCAGCGGCGCCAAAAATTCGATATTGTTGGCGTCCGCAAAGCCACCGCCGGTGTCCACCATCAAACCCGAAAACCCAAAAACCTTGGTCAGACAGATCTGCAAAATAGGCAGGTACCCCTGCAGCCAAGGCTGCTGGTCGATCACCAGATCTGTCCAGCCCCCACGGATCGCGGCAATGGTGGCAGGGGAAAGGTCAAAACCGGCCCCGACGATCGCCTCGGGCCCCAAACCCGCAGCCTTGAGATAGGTCTCCAAGGTCGCCGTCAGCCCACCATGGTCGGTCACCACCAGCTTGACATCCGGGTTGGAGGAGACATAGCCAGTGAAGGTCGGTGTACCGGCAGCTGGATCTGCATTGGTGGCAGCATCGATCTCGAAGTAGTCGACTGTCATCCCAGCTTCCTCCAAAGCGTCGATCACCCCTTTGGTGCGCTCGCCGCGACTCGGCTGCGAGAGCAGCCCCCAGACCATCGCCCGGTCACCTTCTCCAAAGGCGTAGCGGTTGATGATTTCTTTCCCCAACTTGTAGCCAGCAGTGTAGTTGACAGCGCCCACATAGCCGAAGCCAGCCCCCTGGTACTTGCTCATCGAAGCTGAAAGCTCGGTATTTTGGCTGGTGACAATGATGCCCGCCGCGCGCGCTTCGTCGATCAGGGGGGAGAAGGCGTCGTCGCCCGGATGTCCCATGACAGCGATCCCATCCGGGCCAGTCGCAGCCGCTTCTTTGAACTGAGCGATCATCTTCTGCGGGTCCCAGTCGGAGAAGACATATTGTACACTGGGTCCCAGGTCTGCTTCAGCCTGTTTTGCGCCGTTGTAGACATTGTTGGCGAACACGCCACCGGCCGGCCCACCCGGGAAAAAGACAATTTTTACATCCGAACACCAGTTCCCGCCAGAACTGGCCGCATCTCCGCCGGCAGCCGGTGCCACCGGCACAGTCACTGTACAGCCTGCCAACACCAACGCCATCAACATTGCCAGGGTCGCCAGCAAAGTCAGCCGGCCTCTTTGCAGAAAATCAAACATGGGCCTCACTCCTTTTCTGATTGAAACTGGACAGCAAAAAGATAAAAACGCAACCGAATCACCTCTTCTGCAGCCATCTACCAGGCCACACAGAGGAAAACAGGGGACGTTTTGCAAAAACCAACAGGAAACAGATACAATTTTCGGTGCCTCTTAGAATAGCACAGGCCAGCAAGCCTGTCAATGGTGGCCCGAAAAGCTGGAAAGGTTGGTATCTGATTTGACAACCACAAACGGCTGGCTTATACTAAAATTCACTTTGCGGGTGTAGCTCAACGGCAGAGCGTTTGCTTCCCAAGCAAAATGTTGAGAGTTCGAATCTCTTCACCCGCTCCTCTCCTCACAAAACTTTTGGTTTGCGCCTGCTTGCATTCATCTTTTCAGAGCCTGTAGATGGCTGCGGACGCCCAAGACGTACCCAGCGATCAATCTGTCAGAACGCAACCTGACTCTTGTCGTCACTCGGGGTCAGCACCACCCAGCGACACGCTGCCGGTCTGTGTTGTTCGACGACGGCTGCGCCCAGCTGCTGGACAGCCGTGGGCATTTCACCCAATCTCCCGCGTGAGATACTGCTGCGTCAACGCCTCCTGAGGCTGCTCAAAAAAACGCTGAGCAGGCCCGTACTCCACCAGCTCCCCCAGCCACATGAAGAGCACAGCATCAGCCAGCCGGCGTGCCTGGTCGATGTCATGGGTCACCAGGACGATTGTATATCGATCTCGCAGGGTGCGGATCAAGCTCTCGATCCCGCGCGCGGAAATCGGGTCCAACGACGCGGTCGATTCGTCGCAGAGCAGCACCTCCGGCTCCACAGCCAGCGTGCGCGCCAGACAAAGACGCTGCTGTTGCCCCACAGAGAGACGCGTTGCCGGGCTGTGCAGCCGATCCCGTACCTCTGCCCACAGCCCCACCGCTTCAAGCTGCGCTCGCACAATTTGATCCAGATTCCCCCTGGCCAGACCATGAATGCGCGGTCCATAGGCCACATTGTCGTAGATCGACATCGGCAATGGGAAAGGTTTCTGTGCCAACAAGCCAATGCGCGTGCGCACCTCGGTCACATCCCGATCCCGCCGGTAGATGTCTTCGCCGTCCAGCCAGACCTGCCCTTCCACCCGCACCTGCTCGTTAAGCTCAAGCAAACGGTTGAGGCTTTTGAGCAATGTAGATTTTCCACAACCAGATGGGCCAATGACCGCAGTGATCTGGTTCTGCGCGATCTCCGCGTTGATCTGCTTGAGAGCATGCTGTTTCCCGTACCAGACATTGAGATCGCGAATCGAAAGAGCTCCCATCCACATCTTCTCCTAACGAATCACATAGCGGCCCAGACGTGCCAGCGAAAGATGAGCAAACGTACTGACACCCAAAACAATGGCCGTCAGGATCAACGCCGCTGCATAGGCGCGCGCCTGGACTTCCGGAAAAGGTGTGCCAAGCAAAAAGAACACTGCCAACGGCAACGACGCCACAGGCCGCAGCAACGAATCCGGCAGATTGTCCGTGTACCCTGCAGTAAACAACACCGACGCAGCGTCGCCAATACCGCGACCGAAGGCCAGCAAAATAGCGGTGAGCAACCCCGGAAGCGACTGACGAAGCAGGACCCCCATCCACTCCAGGCGGGTCGCCCCCAAAGCCAACGTCGATTCACGCAGCAAAACAGGTGTCATTTCCACCACCTCGTCCAATGTGCGCGCCAGAATGGGCAACACCACCAACGCCAATGTCAGAATCCCTGCCAACAACGAAGCGCGCACCCCCAGAGAGACCATCCACGCAAAACCAAACGCCCCGTAGACAATGCTCGGTATTCCCCAGAGAATGTCCAACGCCAGCCGCACGCTGTGACGCAACCGCCCCTTGGACGCATAGGTGTGCAGGTAAAAGACAACAGGCACCGCCAGACAGAGCGCCAACACCGTTGCGCCGCAGGCCAGATAGAGCGACCCCACAAGCGCGTTGAGGATGCCGCCTTCCCGCCCCAGATAAAATCCTCCCTCCGGCAGGCTGCTGACCATCTCCCAACTCAATGCCCCCACCCCACGCCAGCAGATCACCCCGACAATCATCCCCAACACACCGACTGCCCCCAACAGGGAAAGACGCATCAGCCAGAGAAAACACTGCTCCTCAAGCGCCCTGCGCACCCTGCGCCGTCTCACTTGTTTCATCGAATCCTCCGCACCAACCGCTCGATGACCAACCGCGCCCCCACATTGAAAACGACCACAACCCCGAGCAGCAGCAGCGCAGCATGCATCAACGCCGCTTCGTAGAGTGGAACCGACATCATTTCCCCGTAGTTGTTGGCGATCAAAGCCGGCAAGGGGTAGACCGGGTCAAAAATCGTGCTCGGGAATTGGGCCACGTTGCCCACGGTCATCATCACTGCCAACGTTTCACCGAACGCCCGCGAAAAACCCAGCACGACCGCAGCCAGAATGCCCGGCAACCCCACGCAGCGCACGCTACACTTCGTCGTCTCCCAACGGGTAGCCCCCAACGACAACAGGGCCTCGCGCATCTCACGGGGCACGCTGCGCATCACCTCTTCGGTGACCGCCACAATCAACGGAAAGACCATGATCCCCAGTACCAGCCCCGCCGACAACAGCCCGTATCCGCTGGGGCTGGTTCGCCCCCAAAACGGGAGCCCATCCCCCACCGTCTGCTCCGCCCAGGGACCTATCCAGTCACGCACCAGGGGCACGACAAAAAGAATCCCCCACAACCCATAGACAACCGACGGAATGCCCACCAGCAGATCGAGCAGCGGCTTCAACAGACCGCGACCCCGTTCAGAGACATACTCAGCCAGATAAATCCCGCTGAATACCGCAGGCACAACGGCGACCGCCATCGCAACAGCTGTCACCCAGAGGCTGCCAGCCACAAAAGGCGCGTACCCAAACAGCCCGCGCATCGGCTGCCAGACCTGCCCCCCCCACAGCTCAAACAGCGAAAAGGTGGACAGCAGCGGCAGACTGCGCAAAAGCAATGCTGCCGCCACCCCCACCACAACCATGCAGACCGCTCCAGCAATCAGCCCCAGCAGCCGCTGAGCCAGCTGATCGCTCCAGCGACGCCACCTGCTCAAACGAATCCCCGCTGAGCGCTGTCTCCCTTTGTCTGCTGGTTCGCCCCCCCTCCTGCCCGTCACCCCTACTCCTCCCCAATCAGCACCAGGGCCTCCTGCAGCCGTTCCGGGGTCAGCGCCACATAGCCCGCTTCAGCAACCAGCGCCTGCCCATCCGTCAAAACCCAACGATAAAAATCACGAATGGCTGGAGATGGCTCCCCTTTGGTCACCAGATAAAGCACCCGCGCTGGGGGGAACGGGTAGATCTGGTCCGCAATCGCCTGGGTCAACTGGTCGCGCTCACCATAAAACGACTCTTCGGGATCAATCTGCCCATTGGCGTTGAGGTCGATCGGAATCAGCTGCAACCCGTCGATCGGCAACCCCGTCTCTGGGTCGTAGGCAAAGCCGATGTTGTTGTAGCCCACCCCCAGCCGATCCTGGCGCACAGCCTCCGCCAACCCCGGATCTGCGTTGACCGCAGTGCCGAGCAGCTCTTCCTGCGCTGTGCCCCCCGCAAACTTCGCCCACATCTCAGCAGCACCCGCAGAATCCGACCGCGTGTAGACATGGATGTTTTCAGTATTTTCTGTCCCCAACAGCGCTCCCCAGGTCGTGATCTCGCCGCTGAGCCAGATTTTCCCCGCTTCTTCCGGTGTAATGCCTCGCGCCAGCAGCTGCTCCAGCAGAGGGTTGTCGGCGTTGAGGGTCCCCACCACAGCGTCGATCGTCACCGGCACCAGAAAAGCTCCTTCATCCAGCTCCGGTTGTCGCGCCTCCCGCGAGAGCATGGCAATGTCGGCAGCACCCGTAAGCATGTCCGTCATTCCTTTGCCCGCACCCCCTGCCTGTATATCAAAGGTGACGCCAGGATGCAGTTTCGTGTACGCTTCTGTCCAGAGTGTGACGATCGGGAACAGGGCAAACGCCCCTGAAACGCTGATCGCCACACGCTCATCCGTCTGTGCAGCAGGTGTGGAGACGCCCGGCTGCACACCTGCATTCGAGCAGGCAGCGACCGCCAACAACACCCAAATACACAACAGCATTTTGCGCAATACACCCATACAGGCTTCCTTTCAATGACAGTTTTGCGATCCAGTTGAATCCCTTACTGCCATTCTACCGGCCAACGGTTACAAAAAAGGTGCTGTGAGGGTTACAAAATGGTAACAGATGGCTCAGAGAGGGAGCGCCCGCCCTCCAACAGCAACCCAGACCAGAACTTCCCCCTCATCGAACGACGAAGGCATACCCGATGCCAGGGATCGTCTCGATCTGCGTGGGCCGTGCAGGGTCTGGCTCGATCTTGCTGCGCAAACGGTACACCAGCTGCTTGAGCATGGCCCGATCCCCCCCCTCAGCCGCCCAGACAGCGTTGAGCAGCGCGTCGGTGGTCATCGTCTGCCCAGCGTGCAGCATCAGCATTTCCAGCAGGCGCGTTTCCAAGGGTGTGAGACGCACAGGGCTCAGACCCAGACGATGCACTTCGTTGCGCGCACGGTCCAGACGCAGGTCACCAGCAGCCAATTCGACCGGCAGAAGAGCCGTGTCCGTGCGGCGCAGAACCGCACGCACACGCGCAACCAGCTGGCTGGGGCTGAAAGGTTTGACCACATAGTCGTCTGCACCCGCCTCCAACCCCTGTACCACGTCGGCATCCCCGCTGCGAACAGTCAGCATGATGATCGGCACATCGCTCTGGCTGCGGATGATCCGGCAAAGCCCCATGCCGTCGAGATGGGGCAGGTTCAGATCCAAAATGATCAGATGAGGATGGGCGTGCTGCCAGGCTGCTGCTGCTGCACCCCCGTCATAGACCGCCAGCACATCAAATCCAGCGCGACGCAACGTAAATGCCAGAACATCCGCCAACGCCAGGTCGTCCTCGACCACCAAAATCTTCATCTTGACTCCTCCTGCCAGGAGCCTGCACCTCCCAAGTCCGCCGGTTCGATCGGCAACTCAAACCAGAACCGCGCCCCCCCCCCACCTGCTCATCTACACCGACATGTCCCCCATGCGCCTCGACAGTGGTTTTCACCAGATACAGGCCAAGTCCGATGCCGTATTGATGGGCTGTGTCGATGCCCAGACGCACAAAGCGCTGGAACAACTTTTGGCGTTCTTGAGGGGGAATTCCAGGCCCCTGGTCAGCGATCGACACAGCCAGCCAGCCGACACGCAGTGCGATCTCCAACGTCACCGTGCTGCCGGGCGGGCTGTATTTGCCTGCATTGCTGAGCAGGTTGACCAGCACCTGGGTCAGCCGGGCAGGGTCAGCGGCCAATGGGGGCAGAAGCGCCGGTGCTGGCCGTACCAGCGTCTGGCGCCGCCGTTCCAAGAGAGGACGTACAATCTGCACCGCCGCCGAAATGACCTGCTCCAGATCGACAGGCTGCCTGTGCAACACAAACCGTCCGGCTTCGATGGTGCTGCTTTCAAGCAGGTTCTCGATCAGTGTCTGCAGGCTGAGCAGGCTGAGATGCAGCGGCTTGAGCAGCTCGCGCATCTCGGACGCAGTCAGATCGGTTTCGTTCAACAACAGTTCCATCGAGGCGTTCCACGTGCTGAGTGGGGTGCGAAATTCGTGGGTGATGTTGGCCAGAAAATAAGCGCGCAGCTGACGCAAGGCTTCTTCCTCGCCGATATCGCGCAAAATCAACGCAGTCTGCAGCGCCTTGGCGGGATGGCCCGACGTCGCTCCGGCATCGCTGCCAGCCTCTTGGTCGATCCTGCCTCTGTACACAACCGGCATCGGCAGACGCATCACCGTAATCTCCAGCAGGGCCAGGGGCTCCCGAGAGAGCAGCCCCGTCCCCAACCGGCGCCGAGCCAGTTGACCCGGCAGCCGCACTGGACGTTCCGCAGCTTTGCCTGGTTTGAGAAGCTGAATCCGATACTTGCCGCCACCCACAAACTGCGACAACGCCACCCGGCTGCCAGCTTCGTCTATGGCAGGAAACAAGAGATCCACCTGCTGACCGACAGCTTCCGCCACGGTCCCCCCCGTCAGTTCAGCTGCTTTCTCGTTGAGAAAGGTCACACTCCCTGCGTCGTCGAAGATCACCACACCTTCTACGATAGAATGGACCAGGTTGTCCAGCCAGTCGTGCGCCTGGGCCAGGCTCTCCAACACAGCCAGATCGCCTGCGCCGTTGGCGTGGGCCACCTCCACATGCATGCCCTACACCGCACCAGAGAGTGGGACTGGTTCCCCCAAGGTCTGCATCAGCCGGTTGGCCCAGGCAAACATGGCAACCGCATGGATCAGATCCAAAATCTCCAGGTCGCTCAGCCCATTCTGGCGCAGCGGGAGCAGCTCTTCCCCGTTCAAAGCGTCAGGCGCATGGGTGAGCCGGGCTGCAAAATCCACCAGAGCACGCAGCCGCAGGGGCTGTTCTGCCCCTACCCCCTGTTCGTAGAGTCGATGGATGACATCCGGCTGTTTGGTCAGTTGTACAAACAGCCGGGCGTGCACCGACGCACAGTACGGGCAGCCGTTGATGCGCGAGACAGCCACCGTGGCCAGCTCACGCTCGGCGCGCGGCAACCCCTCCCGCCCATACATGACCGCATTGAAGAGCAGAGAGCGCTGATAGAGCAGCTCTGCATTGTGCACCAACAGCAGGTAGTAGGGAGAGGTGTGCGCGCGCGAGTGGCTGGCCTCCAAGACTTCCAGCTGGCGCGGGGTCGCTGTCGCTGGATCCACCGTATCCAGCCAGGCAACCCAAGCCAATTCCTCCAGGGTAAAATCGCTCGGCTGCCGAACATTCTCCACAGAAGGGCTGTGGTAGCTGCGGCCAGACGCAGCCGGACGCCCATCCAACAGCAAAAGCCCGGCCAGGACTCGCGCTTGAAAACTGACAAAGGCGATGAGCTGCGCCAAGGTCACAATCTCCGGCGTGCGAAGCCCTTGCTCGGCCAGAGCCGCCAGATCCGCAGGCGCAGCGGCCCCTGGGGCCGTCGTGAGCAGATCCACATGACGCAAAATGGCACGCGCACGCGGGGTCTCTGCGTCCGTGTCGCCGGACAACAGAGCTTCCACCAGCTGAGCCGAAGCCCGCTGCTCTACCAGAAATTCGCGGTAGTGGTGTACCAGCGGCCCGCTGCCCGCCAGCGCTGCGCCACGCAGCGCCGCCATCCCCCGTTCAATCAGGCTGAGGCCGCCGACCTCCTCCGGCTGCATCAAAACAGCGTAGCTGCCCTGGGTGTACTGGGCAATTTCCTGGCGACGGCGGCGCAGCTGGTCCAAGGCCGTGCCGGACTGAATCCCGACCAGGGTGTCGAGCAGATCCACGCTGTTCCGGGCAGACTGTGCCGCCAAATCAGAGGTTCCTGGAGCAGGAGTAAAATGGTTCATCCGATCGATCCTTTCTCAATGCAACACAAATGCATGGGCTGGGCGCAGAAAGCGCCAAAGATCAAACTGTCTGACGGCGGCTGTACCGAAACGTACAACAGGGAGCCCCCTGCATGAGGGTCTGGGCACGCTCCAGTTGAATGGCCGGGTTGAACCCTTCGACCAACGAGAAGTCCCGGTTGCAGGAAAGAACAGCGCCCAGCTCGGGCACCCCCAACGCATGGTACATTTCAGCGTAGCGACAGCGGGTCACGTTAAAATCGTACCGTTCTTCGTTCTGCTCAAGAATTTCGATCTGCAGCGCATCCCCTTTGCTCCAATCACCGGCAGAGTTGGCAAAGGCCAGCAAGGAGTTGTCCCCCACCTGGAGGGCACGCTCCGCACCTTGCTGGCGCGCAATCTGAACAACGGTCTCTCGCAAAATTTGCACCACGCGTTCGCGGTCAAACTCGGTTGCCAGAGCCTCCACATAGGCCCCCACAATGCGCGCCTCAATCTCACGCCGCCGGAGAACCCCAATTTCGTTGAGTGTGTCGGGGAGTGAACTGGGAACAGCAGAATCAGTCAGATGGCTCATACAGGCTCCTGGATAGAGGAATGGGCAGGCCGCCAGCCGAAGGCCGGTGCGATCTGGGAGGCGATCTCCTCCAAAATTCGCAAGGTCTCCCCCAGCGGCGGCGTCGCCGGGTTGAATTGCAAAATAAGATCGGTGGCATAGGGCTGCCAACTCCCAACTCCAAACGTCCCCCACTCAGCGTGTCCACAACTGCGGCATCCTCCGCCACACGAAACGGGTTGGCGTAAGGCAACAGCAAAGTGGCTACCCCTAAACGGATACGACAGGTTCGTTGCGCCGCAGCTGCCAAAAAAGGAAACAGCGAAGGCAGACGACCTGCCACCGGTTTGAAATGATGCTCGGCCAGCCACCCTACGTCAAACCCGAGCCGGTCGGCAGCCGCAAACAAGGCCAATGTGTCCTGGTAAATCTGGTAGGCTGTCCCTGTACCCTCGGTGTGGGTCAAAAAACCAAGCCGGATGTTCGGTTGCATGAGCGTCCTTTCTGATCTACAAGCGCACAGCACAATCAAAAACGTCACCACAGAATGCGGTGACGTTTTGGCTGTGAGCAACTTGCAATTGACGCTGCTTTGTTCACACCGCATTCCGGCTTGGGTCTCAAAGCGGAAGCAGTGTAAATCTTGCTGTTACGACAGCGATGGCGTGGTACAGCACATCGCCGCTGTCAAGATGAGGATCACTGCCTCCGCTCTCTACAACAACAGCTGAACCGCACCCAATGCCCAAGTTTCATGCTCTTTATGATCCAATTCAATCTGGATATCACCCAAAATTACTGTTTTCAGATGGGGCCGACTATAGCAGCCCTCCTGCGGAGATGTCAAATCCACAATCGCACTGAAATCCCAAATTCTACAAAAATCGAAAATTGGGGCTTGACAAAGATGAATTTGTGCGCTAGCATCGCCAATGTTGCCGGTTGTACAAAAATTTTGTCCCAACCAGTAAACAGAACACGATGAACGGGTTGTTCATCGCAAAGTCTTGCGGCGGAATCATTGCGAGGAAGATGCTATGAAAACTGCTCGGATTCCAAAACGGCGAGCCACGCGGCCCGTCAGAGAGAAAAGATCCCCCAGGAGAACACAGGAGCTCTGCCTGTTGCATCCCGATGTTGCTTGCCCTGCCATTGCTTCGGTTGCCCCCCTCTGCCCCTGTTGTCCCTCCTGCTGTAGCTAGCGAGCCTTGCGCGTCCTTTCGGACGTAGAACGCTCGCGCACCCACCCACTTTCGTCTGCCAAAGTCCTCACAACTGAATACAGAAACGTGCAAAGCAGCACGTCTGGCATCCTTTAACTCTCTGCGGGTTGCCCCTTCCGTTCCTGATCGAACAGCCTTGGTTCGTCGATCCACGGAGACAGGTCACCCTGCATACAGTTTTGTGTGCTGTCAACCCTGCTGGGGAAACAGCTGCCTGGCAGCCCTTTCAGCCAATTGTTTTTTATGTCACAGTTACGTTTTCAGGAGATAAACATCATGAATCTTTTGTCCAAGCTGCCCAATCCGATACGCCTGCTGAGCGCCGGGGCTCTGGTCTGGCTGCTGGCAGCCTGCGTCGTGCCCGCCGCCCCCGCCACCGACAATGCAGCCACCGACAATGCAGCCACCGACAATGCAGCCACCGACAATGCAGCCGCCGAGCCCATCTATCTTGGCGTGAGCGGGCCGCTGACCGGCCAGAACGCACGGTACGGAGAGCAGTGGAAAAAAGGCTTTGACCTGGCTCTGGAAGAGATCAACGGCGCCGGCGGGGTCAACAGGCGCCCGCTGGCATACATCTTCGAAGACTCGCAAAGCGACCCCACCCAGTCCGTGGTGGTGGCACAAAAATTTGTCGCCGACCCGCGTATCATCGTCGAACTGGGCGATTTCAGCAGCGGTGCCTCGATGGCCGCCTCCCCGATCTATCAGCGTGGTGGGCTGGTCCAGTACGGCGCGCTGATTGTGCAACAGCTGCGCCAGGCTGGAATTGAACTGCCCGTGGTCGGCACAGGCTCGCTGCTGTCACCAGATTTTCTGAAACTGGGCGGGGATGCAGTGGAGGGCGTCTACACCGAAAGCCAGTTCCTGCCGTCAGATACGCGACCGCAGGTCAAAACAGTGGTCGACGCCTACGTGGCCAAATACAAC
>CAIOHJ010000143.1 GCA_903858085.1 uncultured Chloroflexota bacterium
CCAGCCCCAGTGCCGACAAGCAGCACCCTCTCACCACGGCGGAGACGGCCCTGCCGCACCGCTTCATACAGCGTTGCTGGAATCGAGGCGGCAATACAGTTGCCCAGCAGGTCAAGGGTCCGCACGATCTTTGTGTCGGGCCAGCCAAAGGCCCCCAACATCTTCAGCCCCATCCGGCTTGCCTGGTGTGGGATCACAAGGTCAATGCCCTCGAGTCCATGAGAGAGGCCAGGCTGTAGCTGTTCCAGAAAGCGCATCCCATAACGCCGGGTCAAGCGCAGCACGCCTGGGCCATCCATGTGAAAAAAGTTGTGCTCGGGTTGCAGCGCTGGGTTGTTGGGATGCAGCCGCGTGCCACCGCCGGGCAGTGCTGCCAGATCTGCGCCTTCGCTGTAGGTTTCAAACCGTGCACGGTGGATGGCCGGCAACACGCCGTTCCACGGTTGCGGGGGCGCAGTCACTGCGGCGGCAGCGGCGGCATCCCCAAAGAGGGTAAAATTTTCCGGCTCGCGCACATTGAGCGCTGCCGAACTGACCTCGGTGCTCACGATTAAGATGGAACGATAGCGCCCAGCCGCGATCAGGGTCGCGCTGATGTCGAGGGCAACCAGAAAGCTCATACAGGTCGCATGGACGCTGATTGCCGGGATTCCGGCAGCGTGTACGCCCAGTTGCCGTTGGATCAGCACGCCCGTGTCGGGGATTGACTGTTCTGGCGTCCCCGATGCGTTGAGGATCAGGTCGATGTCGGCCAGCGTCATCCCAGCGTCGTCGAGCGCCTCGCGCGCAGCTTGTGCGCCCATATAGGAGCTGCTCTCATCTGTCACGCGGTGGCGCTGGTGGACGCCCGTGTAGCGCGCGATCCAGCCCGCAGCCAGCCCATGTTCGGCTTCCAATTCCCCATTGGTGACAATCCGCGCCGGCAGGTAGCGCCCTACGCCAGCGATCAGCAACGGCAAATTTGTGTGCGTGCTCAACGTGTATCCCCTTTTGTTTTTTCGAGGCTGATGTTTTGTGACGGTCTTTTCAGCAACAACCTCCTCAGAAGCCATAGTGGCGAAAGAGCGGCACGGCAACCTTGTCAGCCAGCACTTTGAGCAGCGTCCAGGGGAGCCGCCGCGCCGCCGGCAGATGGCGGTCATACACTGCGTTGTATTCAATCGTTGCGACGCCGCCGCGCAGCCGCTTGAATGGGCCGACCCCGGCGCTGGCGTGCACCAACAACCCGCGCGCCTCCCCTTCGAGCAGCGTCTTGAGGCTCAACAGGCGATAGAGCGCCAGTTCTTGCGGCAATCGGGTATCATAGCCAAAGAAGGGCTGGGTCATCACCCCGTTGCGGACAAAATAGCCCACCACGCCATCGATGCACCCTTCCCTCACAAGCGCCCACAGCAGCAAAAGCTGGCGTTCAAGCGCGATGCGCACGAAATTTTCGGTAAATTGCGGGTTGTAATAGGAATACTTTTCCAAGTAGAGCAATCTGTAGAGCTCGCACAGACGCGGGATCGCCTCCTCCCCCAGCTCACGCGCATCCACAAAGCGATACGTGCTGCGCCGCATCACACTGCGGTCCACCTTGAACTGCTTTTTGGTGCGTGCAACCCAGGGGTCTTGATAGTAGACTTGACGGCTGAGCACCATCCGGTAGCCGCACCGGCGCAATGTCTCCAACAAGAGTGGGTTGCGATAGCCATCCACCGATCGAAAGATCACTGGCCGGTCGGGAAAGTACTCAGGCAGCGCCTCGGCGAGCGCTACGACCTGCGCAGGCTGTAACGCCGGGTAGAGATTGGTGGACAGCAGCCAATTGTTGACATACACCACCCGATCCAGCTCCTGCCGTCGGAGAAAGGCCGCCAGAGGCCGCAACAGCAGCCGAATCAGCTGTTCTGCTGCCGGGTTGCCCAGCCGCTCGACTTCTTCGAAACCGCCATAGGAAACATAATGGCTATAGGGCGAGCAGACGTAGCTGTTTGCCGGGTGGAAGTCGCTCAACGTGAGCGGCAGCACAAGATCCTCCACCTGGGCCACGCGCAACTCGGTGTTGTAGACATTGGCGATCAGACGGCGCGGTTCTTGCTCAAAGAAGGGGGTCAGATAGGCGCGGGCATAGTGTCCATCGTAGCTGTCGGGCCAGGCCACCTCTGCCTGGTGTGAATAGAGTTGTACAGGGCTCATGGGGTGCCCTTCAGCACGTAGCGCGCGTGTGTTTCTGCGCAGTGTGCCGGAATGATCTGTACATCCGGGCGGCGACGGGAGAAGGCATGCAGATCGGCCAAGGTGCGGCGATAGGCGGCCGGGTCGTCAAAGATCAGATTGGCGAGCGGGTGTGGCAGCGCATTCTGGCGAAAGGCGTGGCTTGTCCAACAGCCATCGACCACCAGAAAATAGCGTTCGCCCCCTTCTGCCTGCACCAAGAGACCCATCTGTCCGGCCGCATGGCCCGGCAACGCCACTGCCAGCAGCGTCTCATCGCCCAGGAGATCGACCCCTTGGACAAAAGGTGCACAGTCGGCGAGCGGTCGCATCTGTGCTGGTGCGATGGGGGAGGAACGCGCCTCAAAGTCAGTGGGCAGCAAACCGGGCAGGAAGCCGCGGCGCACCGCGTCGATGCCGCGCCGGTTGCGCACAGCGGCGTATGCCTCCGGCAGATAGACAAAGCGTGCATTGGGAAAGTCGCGCAGCCCGCCTATGTGGTCGGCATGGAAATGTGAAATCAAGATGCACTCCACATCGGTCGCGCGAATCCCGCGCTGCGCCAGCTGCTCCGCTGCACTCTCGCCTTCGGGCAAGGTAACAGGCGTGGCGCGGGCATATGCACTGTAGGGAAGGTGCTGGGTTTCGGTAAAAAATCGCGTCGTATAGCCGGTGTCCAGCAACATTGGACCCCGGCGCGGGTGCTCCAACAGCGCGAAGGTTGCCGGGAAGCGCAGGGTGCGCCAACTGCCATTGCGCAAAACGATCAACTCCGGGCATTCGCAAAAGCCGGCACTGAGCAGGGTAAGGCGCACTTCGCTCATTTTTTTTCTCCGAGCTTTCTAGGTCGGACAGGCGGCGGAGCGCTGTGTGTTGAGATAACGGGCAACCCCCTCCTCCACGGAAACGCGAGGCGTATAGTTCAACTCGCGCCGTGCCGCGCGTACGTCGAGCGTCGCACTGTGGGCCAGCACCCCCACGGTGTAGCGTGTCAGCGGTGGCTCGGGAGAACCGGGCAGACGCGCCCAGATCCCCTCCATCCCCCAGGCGAGCAGATAGGCGGTGGCGAAGCGTAACCGTCGCCGCGGAAAGGGGTAGTTCAGTGTGGCGCAGAGCCGGCGCACCATCTCCCAGAGCAGGACCGGCTCATCGTTGCTGAGGTTGTATTTCTTGCCCAAGGTGTTCGCAGGCGACTCGGCACAGCACAACAACGCATCCACCACATTCTCAATGTAGGTCAGATCGGTGAGGGTCTGGCCATCCCCGATGACGGCCATGCGGCCTGTGCGCAGTCGGGTCAGCAAGCGTGGCAGAATGGCTGTGTCGCCTGGCCCAAAAATTGCGCGCGGGCGCAAGGTGATGACCGGCATTCCCTCCTGATGCGCCTGATCAACCAGTTGCTCGGCCAAACGTTTCGTGTGTACATAAAAATTGGCGGCTCGCGGGGGCAGCGGTGCATCTTCCGCCACATTCAGGCGCACGGCCATCGGTCCACGCAGGTCAAAATAGATGCTCGGTGTCGAGACATGGACCAGCCGCCCGACGCTGGCTTCTCGGCACCCAGCCAGGAGATTTTGTGTGCCGACGACGTTGTCTGCATAAAAATCGGACGCTCGCCCCCATGGGGCTGCGCGCGCGCCACAGTGAAAGACGATCTCGCGCCCCCGGCACGCAGCGGCGATTGTCGCAGCGTCCCTCAGATCGCCGGGAAAAAAGGTGATCCCTGCTGCCGCCAGCTGCTTTCCGGCCTCCTGGTTGCGGCCCAACCCGACAACCTGCCACCCCAGCCCCTGCAGCCGCCGTGCCAGCGCGCCGCCGACAAATCCGGTCGCACCTGTGATCAAGGCCTTCATACGGTGACCTGCCGCTGCACCCACTCGGCCAGTTGTTCACGGAGGATTTTTGAGTTGTGGCGAATGTCTACTGGAAAGCGCGGGTGAAAGTAGATGCGACGGATGCTTTGCGTTGTGGGAAACAACGCGCCGCGCGCCAACAACTCCTGGCGCAGCGCGTCCTGGCGTGCGGCGCTTGTGCCCTGTCTGGATTCGACGCAGAGCACCGGCTCCAGTGCGCCCGCCACCCACACGCCCACCAGTGCACTCCGCTGCACCGACGGGTGGGCGTTGAAAATGCCCTCGCAGATCTCGGAGTAAAAGACCCCCGCCTTGGTTTCGACACGATGCGCTTTGCGCCCACAAAACCAGAGCCGCCCCTGTCGGTCAAGATACCCGAGATCGCCTGTGCGGTGCAGGATCAAGCTGAATGGCCCTGCTGGGTCCTCCTGGGGGGGGAGGGAGGTCGTTGGGTGCGGGCGAAACAATTTGGCCAACGCATTCGCTTCGGGGCGTCCGACATACGCCGGCGAGACGATCGGCCCTTCGACGACGATTTCACCGATTTCGCCAGGCGGAAGCCAGCGCGCCTCCTCGCCCTCGGGGAGCGGCCCATCTGAGATGGCCAGGATCGCGACGTGGACTCCTGCCACAGGCCGCCCGACGCAAATTCCGGCCCCGCTCTCCGTCTGCCGGTCCGTCTCGTCGAGGATCTCGCGCCCTACAATCGTCGTGATGGGCAAAGCTTCGGTCGCGCCATAGGTCAGCACCACCGAGGCCCCTGGCTCGACAGCGTCAGCCGCCAATAGCGTCGCTGGAGGGATGTCGAGCAACTGGTGAAAGCGAGCCAGCACGCGTGCGGAAAGGGGGGCACCCGCCGTGATCGCTCGACGCAGGCTGGGCAGCCGCTCCCCTTTTGCTTCACAATAGCCGGTCAGCCGCTCGACCAGCAGGGGTGAAGCAAAAAGATGGGTGACGGCATAGCGCGAGATCGTCGCCACCAGCTGTGCGAGATCGACCTGCGCCGGGCGTGGGAAACGCATATCTGAGATCACGGCCGTGACCCCCATCAGCGGGTCGAGAAGGGCAAAGAGCGGCAAAGTGGGAAGATCCACGTCACCTGGACAGCCATCAAAGGTAGATTGGACGAGTGCGACCTGCGCTGCCAGATTGCCGCGGGTATACAGCGCACCCTTCGGGATCCCTGTGCTGCCCGTCGTAAAGAGGATCGCAGCGGCGTCTTCGGGGTGCAGCGGCGCGAGCGGGAAGGGGCGATCTTCATTTTGCTCGCGCGAGCCTTTGCCCCAGAGATCCCCCAAATCAAGGAGGGTTGCCCCTTGTGTCAGCAGACGCTTCGTGCAACTGTCGCCCCAGCCAAAGAGCTGGCGTGCCACATGGCTTGCCCAATTGCCGAGATAGGCGTGTGGCTGTATCTCGTCGAGGCACCGACGCACGGTGCCTGGCCCAATGCCCGGATCGATCACGACCGCCGTCGCCCCGACCCAAAGCAACGCATGGCACAGCGCAAAGAATTCCAAACTAGGGGGAACCAGCAGCACCGTACGCATCCCGCGCGTGATGCCACAGGCCGCCAGCCGATGGGCAAAACGATTGGCAGACGAGACAAGCTCGCCAAAGGTATACGAACGGGGAGTGGCACGCGCAAAGAGGCCGCGAGCTGAAGCATCCACCATTGCAGGCCGTTCAGGAAAGCGCACGGCCATCTCCCGCAGGAGGCGGGTGACATCTCCCGCTTCCACCGCTCCCTCGTCTGCCGGGGGAGGGAGGATGTTGTAAAACGGGTGCGTGCTGGCCTTTGATCGGAAATGGCCTGAGCCCTTCTGCCTGATCTTCATCATCCGCAGATCGCGCTCGGCCTGATCGTTGTCAAATGGCACATTACAATCATCTGCAAACGTCTGTGTCAATACCACCCATCATACCTGATCTGTCCGATTTTGACAATTGCAATGGACACCCCCTTTCTGGCGCTGTTGCGCAGCGAGCCGCTCTGCAGGGCACACAGCAATGTGCGCAGCAGATCTCCCCTGCTTCGGGTGCCGCGAATAGACGTCGGTGCAGTACCTGCTCAGGCAGAGAAGTCTGCTGAAGGGGTGCTGAACAGGCTGCACCCGGCAAGGCAAGCGAGTGGGCAACTCGCTTTACAAAACGACCGGCTCTACGAACGCTGTGGGGGGTGGCTGGAGGGTGGGCTGTTTGTAGGGCGAAGGGACACTTCGCCCTACTTGTCTATCCGGACAGTCGTTGGATGCCAGAGGAAGCGTGTATGGGCGTGTCGAAAGCCCTCCCGTACAGTCCACGGCTCTGAGCAGGGAGTTGAGCCATTCGGCGCAGGAGTCGTTCAGGGTCTCCTCTAAATTCATCCGCCCCGATGGGGCGGGGCATGCCCTCTCTCAACACTCTTTCCGCAAAACTTTGAACCGCACCCCTATTCAGTTGTCAAGGTGCGAAATCTAGGCTAAGATTTAACAATTCAACTTTGCCACAGAGGAAGCATCTTCGCATCTTCTCTCTCTATGCAGTTGTCAAGGTGCGAAAGGCTTACCGTGCACCATTGAAAGGAGGGACGCTCTGCACTTCCTGGAGCGTCAAATCGATGCCCTTATCCACACCATCTACCCACTCAACCATCTCTCGACGAACCTTCATGGAGCTCTCCGGCGCTGCCTTGGTCGGCAGCATGCTGGGCGCCGGAGAGTCTCCCCGACCCGCATTCAGCTCCACAGCCCCCCAGGACACGTCCCGCCCTAACTTTCTGATCATCGTCACCGACCAGGAACGTGCCCCACGCCACTGGCCAGCCGGCTGGGCCGAAGCCAATCTGCCCCACCGAACACGGCTGGCCGCCAATGGGCTGACCTTTCAACGCGCCTACTGCAACAGCACCATGTGCTCTCCAAGCCGAGCCACATTCTTTACCGGGCTCTATTCGGCACGCCATGGGGTCACCCGCACCTTGACCTATGGAGGAACCAACTCCTCCAACGAAACCCCGCTGCCCCCCGGCACACAAACCTGGGGCCAGATGCTGGCCGACGCCGGATACCAGGTCGTGCTCAAGGGCAAATGGCACATCAGCAAAGGGACAGACGGCAACATGCCCACCACAGCCGATGTCGCCAACTTTGGCTTTCAACAATGGGAACCGACTACCGCCGGCGAAGGACAAGACATCCACGACTACGGCGGCGGATGCGCAGACTGGGATGCCAAGATCACCCAACAGGCCATCTCTTTTTTACAAAGCCAAACCGCCGCAACCACCGCCACCCAGCCCTTTGCCCTGGTCGTCGGGCTGGTAAACCCCCATGACGTGATCGGCTATCCCAATGACTGGGACGACGACACCACCGTGCCCGGCTGCAACAACTACGCCACCCTCGATCTCGACCAGGGGATCGGCCTCCCCCCCTCCAACAGCACCGACACCCTCGACAACAAACCCACCTGCCACGCCGAATCACGAACCCTGTACGCAGTCGGGCTGGGAACCTTGCTCTCACAACAGGACCGTCTAAATTATGTCAATTTTTATGCTGCACTGCACAAGCTTGTCGATACCCAGATCGGTGCCCTGCTGGATGCCCTGGACGAAAGCGTGCGCGACCAGACAATCGTGATCCTGACCGCCGATCACGGCGAAGCAGGGCTGGCACACAGCGGGCTCCGCCAAAAGATGTTCAACGCCTACGAAGAGGTGATCAACATCCCGCTGGTCATCTCCAACCCCGTGCGGTTCCCAGCACCCCAGACGACCGACGCCTACGCCGCACTGGTGGACCTGATGCCCACACTGGCCAGTCTGGCCAACATCCCCTCCCCAGAACGATGGAACATGCAAGGCGTGGATCTCTCCCCCATTCTTGCCAACCCGGCGACGTCCGTCCAGGACGACATCCTCTTTGTCTACGACGACGAAGATGCCGGGCTGGCCAACGGCATGCTGACCGCCAACGGCCAGCCGATCGTTCGCCAGCCCAACCATATCCGCGCGCTCCGGCTGCGCGACCCCGACGGGGAATGGCTCTATGCCCGCTATTTTGACCCCGACGCAGTCGAGCCAGATCAGCTGGAAATGTACCATCTGACCGATGGCAACGGGCAGCAGGTCGATATCGACGAGATCGACAACCTCGCCTCCTCCTCCAGCCCCCACTATGCAGAGCCTTTCTACGTGGCCAAACGTGCGACGCTGGCCCAGCGGCTGGCCACACTGGAGGAGGAACGGCTCGCCCCCTTCCCTCAGTTCCTGCCCTTGGTTGCAGGATCGACATAGACGCTACCTGGAGGAGCCGCCGGAAGCATTTCTGGTTTACCATTGATTGTGGACACCGAAAGGAGATCTGGGACATGCGCATCTATGTGGCAGTGGGGCTCTTGTGTGCTGTTGGGCTGTTTCTGGGGAGCAGATCGCCCGCTCTCGCTGCACCGCAGTCGACACAACTGGCGGGCTGTCAGGTCGATGTGGCTTTGGGCAGCAATCTGATCGCCAACGGAGACGCCGAACAGGAGAGCGGCGCCACCACGTTGACCAGCGTAGTGACACCCTCCTGTTGGGCGTCTGTCAGCAACTTGACCGCTATGGCCTACACAGCACCAGACAACGCGCTGCCCTTCCCCGCCAGCGGCAGCGGCGGCGGCCGCACCTACTTTGCCGGCGGGCCAGCCAGCACCGGACAATCGACCGCCACCCTCACCCAGACCGTCGATCTCACCCCGCTGCAAGCGGTCATCGAACAGGGCGATGTCCGAGCCAGCCTGGGTGGCTGGCTCGGCGGCTACGAGACACAGCTCGATCAGATGAGCCTGCAGGTCACGTTTTTGGACAGCAGCGACACCCCGCTCGCTACCCTGACCTTGGGGCCAGTCACAGCCGTAGAGCGCGGCGGCGCAACCCAGCTGCTGGCCCGCGGTACTACCGGCGCCGTCCCCCCGCTGGCCCGCCGCGCCCAGATCGTGTTGGCCGCCACGAAACTCTCCCCCATTGGCCTGTACAACGACGGCTACGCCGACGACCTGTGGCTGCTGCTCTACGACAGCACACCAGACTGTACGACGACGGTCGCTGCCAACCGCAATCTGATTGTCGCCGGCGACGCCGAACGGCCGGGCACAGCAGTCAACCCGGCGTATACGGTGCCGCCCCCCTGCTGGAGCAGCGCCGGCACGATCACCAGCGCCCGCTATGGCGTTACCCTGCTCAACGACCCCGGCATCCCCGGCGGCGAAAACGACCAGCAGTTTCTGGCCGGTGGCCCCCAGACACTGACCGTCGGCATCGCCGTCACCGCAACCCAGACCATCGACCTCTCTTCACTCGCTGACTCGATCGACAGTGTCACCGGCATGACCGCCCGGCTGTCAGGCAACGTGAGCAGCGACCAAATCGACCAGATCCAGGTCGCTGCTCAATTCCTGAATGCTGCCGGCCACCCGACCGGCGCGGCCCTGACCATTGAATCCAACCAGCCAGGTGACCTGAACAGCAGCTGGTACTCCCGCAGCGCACAGGCCGATGTGCCAACCGACGCCCGCAGCGCACGCGTCACCCTGACCGCCAGCCGCCCCGCCCTGGACGACAGCTATTCTCCCCAGTATATCAATGCCTACGCCGACACCCTCCGCCTGGTGCTGACCGCCGGCGCCAGCGCTGCCGGCCAGCTCGACCCCAGCTTCGATACAGATGGTCTGGTCTCCGTCACATTTGGCCACCCCAATGCCTATGCCTACGGTGTCGCCCTGCAGCCCGACGGAAAAATTCTGGTCGCTGGCTACACCGGCACCGGCGCACCCCAATCTGGCGAAGATCTGTACGACCTGTTCAGCCCTGGAGGCAACACCGCCGAAACCAGCTTTGCCTTGGCCCGTTTGAACCCCGACGGCAGCCTGGATACCTCCTTCGGCAGCGGCGGCAAGGTGGTCACCCCCTTCCCCGCACAACAGGACGGCAAGGTCGCCGCCCTGGCCACCGATGTGGCTGTCCAACCCGACGGACGCATCTTGCTCGCTGGCTACGCCTTCGAAGAAAACGTAGGCAGCAGCGTGGCGCTGGCACGTTACCTCAGCAACGGCGCGCTGGACACCTCCTTCGGCGAAGAGGGCAGGATCCTCCATCGCTATGCTGCCAGCTGCCCTGCCGACTCGCGCAGCTACCAGCTGGCACAGCTCCCCACAGGCGATTATGGACTGGCCGGCCGCGGGGTGCCCGGCGGCCTCTACTACGCAGCAGTCATGCGCTTCTCAGCCAACGGCGACAGCGACAGCCGCTTCGGCGCAAACAAAGATGGCATCCAAATCGACCAGACCGTCGTCGGCAAAGACAGCCAACACTATACCGTTCGCTACCAGGAACCCGATGGAAAATGGTGGGCCGCCGGGTATACCGGACAGGGCAGCCAGGAAACCCTGGGGCTGGTGCGCCGCTATTTGAACGACGGAACCCCCGACAGCACCTTTAACGACAGCGGCGGATTCTGGATCGACCGACCGCTGCGCGACGGCGAGACGCTCCGCAAAGACCGCACCTACGCACTGCTGCCCACCAGCACAGGTGGCTTTGTCGTCGGGGGCAACGCCGGCGGCCAGCTGATGCTGGCACGCTACCACCCTAATCTGACGCCAGACCTCTCCTTCGCTGGCACAGGCTTTTACCTGGCCAGCATCTCCCCCCCCATCGATGCCATCCAATCTATGGAGCCAACCATCCGCCAGCTGCACGCCTACCAGGACGGCCGCCTGCTGGCCATCCTGGGCTCCAAGCCCCAGTACGTCACACCAGAGACCCAAACTCTGTTTGCTCTGACCCGCCTGCTGCCAGACGGCACCCTCGACCTGAGCTTTGGCCAGAACGGCTACGGCTACGCCAATTTCGGGCCCTATGCCGAGATTGCCTTGGACAGTGCCCCCCAAAGCGACCACAAGGTAGTCGTCGTCGGCGGACGTACGACCGGGGAAATGTCCAACGGCTCGGCACCGCTGACCCAGTTCGCTGTCGCCCGCTTTCTCAACAACGCCCCATTCAGCACAGCCGTGGAGATGCCGATGTTGGACAAGAAACTCTATCTGCCTCTCGTCGAGCGTCGCCAGTAAAGTCTGGGGTGCGGTTCGGAATGTGTCAATAACGATGAGACACGGAAAACGGAACAATTGCTGGAGCGTGCGCTCGTTGTTCTGGCACTCCCAGCGTTCGGCAATGAGGGTTCGGTGCTCAGCGGTGTCAAGGGCTTTCGCAAGTCGGCAAACAGCTGCCGCCCCTTGAGACCGCCTGCTCTCCGGGCAGAGTGCCTGGGAACGCTGGGAGTGCCTCAGTCTGCGTGGCCATCTCCTGCGTGTTCTGGCTGCTCTCTGCCAGAATTCGCAGCTTGTACTTGCTCGTGAATGTCCGTCGCTTTGGCACCGGCCGTGCTTCTGGCCGCACTTCTGGTTCTGGCATCATCGGTATACTGCCGTTCTGTCGTCTTGCTGTTTGATCGTGTGACAATTCTTGATCCGCCTTCGCCCTGATTCTACACTCAATTCAGCGTCGAAAGTGTCTCGCTCTAGATTGACACACAGGGCTATCGCAATGGTCATGATCTCGGCATCACTCAGCACACATTGCGGGTCATCTCGGTGCTGTTGCCACTTCAGCAGGTCGTCGCACAATCAGTATACGAGTATAATGTTGGTGTCTATAGAGGTCTCCGTTCACTGTCTTGGTTTGTAGACCTGTAACAGGAACAGAACTCCATGGCATTTTCAACTCGCCCACAAGGGAGCAACTTGGGGTAATATAGCTGATTTTGCAGCAGCCCAATTCGCTTGCAGTCTTTTTGAATTCACAAAGCGAGAGGTGGAGTCCTGATTGATAACAACATGACTGACGAGACTTCGTCTGCACAGACTGATCACAGCACAAAGCGACATGAAGCGCCATTAGCACACCGCGCTATTCGTAGTGGGATGTGGATTCTTGGTGCTTCTTACTGGACGATTGGATTTGGTTTCATTGCCAACATTGGGCTGACTCGCCTCCTCACGCCTGGTTATTATGGCGATTTTGCACTTGCCGCATTCTTCTTTGGCCTGTTTAATCTGCGAGGGAAACTATCACTCCACTACGCGTTGGCTCAAATCCCAGAGGAAGAAGAGGCAGCACCCGGAACCTATGTTGTAGTCGATGTTCTGCTCGCGGTAGGTGGACTATTCATAATGCTCATTGCAGCACCAATATTGATGTCCCTTGGTTACTCCTCGAATGTAGTTGCTTTGACTCTCGTCATGGCAACAATGGCATGCTTCGAGAGCACATCATCGGTGTTCAGCGCCATTCTCTCCAGACAATTGCATTCAAGGCCGGGAAGTACAATCGCCAGTGTAGCATTACCCCTGTCTTACATTCCGGCATTTTGGTTGGCGCTTACCTCCAGAGGGCAGTACAGCTTAATTGCGCAGTACGTGGCGATTGCCAGTCTGGCACAGATTGGGATTTGGATATATTACTGGCGAACAATGCGCTTTGGCCTAAAGTTCGATTGGCGCTTCCGTCTTGTGACGGCGCGGCGGATGGTTGTATTTGGTAGTTTAGTCGGTATTAGTTCATTTGTGAGTATAATGGGCACTCAGGCCGACAATTTCTTGATCGGGACACTTTCAGGTGCCGAAGCCCTAGGGTACTATGATCGTGCATATCGCACGGCACAATGGCCAAGCCTGTTGCTCGGGGCATTGTTTGTTCATTCAGCCTACTATACCTACAGCCGTCTGCAGAACGATTCGGCCCGCCTGCAGAAGTCAGCCTCAATGGTCTTTTGGATATCTGCAAATGTAGCGTTGCCAGTTGCGTTGGCGTTGCTAATCAGTGCGCCTGACCTGGTTCTATTACTTTATGGAGAGCAATGGATGCCAGCAGTGCCGTTATTACGTATATTGGCAACTGTGGCGGTGATCAGGCCGATATGGGACAATGCTGCAATCCTTTTGACAGCCATTGGTCAACCTGAGCGTATGATCGTGGTATCTTTTGTACAATTGGGCGTACTCGTAATAGTTGGATGGCCACTTACCTTTTTACTCGGCCCAGTTGGCACAGCAACAACAGTCGTCTTTTCGTTTGTGATTGGAATTGCAGGACTTTATATACTTTTACGTAAAAGTATCGCAGTGAATATTTCAAGTATCTTCAGCGCGCCGCTCCTGGCTGCCCTGATAACGACGATTATCTACATCGGCCTGATTCGTGTACTCGACACGAATCAGGCCGATGTATGGTTCCGGGTACTAATGAAGAGCACATACGCAGTCGTAACCTTTTTTATATTATTATTTGTCATCCAGCCACAGGAAACGAGCAGACGGGTATCCTATATCTGGCAAATGGTACGCAAAGACGCAGGATCCACGTGAGGAGTAGAAACATATCATGGTCTATCACATAGCAGCACGCATGCGCGCCTGCCTGCCAAAACCTCTTCTGGATCGGTTATTTGCACTACGCAGTTATCTGAAGTCCTATGCTTGGCCCCATTCTCAAGACCACAAACTGCCCAAACTAAAGTGGTGTCACCGAGTCCGAAGCACGGAGGAAGCGTGGGAATCGATGACCGTCGTAGCAGCTGTTGGGGCTGGGGGTAAGTGGGAAACTCGGAGGAACGGAGAGTTTTCCACTTATCCCCAGCCCCAACAGCCCCCCTGCGGCAACCAATGCACCGCCGCCGGCGTCCGTATAATTGGCCCCGAAAAGATGTACGCCATACTCGCTGGCGATCTGGCTCACGGTCTTCGTGCCGCGCGCCGCTTCCAGCGCCACCTGAAACTTGAAAGCTGCTGTGTACTGTCGTCGTTGCTTGCCCATTGTCCGAAGCCCTCCATGTGCTTCCCTGAGTATACCTTCTCACTTAAGCTCATGGTCTAGTTTTCGGGGCCAATTATACTTCAGAAAGTGACAAGATGGATTCTTAAGCAGGGGCGTCGATATCAAACAAGCGAAGCTATGGGGTCGTCAGACCGGAGTTGTGTGCCATGAAATGCAAAATCTGCGGGCAGCCAAGCACTCTCTACGATAAAGCCATCATTTTGGGCAAGTATGATGTGCGGTATATGCAGTGTCAAACATGCGGCTTCGTCCAGGCGGAGGATCCGCACTGGCTGACCGAAGCCTACTCTGATGCAATTACGGCCAGTGATTTAGGACTGGTTGCCAGGAATCTTGGCAACTCAAAAATTTGCCGAGCCTTGATCCCTATCTTTTTTGATCGGCGTGGTAAGTTTGTCGATTACGGCGGTGGGTATGGGCTTTTCGTGCGCATGATGCGCGATACGGGTTTTGATTTCTATTTACTCGATCCCTTGTGCGAAAACCTTTTTGCAAAGCGTTTCGAAGCCGATCCAAATGGTTATGATAGATATGAATTGGTGACCGCATTTGAGGTTTTTGAGCATTTGGAAGACCCCCTCAGCACCATAGAACAAATGCTGAGATTTTCATCAAACATCCTTTTTTCGACGTTGCTGCTCCCACCGGCAAAACCGAAGCTCACTGAGTGGCAATATTTTGGGCTCGAACATGGGCAACACATATCAGTGTATACCGAACAAACGCTTGCCATGATCGCAAAAAAATTCAAGTTGCAAGTTCATTCCTGCCGTCGATCATTGCATTTATTCAGCCAAGAGCCGTTAAAATATAAATGGCTGTTTGACTGGGTAGTCGATTATCGGGTAGGAAGCTTGCTCAGCATTATCCGCAAACAGCCATCGCTTACACCTACCGATTATTTCTTCATTACGGGTACCCAGTTACAGCCATGAATTGAACAAGACAAGAAGTTGTCTACGATGGCAGCTGCAACTGCAAGTAACTTTGCCAACAGGGTAATCCTCTAGTGCAAAAGCCGCTCATTCTTTTCAACGACAATCTCGTTTCACCGAATTTCCGCGGGATGCGGCGATACTTCACAGAGATAATCCACGGAGCCGCAGTTCGGTTTGGTCGTAATTTGCTTGTCTATGCTCCCCTGGGAAAAAATTTAAATTTGGCTCACCAAATACAGGCAGTCCAATTCCGTGGACAGCAACCTCTGCGGATGAACCAGGCGATTGTTTCCGGGCTGGTCATCGCGCTGCGCCCTAAGGTGCTGTTTAATGCCTACTACACCGACATCTGCACCGCTGGTCACGAAGTGTTCACCGTCTATGACATGATTCCAGAACTCATGCCACAATACTTTCCATATGAACATCCTGGAAACCAAAAATTCATCGATCAAAAACGCCGTTCCCTGGAACGCGCCTCACTCATTTTTGCAATTAGCACGAATACAGCTCAGGATTTACGGAGAGTGTATCCGCATTTAGATGCAAGTCGCGTTCTCGTGACGCCGCTTGGGGTTGATGCGACCTTCTTTGAGCCACAGCAGCAGTTGAAGAGTGCGCGTCGTCCCTACTTTCTTTATGTGGGTCATCGTGGTCGCCATAAAAATTTCACACGATTATTGGCAGCCTTCGCACAGTCTGGACTCGCACCGCAATATGAATTAATCGTATTGTCACCGGGTGACTTTAGCCCCGAAGAACGAGCAAGAATCCAAAACCACCATCTCGCGGATTCCGTTCACAGTGTCCCTTCGGCATCTGACACAACACTGAGATCATATTATCATCAAGCCGTCGGCCTGGTCTATCCTTCGGAGTATGAAGGTTTTGGTTTGCCTATACTGGAGGCAATGGCATCCGGCACACTGGTAGCAACGTCCCGCACATCGTCCATGGTGGAGGTTGGGGGCACAGCGGCGTTCTACTTTGATCCGCTGTCTGTACCATCTATCGCAGAAATGCTGATTCATGTGGCAAACCTGGACGATGCTACCCGGCAGCAGCGTACTGCTCAGGGAGCAGCACACGCAAAAACATTCACTTGGGAACGATGTGTCCAACAGACGGTTGATGGTATCCAAAAGCTACTTTAGCAGTATATTCATTAAAACCACCCTTTCGATCTCGCCGTTTGTTTGACCGAGCCGCCTGAAACATTCCGCTTTCTCCATTGCATCACTTTGGCCCATCTTGTTCAGTAGAGAGAGAGGACAAAAAATGAACTGCAAAATCTGCGACCAGCCTACTCACATCATTGGCTCGGGTGACATGCTGGGACACTCCCCAACTGAATTTATGCAGTGCACGCGCTGCAGCTTTGTTCAGACTGGTCCAGCCGTCTGGTTAAACGAAGCCTATCGCTCGGCAATAACTAGTTCTGATTTAGGCTTGGTCAAACGTAATCTCACCTTTGCCAATGTCTGTTCAGTTTTGATTCCGATTTTATTCCCCACCAGTCACCGTTTTGTAGATTATGGCGGAGGCTACGGGCTATTTGTACGGCTCATGCGAGATGCAGGTTTTGATTTCTTTCGCTATGATCCAATTTGCCAGAATCTTTTTGCGCAAGGTCTGGATGTAGAACTCCCTGCTGTCCCTGCTTTCGACCTGGTTACCGCATTTGAAGTGTTTGAGCATCTTGTCGATCCATTACATGAAATTACGACAATGCTGAAATTCGGGTATTCAATCTTCTTCAGTACAGAATTGATCGCAGCAACTGCACCATCGCCTCAAGTGTGGCCCTACTATGGCCTGGATCACGGCCAACATATTGCTTTCTACAGTATGCAAACTCTGCAAGTGATTGCTGAGAAATTTGGCTTGCGCCTCTACACGAATGGGCAGTCGATCCATCTCTTAACAGATAAAAACATTTCACACCGCTGTTTCCGCATGCTGTTGCATCAACGGGTTGCATCCATTCTACGGCCGGTAGTCAGACGTCCGTCGCTGCTCGACACTGACGTAAAGTCTGTTTTGGCATCGTGGCAAGCCACCCGCTGAATTGACTGCAGATGCCTACCATCCTCCTCAACGACAACATCATCTCCATCAGCGCCCAGCGGGGCATTGCCCGATACTTCGGCGAAATCGTTGGGGGTGCCGGACGGCTGTTGGGCGCAGATGTGGCGGTCTGCTCGCCAGAACCCTGGCGCTACGGAGACGCTCGCCACATTCCTTCCTTACGCTTCAAGGGCAGTTGGCGCATCGGCCTGCAAGATAAAATTATGACAGCCGCCAGCCTGTTGCTGCGCCCAGCTGTCATCTTCAACGCCTATTACGGTGACGTCAACAGCGGTGCTGCTCAAGCCTATACAGTCTACGACATGCTCCACGAATTGACTGCACCGCCGGATCATCCCTTCATTGCGCAGAAACGGCGCTGTCTCTACCGTGCCGCTGCACTCTTTCCCATCAGCTACCACTCAGCAAACGACCTGGTACACTTCTATCCCGATTTAGATCGGGCGAAGATTCATCCGATCCCACTGGGTGTTGATGGCAGCTTCTTTGCGCCGGTAAGGGAGCAAGCTACGGCAGCAGGCAAGCCCTATTTCCTCTACGTAGGGCACCGCACGCCCTACAAAAATTTCATGCGTCTGCTCGAAGCCTTTGGCCAATCCGATCTGGCGCGTGATTTCGATCTGAGCGTGATTTCGCCCGTCGGTGCTTTCTCGGATGAGGAACGCGCTGCCATGGCACGGTACAACCTGGAGGGGACCATCGATCTGACCATTGCACCGACAGATGAGGAACTGCGGCGAGCCTATGCTGGCGCATACGCCTTCGTCTATCCATCGATTTACGAAGGCTTTGGATTGCCAATTCTGGAGGCGTTTGCCAGCCGCACAGTGGTCTGTACGTCAAACGTCTCTTCAATGCCTGAACTGGGCGGCGATGCTGCGCTCTATTTTGTACCGGAAGATGTAACATCCATCGCCTTATGCCTGTTGCGCACGGCCCAGCTGACCGCCGCCGAACGCCAGGAGCGCATCAACGCAGGTGTGGCGCGGGCGCGTTTCTTCACGTGGGAACGCTGCGTGACACAGACGATCAATGTCCTGCGCGATCTGGCTACGCCCGGCGGTGGGTGATGCGCACACTCATCTTCGATATGGATCATCCGTTGGCGCGCGAAAATCGCTGCTTTGCGTCCGGCCCTACCGACGATTACCTGACCGTCATGACCCACACCCTGCAACGTATAGCAGCTGTGCAGGGCATGAGATGGATAACGGCCGATCTCTATCTACGCAACCCGATGTCCGCAGCCAGCGCCTTCAGCATCTCCCACATGGTAACCGCCAACACGCCACAGCTGCTGGCAAGCGGCGTCACCCCAGCCGTCTGTTATTCAGTCGAATCGCCACTGACAGCCAAGCGTTTCTATCATGATCTACGTCAGCAGGTAGCGCCCTTCCAGCACGCCTTCCTTTTTGCCGGTGCGGCGCCACGTCTGGCTAACCTGCCTACCCATTTTCAC
This sequence comes from uncultured Chloroflexota bacterium, assembly GCA_903858085.1. Lineage (GTDB taxonomy): Bacteria > Chloroflexota > Anaerolineae > Caldilineales > Caldilineaceae > Caldilinea. Next base: position 18,388 of record CAIOHJ010000143.1, read on the forward strand.
CCCCTGCACATTGCCATGGACAGCCGCGAGCGTCTGTCGCTTATCCCGTGGGCGGAGCGCAACTTTTTAGTGCTCATCAACAGTAATAAACGTGCTGGCAGCATTGCCCCTGGGCAACCCTGGACGCAACGCTGGCGAGCAGAAGCCACTTACTGGGCGCTACGCACGATCGATCCGTTGCTGCGCGGGCGCGAACTCTATGCGGATCGGCTAGCTGCCATCCGCTACTTCGCCCGCTATGACAGCTTTCACCTCTACGGGTATGGTTGGGAGCAGCCAGTGCACCGCGCCAGTCGTGCTACTCAGGCTGCCGTAAAGCGGGCAAACCGCGGCGCGATCACAGCGGGCATCAGCGCCAAACGCAGCATATTAGCCCAGTATCGCTTTGCCGTCTGCTTTGAGAACACCGTCTTCTCCGGCTATCTTACGGAGAAGTTGTTTGACTGCCTGCTCGCCGGTTGTATTCCCATCTACTGGGGCGATCCAACGGTATCTGAACAAGTCCCGCCAGAATGCTTTATCGACTATCGACGTTTGGGCAGCATGGCCGAACTGGAGCGCTATCTGCAGCAACTGGGGCCACACGAAATAAAGTGCTATCTGGACGCTGCCGCCGATTTTCTGATGTCCGCAGCCTACACGCACTTTCTGGCGGAGACCTCTGCCACGGAATTGCTCAATGCGGTCAGCAGCGGGTAGGATGTAAAACTGTGCGTATCTTTCAAATTCTTGAGGCGAACGCCAATTGCGCTGTTGCCGCCAACCTATGCCTGGCCCCATCATCAGGCAGAACTCGCTGCGTTTGGGGAACGCTGTGGGAAGGTTTCTCGTGACCTGTTGGCCTACAAACAGGCACCCACCGCAGCCGAATGCACACGGTTCGAAGATGCATTTGACACCTTGGTGGAAACAGAGAGCGGGTATGTGGCGCCACCGCCGCCAAACTCGGTGTGGGGTTCTTTCACATTGCCTCCGCGACCGCATGGTCAGGCCGGAGACCACCCCCAGCTTCGCCGAGCGCATAGCCTACCGGGCCAGTGTCGCCGTGCCATCGGTGACTTGATCCAGTACTTTGGGAGAGGAGACACACAAATGGGGTACACCCGTCATTGGTTGGTTGTGGGGTTGCTGGCGGCTGTGCTGCTCCTGATCGGTGCAGCGTTGCGTGCTCCGTGGCAGGTAGTTGCCATCCCCGTCGCCCCTGCCGCCCAGCCGACTGCCCTGACTGCCCTGCACCGCAGCGGGCAGACCTTTCTCACCTGGCAGGAGCAGCCCGGCGCCGGCGTGCGCTACCGTGTCTATCGCCACCATGCAGCGATCGACGCCACCAACCTGGCGCAGGCAACGTTGCTCTACGCCGACGTGCCGCAAGATTCGGCGCGCTTTTACGCCAATCGTTACAACGTGCAGTCCAGCGGCGTCTGGGACGAGCGCTATGTCGAGCGTTTTGTGATCGAGGAAGGCGCGGCGCCGCTGGCGGCAGGTCTCGGGTTGCTGGTGTGGACGCTGGCGCCGGTTGATTTTGCGGGCGCGCAGGGCGGCAGCGGTTACTACGCCGTCACAACCGTGACAGATGGCATCGAGAATCGCACAGAGTTTGGCACCGGCAACACGACAGGCCCCGTTGCGGAACAGGTCGCTGACCCGTTGCCTGTCGAGATTTCTGTCGATGCCATCGATCCGGGCGGCCACATTTTTATTCAGTACATGTCGCTGCGCGACTGGAACGTCACCTTTCACGCGCCCAACCCTGGCAACGGCTTTTACGGTCTGGGGGCTGCTGCATCCGCCGACGCCATCCAGTACGCCTACGATTATGCCGTCTATGCGCCCAGCGCCGCAGAGTGCGGCGGTGCGCTGCCAGCGACCGTGCCGGTGGTGGTGTCGCTGCACGGCTGGGATGGCAACAGCTATGCCCCCCGCACCGCAGACCCTGACCCCTACGGCTGGTGCGTCTACCGCATCTACCCGATCGATCAGAGCGAGACGTGGTGGTTCGGCTTTGCGCGGACACACGACTACCGCGTCAGCGACATGCCCGCCACGGGCGATACCATTGTGAACTACACCGAGCAGCGTGTGCTGCGCATGGTCTATGACCTGCTGCGCGACCCGCCCGGCCCCGCCGCCGATGCGGATCGTGTCTTTGTCTTCGGCGGGTCGATGGGGGCCAGCGGAACACTTGCCTTTGCCCTGCGCTATCCCAACGTCTTTGCCGCCGCCTACGCTGGCCAGCCGATGACCGACTATGCCACGTCGGGCGACGGCGGCGGCGTGGATTGGCGCCCTGATGTCGAGCCGAAGTGGGGGGCTGTCGCCGACAACCTGCCGGTCAGCAGCAGCGCGCCGGGGGGCTGGGGGGCAGCGCTGCAAGCCTACAATGGCACCAGCGTCTGGAGCTGGCAGAACCACCAGGCGCAGCTGGTCGCCCGACGTGGGCGCGACGCCACCCCGCTGGGGATCGCGCACGGCGTTGAGGACGATGTGATCGAATGGAGCACACAGGGACAGCCGGTCTACCCGGCGCTCAACAGCAGCCGCCAGGTCTGGGGCGGCGCGGCGGTGGCAGGCGGCCATTCGTGGACAGGCTTTGGCGGCTCGCTCTACAACCTGGATCTGGATACGCGGCCTGGCGGCGCGCTCGTCCCCTTCTTTCGCTTTTTGCCCGTGCGCAACGAGAGCGTGCCCGGCCTCAGCAACGGCAGCACCAACGCAGCACTCCCACCCACAGGTCTGGGCGCGTACAACCTGGCTGTGCGCTGGTCGGCATCGTGGGATGCGTGGGACGGCGCGCCGGTCGATACATCGACACAGTGGGCGATGAGCTTTTGCTACCAGGAGGTGGATCGGTACAGCAACGAGTGCGGCAGCGGCCAGCCGCTCACCGTCGACATCACCCCGCGACGCACGCAGCATTTCGTGCGGGCTGCCGGCGCCCACTATCGCTGGGAGAACCGCCGTGTGCGCGACGGTCTGCTGGTGGACAGCGGCGTCGTCACGGCAGACAGCGACGGGCTGATCACCGTGCCCGCCTTTGCGCTCAACGACCCCGATGGCAACCGGCTGATCCTGGCGCCGACAGGAGATCTTCCTATCGCGCGCACAGCCTATCTGCCGGTGGTGCAGGCCGCAGCAGCGACTGTCACGCCGACTGTCACGCCGACTGTCACGCCGACTGCCACGCCGACTGCCACGCCGACTGCCGTCGTGCGCACCTGGCCTGACACCCGCGACGGCATCCATGTTTTCAACGACCAGCTGCTGCCCACCCTCAGCGACGCGCAGTGGCAGTTTGCCGCCACGCACTATGCGGGCGTGCAGAAGATGACGCGCCCCGACGCCGATACGCTGCGCAGCTACAACCCCAACCTGCTGATCCTGCACTACCGGCTGGGGTTGGCGCTCGGCTACCGTGCCATTGAGAATGGCTGCCAGCCGGCCGGCGAGTACGTGCGCGTGGTGGAGGGCGCCGCGTGGGTGCAGGAGTGGCCGGGCGAGGACGCCGTGCAGGAGGAGTGGTTTGCGCACTGGCCGGAAAGCAGCGCCTCCCGCGTCCTCAACTGCGACTGGGGCTGGTGGCTGATGAATCTGGAGAGCCCTGGCTGGCGGGCGTATTGGCAGGGGGAGGTGTTGCGCCAGCTTCAGGCCAACGCCAACGACGGTGTCTTTATCGACAGCCTCAGCGTGCCCAATTATCTCGGCAGCGACCGCTACGACCCGGCGCTGCCGCCCTTCGACTTGACCTATGAAAACACCTGGGCCAGCCGCATCGACGCCTGGCTGGCCTGGCTGCAGACGCAACCTGTAGGCGACTATGCCCTCGTGCCCAATGTCGGCAACTGGGTGACGACGCGCGACCCGACGACCTACGCCGCCGTCGACGGCGCGATGTTCGAGGGGTTTGCGATGTGGGGCGCAGGGGCGCCGTATGCGGTCGAGGACTGGCGCTTGCAGATGAACCGGGCGCTCGGTCTGATCCGCCAGGGCAAAGCCGTGATCGCCCAGGCGTACACGGGCGACGGTCGCGAGCGGCTCTTTGCCCTGGGCAGCTATCTGTTGATCAAAGGCGACCGCACCTATCTCAACCTGGAGTCGGAGATGGCGCCGGAGTGGTGGCCCGAATACGACATTGCCATCGGCACGCCGCTGCAGCCGCCGGTTGCGGCGATCGACGATCTGGCCAGCGACGCTGTCTATCGTCGCGATTTTACCAACGGCTTTGTCCTGGTCAACCCGGCGGAGGAGGGCGACCCGATCGTCGTGAACCTGGGTGGGACGCTCTGGCAGGTGCAGCCGGAGGGGGGCGGGCCGGTCGGTGCAGACGGCGTTCCTACCGGGTCGCTGACCGTTCAGAGTGTGACCACTGTCAGCCTGCCCCCCTATTCTGCGGCTGTTCTGCTCCAGAGGGCGCCCGACGGACAGGCAGGGGAACGGTGAAAAAAGTCGTGCTGCGCTGAACGCAGCGGCGGGCCACGACAGTCGATTGCAGGAGCTGCGCAGTTCAGGATGTTGTTTCGCCACAGTGCAGAAAGGTGTCCATATGCAGTACACACCGGAGACCCGCATCGACCGTCTTCATGGTGCGGGCATTGTCGATATGCATTTCGACCTGCCGCTTGACCTGTACGACCGACGCACGCAGCGCGGGCTGCTGCGCAACGAGTATCTGCCTGAGTTGCGCGCGGGTGGCGTCGGTTTGATCGGCGCTGCGATCTTTGTGGAGGACAAGGATCTGCCAGAGCTTGGGTTGCGTGTGGCGCTTGACCAGGTTGCCTGTCTCTACGAAGAAGCGGCGTTGGCCGCCGACGAGGTGGTGATCTGCCGCAGCTATGCTGCGGTCGAGCAGGCGCGTGCTGCCGGCAAGATTGGCGTGTTGATCACGATGGAGGGCGTCGAACCGTTGGGGACAGATCTGCATCTGCTGCGCGTCTTTTATGAGCTGGGGGTGCGCAGCCTTGGTTTGACCCATGCGCGGCGCAACGCCGCCGGCGACGGCGGTCTTTTTGCGCCGGCGGGGTCTTCGCCGGCGGGGCTGAGTCGTTTTGGCAGGGCAGTTGTCCAGGAGTGCCAGCGGCTGGGCATCCTGCTCGACCTGGCGCACCTCAACGCGGCGGGCACGGAGGAGCTGCTGGCGCTGACCAACGGCGCGCTGATCATCTCGCACACCAACCCGCGCCATTTTCACGATATCGAACGCAACACCAGCGACGCGCATCTGCGCGCGGTGGGTGAACGCGGCGGCGTGATCGGCATCAACGCCGTGTTGCTCTCGTCACAAAAAGAAAAGGCAACCCTCGACCACTATGTCGATCACATCGCCTATGTGGCTGAGCTGGCTGGCATCGACGCCGTGGGCATCGGCTTTGACTTCATTGAGTTTCTCTTTCGTCACTGGACGCCCGAACAGCAGGCCGCCATCGCCACGATCCAGGCCCACCCTGTGCCTGGTCTCACCAATCACAGCCATGCCCGCACCCTGACAGAGCGTCTGATCGAGCGTGGCTTCGGCGACGACGAGATCGAGAAGGTGCTGTATGGAAACTGGCTGCGTGTGTTGAAAGAGGTCATCGGCTGACAAGTCCCTCCAGCCGGTGGCTACCCTTTTATGGGGGGGGAGCGACCAGGGCTGTTGGCAGGCCAGAGCGCGGACGACACTGGAGTGGGCGGTGGCATGGATGGCTGCGAGCGCCCATTCAAACTGGCCAGACCGGTGCCTGTCTTATCTGCTTTGGTAGTCTAGCACCAGCACCTGGGCAAGGTGGGGCCCAATCTGCTCGACAAAGCGTTGATGTGCCGGGTGTGGCAGGTAGAGGTCGCGGCCTGCTTCGTCGCGAAAGGTGACCAGGAAGCAGTGGGTGTAGCCGCGTGCAGCGTTCTCGACGCTGACATCCGTGCCCCACTCGAAGTCGAGGATTTCTGGGATCTGGCTGGGCAGATTGGCGAAGGCCTCCTCGAAGGTGTGTACCTGGTCGGGGGTCGTCGCCGGTGTGAAGCTGAAGAGCACGACATGGCGCAAGACGCTTTTTGTGGAGTGTGCCTGGGTTTGCATTGCCAAACTCCGTGTGATGCGGTTGAGGAGCTGCGAAAAAGTCAACGCAGCCAACAAAAAAGCAGCTTCGAGTGTACCACAGAAACTGTCTGCTGCCATGTGCAGCAGGCGGGGGGCTGACGCTCGATCGCCTGCTGGGAAGCTTGGAGATTCCTTCTGCCCGGCGTAAGATCGAAAGATGATGCACGAACCTGCGGCGGTTGTTCATCTCAACGTTCGCTCCTGGTTCAGCCTGTTGTGTGCCACGGCGTCTGTCGAGGCACTGGCCGAGCGTGCCGCCCAAACGCACATGGCGCACCTGGCGATCGCCGATACCAATGTGCTCTATGGGGCTGTGGCGTTCCAGCGTGCCTGTCTTGCCGCCGCTGTGCAGCCGATCATCGGCATGACGGCGTGCGTCGAAGCGCCGCACGGCGCAACCATGCTCGGTTCACCCGGCGAACTCACGCTGCTGGCAACCGGCCCTGCGGGCTACCGTTCGCTCTGCCGCCTCACCTCGCTGCTGCAGGCGGCGCCGGCCTCTGTCAGGACCCGCCTGACCTGGGACGAATTGAAGACACACCATGCCGGCCTGATCTGCCTGTCGGGCGGGCGCCGCGGGTGGGTCGATGCCCTGCTGCGGCTGGGCGAACGCGCTGCTGCCGGGCGGGTGACAAGCTGGCTGGCGGGTGTCTTTGGCGAACGCGCCTGGTTGAGCATCGACTGTTCGGCGCCGGAGGGCCCGGCTGTCGGGCGCGAGATTGAGGCGCTGGCCGCGCGTTTTGGCCTCGGCGTCGTCGCAGCGCAGCCGATCTACTCTCTGGAAGCCGAGGAGCGGAGCCGCCTGCACCTGCTGGCGGCGATCGCACGCAACACGACGCTCGACGCGTTGGCGGCCGCCGATCGGCTGGACGGCGGCGAAGAGGGGGTCATGCTGCACTGGCCAGCGCCGTCGGAGATGGCGCAGCGCTACGCGGCCTTTCCTGCTGCGCTGCACGCCACTGTTGAGATTGCCGCCCACTGCCAGCCAGCGCTGCCCGACGGCCGCCCGATCTGGCCTGTGCTGGCGTTGCCCGCTGCGCGTACCCCTGACCAGGTGTTGACAGAACAGGCAACCGCCGGGCTGCGTCGGCGCTACGGCGATGTGCCTCTGCACAGTGACGGGCCGCAGCGCGCGGAGCGTCTCGCCGTCGAGTTGGCTGCCATCGCCCGTCATGGCTTTGCACCGCTTTTTCTGCTTGTGGCGGACATCGTGCGCTATGCGCGCAGCCATGACATCCCCGTCTCGACGCGCGGCAGTGTGGCGAATTCGCTCGTCGCCTATTGCGTCGGCATCACAACGGTCGACCCGATCGAACACGACCTGCTCTTTGAGCGCTTTCTCAACCCGGCGCGCAGCAGCCTGCCCGACATCGACCTGGACTTGTGCAGTGTGCGCCGCGACGAAGTGCTTGGGTATGTGCGTCAGCGTTACGGTGCCGAGCAGGTGGCGATGGTGGCCACGGTCAGCACGCTGCGGCTGCGCTCTGCCCTGCGGGAAAGCGCCAAAGCCTATGGGCTAGACGGGCCAACGACCGACCGTCTGATCAAGCTGCTGCCGGAGGATTGGCATCCCGACCCGCGCCGGCGCGGCGTGCAGACGCTTGATGCTGCGCTGACAAGGGTGGAGGATGCGGCGCTGCACCCGGTGGTGCGTGCCGCGTTCGGTCTGCTGCACCAGCCCGACCACCTGAGCGTGCATCCTGGCGGCGTCGTGATTGCGCCGGGGCCGCTGACCGATATCGTGCCGGTGCAGATGGCGCCCAAAGGCTTTTTGATCACGCAGTTCGACCACAGCGATGTTGAGACGATCGGCCTGCCCAAGATCGACCTGCTCGGCATTCGTGCGCTGACAGTGCTGGCCGACGCTGCCGACCTGGTGCGGCGGTACGGGGATCCGGGCTTTCGCGTCGACGCCATTCCGCTCGACGATCCGTTGACCGGTGCGATGCTGGCGCGCGGGGAGACGATCGGCGTCTTTCAGTGCGAATCGAGCGGCGCCCAACGGACCCTGCGCCAGCTCAAGGTGCGCACAGTGCAGGACCTGGCTGTTGCCAACGCTTTTTTCAAACCTGGCCCGGCGTTGGGGGGCATGGCGCAGCACTTCATCCGCCGCTACCGCGGGGAAGAGCCGGTGCGTTTTCTGCACCCGGCGCTGGAACCGATCCTGCGCCGCACCCAGGGGGTGCTGATTTTTCAGGAGCAGGTGCTGCGCATTGCGCGGGAGATTGCCGGGCTGTCGTGGGCGGAGGCTGATTCTTTGCGCAAGGGGATGAGCAAGTTTCAGGGTGCGGAGATGGAGGCGATGCGCGAGCGTTTTGTGGTGGGCTGCCAGCGTGCGGTGCCCGACGGCCCGGCGTTGAGCGAGCCACAGGCGTGCGCCTTGTGGGAGCAGGTGGCCCCTTTTGCCGGCTACGGCTTCAACCAGGGGCACGCCACCGCCTACGCCGACGTGAGCTACCGCTCGGCGTACGTGCGTGCGCACTGGCCGACGGCGTTTCTGGCGGCACGGCTGGCGAACTGGGGTGGCTTCCACCATCCGGCGATCTACATTGCCGAGGCGCGGCGGCTGGGCATCGGCGTGCGCCCACCGCATATCAACTTCAGCAACGGCGAGTTCACATTGGCACCGGCAACCCAAAGTGCAGGTGCCCTGCTCTACATGGGGTTGAACCAGGTGCGCGACCTGCGCCAGACGAGCGTGCAGGCGATCCTGGCGGAGCGCAGCCGTGCGCCATTTTGCGCTCTGGCTGACCTGCTGCGCCGCGTGTCGTTGCAGCGCAAGGAGATCGCCCATCTGATCCAGTGCGGTGCCCTTGACGGGCTGGGCGAAAGCCGTGCTGCCCTGCTTGATGAAGCGGAGCACAACGCAGCTGCTGGCGCGCAGCAGGTGGCTTTTGCATTTATGGCGCAGCAGACGCCGCCGGAAGACGCTGCACAGCGGCTGGAATGGGAGCAGCACATCTTGGGGCAGCCGGTCAGCGTGCAGCCGCTTGAACTGTGGCCGCACGTCGGAGACGGCTGCGTCACGCTGGCTGGGGCGGCTGCCATGCCACGCCAGCCGGTGCGGGTCGCCGGCATGCGGCTGCCTGGCTGGAATGGCGGCAAAGGCTTTTACCTGAGCGACGGCGTCAATTTTTGCAGCGCTCTCCCGCCGCGCGGGGTCAACAACCCGCCAGCATGGGCCGTGCTGCACATCCGCGGCCGCTGGCTGGAGGATGAATGGGGTGGCGGCTGGCTGCAGATCGAAGCGATGGAGCGGGTTGGGTAGCGATTCAACTGCTTGCCTTCGTTCCCCGATCGACTGTTCAAGCGAATCCCAACAAGTACGTTGCAGAAAAACGACATCCTGCTGACAGACCCAAAGCATTCCTACGCCTGGCGTACATCGAACTTGCGCCGCAACTGGCTGCTGGGGCTGGTCGTGTTCCTCAGGAGGCGTCCGTCGCAGCGTCTGGTCATGCGTAAGAAATCGTCATAAAATAATCTACTCGATTTGGCCGACCAACGCAGCTATGGCATACTGGTGGCCATGGATACAACTGCGATCAAAGAACGTTTTGTGCGCCTGAAACCGTTTCTGAACGAACGTCAGCGGCGCCTGGCGGCGGCGGCTGAAGCGCAGAGCCTGGGGCGCGGTGGCATCTCGGCGGTCGCCGACGCCACCGGCGTTGCGCGCAAGACCATTGCTCGGGGTCTGCAAGAGTTGGCGACGCCGGATGCCAGCTTGGGCCAGCGCATCCGGCGGTCTGGCGGTGGGCGCAAGCGGGCGGTGGTCAAGGATCCGACCTTGCTGGCCGATCTGGAGCGGTGGGTCGAACCGGTGAGCCGCGGCGATCCCGAATCGCCTTTGCGTTGGACCAGCAAGAGCGTGCGCAAGCTGGCGGATGAACTCATGCGCCAAGGCCACCAGGTGAGCCATACCCTGGTGGCGAACCTGCTGAAAGAACTGGGGTATCGCTTGCAGGCGAACCGCAAGACGGGTGAGGGCAGCGCCCACCCAGACCGCGACGCCCAGTTTGAGTATATTCAGGCCGAGGTCAAGGCCTTCCTGGCGGCTGGACAGCCAGTGATTTCGGTGGATACCAAAAAGAAGGAACGGGTCGGCGACTTCAAGAACAACGGACGCGAACTGCGGCCTGAGGGCGATCCCGAAGTGGTGCATGACTTTGTCATCCCGGAACTGGGCAAGGTGGCGCCCTACGGTGTGTATGATGTCACCCACAATCTAGGCTGGGCGAACGTCGGCATTGATCAGGACGAATGGTATACGCCGGATCATATGCCGCAACCGAAGGTGCCGTTGTTGGCATACTACGAGAATCAGCCGCAGTTGGTCTATGTCGATGATAACGGCCGCTGGCGCATCTATTGGGGGCGAAAAGACCACAAATCCACCGGATTGCTGGCGCTATCCGCCTCCATGTCCGCGTGTGATTGCACCTCACCCATAGTCCGTCGTGTCTCCGTTGGGTCAGCGCGTACCGGTGCAAATGTGAGGCAGAACAGCACGTGACCACGATGGCCGCGGCAGTGAACCGATGTGATGTATACTAGGTCCGGAAAGGTACCGGCTAGTGAATCTGCGCCGTTTGCCGTTGTCTCACGGTTGAAGGCGTTTGAGTGGTAAGCAGGGAGTAGACACCATGTCCGCAATGGTACAGATCGAGATTCCGCGCGAGGTGCTGCATGCGGCGCGCATGACTGCGTCAGAGCTTCAGCGCGAGTTGGCGGTGCACCTCTTTGCCGAAGGCAGGTTGTCCTTTGGCAAGGCGCGTGAAGTGGCGCATATGGGCTTCTGGGAGTTCCAGCAGTTGCTGGCTAGCCGGCGCATCCCCGTGCACTACGACATCGAGGAGTACGAAGAAGACCTGGCCACCCTTTCACGTCTTGATGCCGCATGATCGTCGTCAGCAATACGTCGCCGGTCACCAATCTTGCCCTGATCGGACGGCTCGATCTGCTGGAGCAGTTGTATGGCGCGCTGATGATCCCGGATGCAGTCTGGCAGGAACTGGTCGTCAAGGGCGCGCATCTGCCGAGCGCGCAGCAGATTGAACGTGCGTCTTGGCTATCGGTGCGGACGGTGACGAACCGGGAACTGGTGCTGTCACTGCGCCAGGACCTGGACGCCGGCGAAGCGGAGGCCATTGCGCTGGCCATGGAGATGAACGCCGATCTCCTGCTGATCGACGAGCGCATCGGCCGTGAAAGCGCACAGCATCTCGGCGTCCCCTACATGGGGTTGATCGGCGTGCTGGTCCAATGCAAGCAGCGTGGCCTGATTCCTCAGGTGCGTCCGATCATCGACGCACTGCGCTTGCAAGCTGGTTTCTGGATCAGCGATGCGCTCTATCAGCGCGTGCTGCATGACGCAGGCGAGTGAGCCGTAACGTCATGAATACGGAATCATCGGTCTTGGTCCGTGTGGAGGCAAGGGAGGCGCGCAGCCACTTTGCCGACTTACTCAAACGGGCACAGCAGGGCCGGGAGCATTTTCTCATCGAAAATGGTGGGATTGCCGTTGCAGCCCTCATCGGCATGCGCGAATACGACGACTTCCTGCGCTGGCGTGCGCAGCAGGAACTACGAGGGCTAGGGCGGGCAATGACCGAGCAGGCGCAGCGCGCCGGACTGGACGAGGACGATCTGGCTGCTGCGCTGGAAGCGGATCGCCGTGCGGTTCATGATGAAAACTATGGCGGCCAGGCTGGTGAATGAGCACGCATATGGCCGCACCTGGGCCGACTTGAACCCTGACAGCTAGACCACCACGAGGTCTTTTCGATGAAGATCGCCGAGTTTATCCAACAGGAAATTGTGCGCAAGCGGCTGGAGGAGCGCCAGACGCTGGTCGTCTATGACGCCGACCGGCGCTACCGCGACCTCTGCCTGGCGCTGAGCGGGGAGCGCCTGCGCGTCATCGACGCCAGCGAGAGTAGCATCGAGAGCCGTGAGGCGGCGCTGGCCGCACTGCAGGAGATGGGCGCCTCGACGCATCCGGCGGTCAGGCAGTTGCTGGTCTACGTGCCGGTGCCGGCGCCCATGACCGACGAACAGAAGCAGCGCGACCCGTTCTCCCTCTATGCCGAGATGGGCGGTTGCTTCCCGGACCCGCTCAACAGCGGCGACGACTACCTGGCACTCTGCCTCAAGGCCAGGCCCGACCACACCACCGCAATCCGCCGCATCTTTGCCGAGAATCCGAATCCGACCTTTGACAGGGTCGATGCGGTGGGCGGCTGCACGGGCTGGCCGCAGCTTCAAGCGCTGCTCAAGGTCGATTCCGCCCGCGACATTCTCTTTGCGCTGCTGGCCCCGATCGATGGGCAGAAGGCGGCGCTCAAAGGGCAGGATGGCTGGGTCACCGAGGCCAAGAGCCTGCTCAAGATGACGCTCGAACTGCGCCTCATCACGCGCTCGAAGAGCTGGGATGCCATCGGCGACGAAGCGTGGCGCTATCTGCTCTTCAGCGAGTTCGTCTTCGACCTGCCCGCCGAGCTGCCGGCCAGTCTCGCCAACGTGCCGCGTGCGCCGGAGGCTGCGCGGGCGCTGGTCGAGGATCTGTGCGATCGGTTGCGCAGCGACGTTCGCACACAGACTCTCTACACGACGCGGGCGGAGGGAATCGAAGGGCCGGAAGGGCTCAACCTGCCGACCCACTGCCGCAGCATCGTCGACCTGGGCGACCGCGACACCTTCCCGTTTGAGGAGCGATCTTTCTTTGCGCGGGCGGTCGTGGTGCTGCGTGACGAGGACATGGACACCTTGCGTGCACTGGTCAGCCGCCACGGCCGCTCGATCTGGGTGAGCCGGGGCGAGAGCCAGGCACAGTGGCAGCTGCTGCACGCGTCGGGGGCACGTATCGATCTGCGGCGGCGCTGGCTGGGGCGTGGCTACCTGGTGGTGGGTGTGCCCTTCTTTGCCATGGCGGAGAGGAACGTGCCGACCAGCCGGTGAGGGGCGCTAGAAGGAGGTCCTGATGACA
>CAIOHJ010000144.1 GCA_903858085.1 uncultured Chloroflexota bacterium
CTACCCCTCTTCAATCAGCCGCCGCGCTGTCACTAGATCCGTCACCAGCAGAATGGGCATCAGCGACGTCATCTTGAGCTACACGCTGGCAGCCAACGCCCTGGTAGACTGGAACAACCGCTACGGCACCGATCTGGACAAGTGTATACTCTTCAAGCAGGAAAGCTGGACCAAAAGTTTTCTACCCGACGCTGCCGTTGGGACGTCTTCCATCCGAGAAAGCACATTGGGAGAAGAAAATATCTACAGCGCAATGGCCACCTGCTCACTGAAGATGCGATCGCTCTGCGGCTGCCTGCTCGCCCTGCTCTGCCTGTTCTGGGGCTCCCCAGCCCAGGCAGAGCCCCCCTCCCCTGCGCTCGGCATGCATGTGGCCCAGGGGGACGCTGCCCATCTGCAGGCAGCCCAGGCAGCCGGCGCCTCCTTTGTCGTGGTCGTCTTTTCCTGGCGCGACATCGAGCCGGTTCCCAATTTCCTCTACTGGGAGGTTCCCGATGCAGCCATGCGCGCAGCACGCTTTGCAGGCCTGCAGGTGGTCGCCCGGCTCGACCGCCCCCCCGACTGGGCGCTCGACCCCCATTCACCAGCCCCCTGGTCGCTCGACGCCTACGCCGCCTTTGTCCGCCACGTCACCCAAAGGTACGCCGACGAACTTGCTGGGGTGATCGTCTGGAACGAACCCAATCTGGCGCTCGAATGGAACGGCAGCCCCCCCGACCCAGCCGGCTACACCGCCATGCTCGCCGCAGCCTACGCGACTGTCAAGTCGGTCGCCCCTACCCTGCCCGTTGCCGCCGCCGGGCTGGCATTCACCCTCGACAACGGCCCCGACGCCGTCAACGACCTGGATTTCCTGGAGGCACTCTACGCAGCTGGCGCTGCCGCCTTCTTCGACGTGCTGGCCACCCACCCCTATGGGTTCGGCCGCCCCCCCGAGGATCCGCCAGCCCCCGACCAGCTCAACTTCCGACGGCTGGAACTGCAGCGCGCACACATGGTCGCACACGGCGACGCCGCCAAACCGGTCTGGATCACCGAAATGGGCTGGCGCACCGCCGCCCCCAACCCGGCCGACCGCTGGCAGGTCGTCTCCCCCGCACGTCAACGCACCTACACACTCGCTGCCCTGGAACAAGGAGCCACCTACCCCTGGCTGCAGCGGATGGCACTGTGGGAGCTGAATCGCACAGCCGACCTCTACGGCTACGCCTTCTGGCAGGGCCCAGATCGCGCCAGCCTGGCATACAAAGCACTGGTCGCCCGTCACCGACGGCCCCCCCCCAGCCCACAAACCCCCCATCCGATCCCCATCACCGCCCCCGACGTCGTTGTCCGGCTCGGCGATCGGGGCGAGCTGCACCCGCACTGGGTCCATCTCTACCGCGGGGGAGAACATTTCAGCCCAGAGTGGCAGGGAGAGTTTTTTGTCGACGCCTCCCAGTCTTTGCTCACCCAGACCCTGGTGCTGGAGACGCTGCAGGTCGACCAGCCGACCAACACCGTCTGGGTCAACGACCATCCGATCGGTACCCTGCACCCGCGCAGCCGCCCAGACCCAACCAGCACCTGGGTCACCCAGCAGATGACCCTGCCCGCAGGAGTGCTGCAGAGCGGCCTCAACCACCTGCGCATCGTCAGCGGCAGCCGCAACCCAGCCCGCTCCTGGCGCTGGTGGCGCTTCGAAAATTTCCAGTTCCGCCATGCACGCCTCGCTCCCCCCCTCCCCCCAGCGACAGGCAGCCGCTGGCGCCCCCTCCCCGCCTCCCCACCAGGCTGGAGCGAGGCGGTCCGCCTGCGCCCTGCCGCAGACGGCACAGGGGTCTGGCTGACGACCAACCGCCGCGGCCAGCTCTGGCATGGCCGCTTCGACGAGGCAGGTCAGCTGACACTGACTGCCCAGGAGGCTGGCCGCACCGATCTGCTCTTTCTCGACGTTGCCGACGACGGCATTCGCCAGGTCGCCGCCACCGACGCCGGGCTGTTCTGGCGCCAGGGCAACAGCTGGCTGCCAACCGCCGGCACACCCGCCCGCCCCGCTTCGCTCGCCTGGCACAGAGAAACGCTCTGGTATGCCGCCTTCGCAGCAGATGGACTCTGGCAGGCCCCCCACCCGGCCGGCCCCTGGTCCCCGACAGCCCTGCAAGGACGCACCGTGTTCGATCTGGCCGCCGACGGCCCAACCTTGTTCGCCGCCACCGATGCCGGTCTCTTCCAATTCAGCGAACCCAAAGGCTGGCACCCGCTGGCCCCATTGCCCGCCCGCACACGCACCCCCGACGACGCCAACTACGTCACCCGTCTGTGGATCGGCAACGACGGGACCTTGGTCGCCCGCAGCGAAGGATCCCTCTGGCGCTGGGCACAGGAGAAGGCCAGCTGGCTCCCCTTTGGCCCCCCCGATCTTCCAGGATCGCTGGAAGTGCTCATCGGCTGCTGCGACGCCGGCACCCTGGCCGGTGCCCACCAAAACGGACTCTGGCAGCTGTCAGCCAACGGCACCTGGACACGGGTCGACGGCAGCCTGTTCGACTTCCTCGAATTTGGCGCAGGAATGCGTCTGGGTCCCTGGCTGCTGGTCGCCACCACCAACGGACTTTTTACCGCCGCCACGGACGCGCCCCTTGACACTGCCTGGCGCGCCGCCAAGGGCACCCCCTCCACTGTGACCGATCTGCAGATCGACCCGGCCGATCCCCGCCACTGGCTGGCAGCCACCCCAGTCGGACTCTGGCGCAGCACCGATGCCGGAAGCAGCTGGCAGCCCGCCAGCCCCCCCTGGATCGTCTGGGACCTGGCCCTCGATCCCCGCGGCCGACTTTACCTCGCACATGCCGCCGGCCTGGCCTGGACAGACGACAGACAGCACGGGCCGACTCGCTGGCAACAGACCCAAGGGCTGGAGGGCGTCACCTTCTTTACCGTCAGCCCCAACCCAGCTGACCCCACTCAGCTGTGGGCCGGCAGCTGGGGCAACGACATCGGTGTCAGCCAGGACGGCGGCACCACCGTCGCCCGGCTCGGGGCCGGACTCGAAACCCTCAGCATCCTCGCTCTCCTGCGCCACCCCACCCCCGGCCAGTACACGGTCGGCACGATCGAGGGGCTCTACCGCAGCGACGACCACGGCGCCAGCTGGTTCAAATTGCCCGGCGCGCTGCGCCACCAGACCCTCTATGCACTGCAACAAGATGAGAAGGGCGTGTTGTGGGCCGGGAGCACCGACGGGCTCTGGCAGAGCACCGACTACGGCGTCACCTGGGAGTCCGTGCTCTCCACCGCCACGGTGATTCATCTGGGCCAGAAAGGCTCCCTGCTCTGGGCAGGCAGCGAGGAGGCCGGCCTCTGGTGGAGCCAGAACCACGGCGCCAGCTGGTCGCACGCAGGCCTGGCAGGCCGCACCGTCTACACCGTGGCAACGGATGGCCTCCAGTGGATCGCCGCCACCGATGCCGGACTCTACACCCTCGACAGCCACCCACCCCCCAGCACCAGCCAATCCCAATGAGAACCTTGTGGCGCTGGCTTGCCTAGGACAGAAGCAGATAGGACAGAAGCAGAATCGATGGCCCGGCCCAGCAAAAAAACGGTTGACACCCCCGAGTTATTATAGTATGCTGTTTTTGCATCGATAGAGCGCCTTCCGATCTGTGCCAGGTGCCCCATGTCGCTAATTTTGAACCGCTATTTGCCAACCTATCGCCAAGAAACGCTCAGGCGCCTCTTCACGGTCATCGAGCAGGGCGGCTCCTTCTGCCTGGTCGGGCTGGCCGGTACCGGCAAATCGAACCTCTGCCAGTTTCTCGAACAGCCGGCTGTCAGCGCACACTACCTGCCCCAGCCCGAGGCAGCACGCACCCATTTCTTGACTGTCTCCTGTGGA
>CAIOHJ010000145.1 GCA_903858085.1 uncultured Chloroflexota bacterium
ATTGGCCCGGCTGGCTTTGCCCATGCACTCTATGGCGCAGATGCACTGGGACCTGATCGTCCGGTTGTCATGGTAGAGGGCGAAATTGACGCACTCACGATCCAGCAAACAGCGAACGATTTGGTCGTTGCTGTGGCCACCGGATCGACGGCAGGTTCCCGCCAGGCAAAATGGCTGGCTCAGCTCGCCATTGTACCGCTGGTCTTGGTTGCCTTCGATGTAGATGCCAACCAGGCAGGTGATCGGGCTGCCAACTGGTGGTTGCAGACCTTGGACAATGCCCGTCGCTGGCGCCCCGAGACATACAAAGATGTCAATGCAATGCACACCGCTGGCCTTGACGTCCGTAAATGGGTTCAAACGGGGCTGGACGTACTGGGTGGTTTCACAAGCCGCACATCTGTTGAAACATTCATGACCGCCAAAGAAGGACTCCCGACATGGTAACCGATGAACAAATGGACCGCATGCGTAACATGGCGCTGTACTACGCCGATGAACTGCCAGATATACACGCTCTTAACGGCCTGCTGCTGATATACGATGTCTGCGAAATTCTGAATCTGTCACCTGCAAAGCTGGAGACAATTTTCGGAACGCAGATACTACATCTGGTAACTGCTACAATCTACGGAACCCCTCCGATTTCTTTTGCCATATAGACTACCCGATGGCCAGGGGGCAGTACAGTCCCAGCTACTGTCTCCTGGCCATGAGGATTCCATGAAATACCAACACACCGGCATATCCCCTCAATCAGGCAAGGATCGTCACTATGCACAATCTGCCTGCCCTGCGTGTCTAGAATGGATGAGACATGACCGACGCCGAAATTCGTGTAGAATCAGGGCGAAGGAGGATCATGCATTGTCTCACAATGAAACTGTAGTCCAGCCGAATGGCGCAAAACCGCTGACGGTGCCCGATCCAGAAGTACAGCCATCACTCAAACGCCGGACCTTCACTGCCAAATACAAGCTGCGCATCCTGGAGTTCACCGGCGCGGAGTCCTACCGCTTTCGCGAGCGCCTTCAACGTCAATTGCAATAGCCTGAACCACTCTCTTTTTGCAGGGTGGTTCCCTTTTCGATGATCAACTGGTCTCCTTTTCGTTGATCACAATTTGCTCGGGTTGACCAAACTGGTCCCCTTTTCGTTTGACAAAAACAAAAGGGCTGTATTCGTCCCACCAGGTGGAGCGGCGGCGCCAACGAGCCAACGGCGAGTTGCAGGCCAGGGCTATCAAGGTGCGTGGCCGCAGGCCAACGCCGGAAGCGCAGGATGTAGCCAGGTTGCAGCGGGAGAATGAGCGTCGACTTGCCCGAACCACCGCAGGTGCCAGAGGCGGTCTAGATCAATCCACTGCTGGCGGCTAACCCGGTGGCCACCGCAGAGACGGCCCCACAGACGGAGCCAATCCCCAGCGTTAACCGGCGAACTGTCCGGCGCAGAGGCGAGGTCAAGAGTCGACGGCTGTTTGCCGACTTGCGCAGCCCTTGACCCCGCTGAGCACCGGACCACAATTGCCGGGCGCTGGGATTGCCGGCACGACAGCATCAGTAGTTATTTGACTTTTGTGTTCCGGGTGTGGTTCAAAGTTTTGCAGGATTTCTCAATGTCCCACGCGAAGAACTACATGGACGGTTTCTGCATGTTACGCGCAAAGCTGCAAAGATGTTCAGAGCAGTTTCTTCGTGCTTTCGCGTGAGGCATGTTGTGTATGGTCTGGACGGGACACATACTCCATCACTTCGCTTGATTCGCAGCGTCTGGTGTAAGCTGTGCGCTCTGCTGCTGTGGTGTTAATTCGTGCAACACACGCTTTCCGCAAAATTTTGAACCCCACCCATTGGCCGACGATCAAATGGGTGGGTTGACGGCGGAGGGGGGATGTGCAAAAATAACAGTGTGACGGCGAGCTTGCCAGCACAGTGCGCCAACACCCAAAACCGACGCCATCTGGCGTCCCAGCGCAGGAGTCAGTGCCCATGATTCTCGCTGACCTCACCCTTAATCTTGCCGCCGGCCTCACCCAGTGGCTTTTAGAGCCGCAGCTCGACAGCTGGCGCCGGCGCATCAGCGACCCGCAGCGCAAGGCCGTCGAGGAGGTCATCCAGCGCTCCGCCCGCCGGATGCTGATCCAGATGGAAGCCGACCTGAAAAGAGATCGTCCCGATCTTGGCCCCGGCGATTTCCAGGCGCTGGGCGAGATGCTCTGCGACTACTTTGCTCTGCCCCAGGCAGCGCGTGCGCTGCTCGAAGCCGCCATCCTGGGCAGACCGCTCGACAACGAGCGCATGCACACGCATTTCCGCACCGTCCACGGGCCGGAGCGCCTGACAGGCATCCCCTTCGTGCTGGAGGGCTGCCTCTCGCTGTTTCTGCAGCATCTGGGGGAGGAAATCAGCCGCGCGGCCCAGGATGTGGAGAGCCCGCTCTATAACTTCTGGAGTGTACTGGTTGCAAGCGACACCCATGCCACGGCAGCGCAGACGCTGAGCGAGGTGCGGGACATTCGCCTGCTGTTGCAGCAGGCGCTGCTGCGCGTTCAATCCAATTATCTCTGGGTCGCCGTCCCGCCCAGACCTGCCGCCCCCCTCCTCGGCCGCGACGACCTGCTCGACGACCTCGTTTCCCGTCTCGTCGCCGGCCACAGCCCCGCCCTCTCCACCGACGGCATGCACGGCGTGGGCAAGACGGCCCTGGCCGTGGCGCTGGCGCACGACGAGCGGATGCGGGCAGCGTTGCCCGACGGCGTGCTGTGGGGCGGTCTGGGCCAGCAGCCCGATGTGGTGACGGTGCAGAACCAGTGGGCGGCTGCGCTGGGGGCGGAGCTGGCCGACGAGCCGGACGTGTACCGGCGTCTGGAGCGGCTGAGCCGGGTGCTCGGCGACCGCCGCGTGCTGGTCGTGATCGACGACGCCTGGAATGTGGAGGAGGCGAAGG
>CAIOHJ010000146.1 GCA_903858085.1 uncultured Chloroflexota bacterium
CTGCCGGTAAAGGTGATCCCATCCACATCTGGGTGCTCGACCAAGGCACGGCCGGTCTCTTTCTGGCCGGTGACCAGGTTGACCACGCCCGGCGGAATTCCTGCGTCGACAAAACAGTGGAGCAGCAAGGTGGGGCTGTAGGGGGTGTCTTCGGCTGGCTTGAGGACGACGGTGTTGCCCGCCAGGAGCGCTGCGGCTGTCGGTCCCCCTGACAGCGCAACCGGGAAATTGAAGGGCGAGATCACGCCCCAGACCCCGTACGGTTTGAGCACACTGCGGTTGCGAAAGGCCTCGTTCTCGGCGCGCAGCTCGGTGACAAAGCCGTTGTGCTGCTCCATCACATCGCAATAGATCCGGATGAAGTCGGCCGTCTCTTCGACATCTCCCAACGCTTCCAACCGATTCTTGCCGACCTCCAGGCTGTTGACCGCAGCGATCTCAAACAGACGGTCGCTGATCGTTGCAGCCACCTTGCGCAGCAACGCCACCCGTTCCTGCCAAGGGGTAGCCCGCCAGCCAGGGGCTGCCCGGCGGGCGGCGGCCACAGCCCGGTCTATCTCTGCGGCGCCGCCCTCCTGAAAATGTCCCAGCACCAGGCTTGTGTCGATCGGGCTGTGCTTGGCAAAGGTGGCCTGTGCCTCCACCCACTGGCCGCCAATCCACATGCGGTGTGTCTGCCCCAGGGCGGACCGGGCTGCTGCCAATGCCTCCTCATAGTAGGTATGCAACAAGGGATCTGGGCTGCCCAACGTAGAATAGGTCACTTTGATCGGTTTGCGACTGCTCATAAGCCTTCCTCTAGGTAGTTGAATGGGTCACGATCCCCTCAAACAAAGCAGCGGTCTGAACATCTTGGACGGCCAGCGCCAACGCCCGCCCTTGCTGGAGATACTTTTGGAAACCGGCTTCGTCGCCCAGCGCCCGTGCCACCCGACAGAGCAGCAGGTGGATCACGGCAGCAGCCTTGCGGTCTCCCATTGCGGCATAGAGGGCCAGACTCTGCCGGGCGCACTCCAAGGCTTCCTGTTCGTTGCCAAAGTAATGGGCCAGTTTGGCCTGCGCAAAGAGCACAGCAGCCCGCTCGGTCTGGTCGTTGGTAGCCGTGTGAAGCCCCTGCGCCTGCACAGTATACTGTTGGGCGAGCGTCAGCTCTTCCTCTTGCAAAGCCACATCGGCCAGTAGCCGCAGAATGCGCGAGCGCACCAGATCGCCCCCACCGGCTGGCAACAGGCTCAGCCCGCTCTCACAGAGCGCCGTCGCCTGGGCCAGTGCGCCCTGATCGTAGGCGATCGAAGCCTGGCGGCAGCGCACCGCCGCCAGCCCAACCGGTTGGGCCAGCGAACAGTAGCTCTCTTCGGCCTGCTGCAGATGGAGAGCAGCCGCCGCATAGGTGCCCAGTTCGATCTCCACATCGGCCAGATCGACCAGTGCCTCCGCCATGCGCGCCCGGCTGTCGTTTTGAGAAAATCCGGCGATGGCCTGGTGCAGCAGCGTTTGTGCACCTGCATAGTCGTCCTGGCGCAGGGCGATCCGCCCCAGAAAAAATGCGTAGCGGGTACAGCGCTGGGGGTCTTCCAGCTGCTGTGCGGCGGCCAGGCCGGCCAGAAACCCCTGCCGAGCCTGGTCGAATCGAGCGCGGGCAAACCATGGGGCGGCCGCAGCATCGACCAGCCCCAGCAATTCTGGCCAGGCCTGCAGCTGCTGGGCCAGTTCAACCGCGTGAAACAGCTGTTCCCATTCCAGTTCGAGCTGGGCAAAATCCCCCGCAGCGCGCTGGGCCAGCTCCTGATAATACCTCAGATAGCGGCGTTGCGGCTGCCAGGGGTCGGGCAGTTCTGCCAGCTTCTCCAGGGCAAAATCGGCCAGCAGACGATGCTGTACAAAGCGGTCATCGCCCGCAAATTTGAGCATCGAGAGCATCGTCAACAGTTCAAGCTGGTCGAGCACCTCGTCTGCGCCCAGCTGGCTGAGGGCTGCGATCGCCTCTGCGCTGAAAGAGCGGCCGTCAAACAGGCCGACCAAAGCGAACGTCTGCTTGAGGGAATCGCCCATCCCTTCCCAGCTCACGGCAAAACTGGTGCGCACCGAACGGTTGCTAATCCCATGCGCCAGCCGGGCCGAAGCTGTGCGCAGGCTGCGCACCATACGCCCCAGGTCCCGTCGAGGGGACGCCAGAATCCGCTGGGCAGCAATTTCGACCGCCAATGGCAGCCCGTCGAGCAGGTGGCAGAGCTCCTGTGCAGCCTCCTTTTCTGCCGCAATGGCTGCAGGGCCCAGCAGATGGGCGAGCAGCTCAACCCCGCTCTGCGGGGAAAGCTCTCCCAGATCCAAAATTTCAGTGGCATACAGCGCCACTTCGGCCCGGTCTCGGGTCGTGCACAGGACGGCGCAGGTGGCAGTCCCGGGCAGCAGCAATTCGATCGGCTTGCCTGCCACCACATCATCGAGCACAATCAGGACCCGTTTGTCCGACAAAATGTCGCGCATGGCTGCCGCCCGCGCCGCCGGGCTGGTGATCTTGCTCAGGTCACGGTCGTAGGCCAGCGCCCAACTCTGCAAAATGTCCATCGGGGCGTCGGTGGCAACCCGCCCCCACAGCACACCGTCGCTGAAGGGCACGCGCAGCTGCTCTGCCAGGGCTGCCGCCAGAGCCGTCTTGCCAACCCCTCCCATCCCTACAATTGCGACCCCCCGCCCTGGACGGGTCAACCAGCGGGCCAGCTGTTCCAGCTCGGCTGACCGGCCGCAGAGACAGGCTGGCGGGGCAATCGCCTGGAACGGCGTATGCTGAGCACGGCTCCCCTCAACAGCCGACCGGCGCTCGAACTCTCCGGCCAGGACCCGGTCGTACAGCGCATTGGTCTCCGCCGAGAGCGGCACACCCAGCTCATCCATCAACGCTGAAGCGCAGACATCGTACTGCTTGAGTGCCGCAGCACGTTGGCCGTCCAGCGCCAGCAGCTGCATCTTGAGGCGGTGGATCTCTTCACGTTCGGGTTCGCGGTCGAGCAGCGTGTTGCAGGCATCGATGCCGGCTGACAGCAGCCGAACCTCGTCGGTGCAGGCAACGGCAAAGCGATAGAACAGCTGGTAGGCCTGCCGTTCCACCTGCTCGCGCTGTGCCTGCAACCACTCGACAAAGAGAGGCGAGCTCTCTTCCAGCAGCGAATCGATCCCGTCAAGCAGCGGGCCCGTGTAGAGACGGCTGGAGGCATAGAGTTCATCGACCGTCGGTGCAGCAGCCTGCACAACCTGCTGCAGTTGGCGCAGATCGACCGCACACCGGCTTGGGACCAGCCCCAGACGCCCCTCTGCGTCGACCAGATAATCGTCTTTGAGGTCGCTGAGCAG
>CAIOHJ010000147.1 GCA_903858085.1 uncultured Chloroflexota bacterium
CCGTTGCAGCCACAGGACTGGCAGCATGTCGAGAACCAGGAAATTTTTCGTCAGCTCAAACAGTACCTGAACAGCGATGAGCCCTGGGATGTCGAGCTGTTTCAGGAGAGACTGGACAGGCGTCTGCACGGGCGGCTGGCGCAGCTGGTCGCGTACGCGTCTTTGCTGCCTGCGCACGACCCGGCATTGATGCGGGAAGATGTGATCAAGGGCGTGTTGCGCATGCGTCTGGAGCAGGTCCGCTCCGAGACAACTCGGATCAAGTATTTGCAGGACGAACTACAACGCTCGGGTGAGCTGGAGGCGGCGCGTAGTTTTGAAAAGACGACCAACGCCTGTCTGCGTGAACTGGCCCATCTGCAGCGCCAGAACGCACGAATTCCCCAGGAGATGTTTCGTAAAGTGGGCCAGCGAGCAGGTGTCAAACTGTTGCAGCTTTAGATAAGGGCAAATCAATCAACCAATGGCGAAGCCAATTGCACCCTCTCTAGGATCAGAAGAGCCCGAAGGCGAACAGACGTCCTTCACCCCGCTGCCGCGTTTGGGTGGCGAGAGCGAACTGGACCAGTATATTCATTTGGGGGAGAGTGCGCCGCCCGAAGAGGATCTCTTCGAGGAGGCCGAAGAGATCGAAGAAGAGGACAGCGCTCCGATCCCGCGCATCGAGCGGGATATCAAGCTGGAAGAAGAGATCGAGCAAGAAAAATACAAACCGATCGAGACTTTGATCGCAGATCTTCAGGAGGTTGGGCAGAGCCTCGACCCTGTGCGCATGTATCTGCGGGACATTGGCCTTCATCAGCTGCTCTCGGCGGACGACGAGATGGATCTGGCCGAACGAATTCGGGTGGGGGAGGTGGCTGAGGTACAGCTGGCACAGCTGCTTCAGGGCCGGAAGGAGGAGCAGCTGAACGACACGGAGCTGGACCAGAAAGACCAGCTGGAGCTGCTGGTCCAGCAGGGGCGCACTGCCCACAACCAGCTGGCCCAGAGCAACCTGCGTCTGGTTGTCAGCGTTGCCAAACGGTACATCGGCCGCGGGCTCAATTTTTTGGATTTGATTCAAGAGGGCAATCTGGGCTTGCTGCGTGCGGTCGATAAATTTGACCACACGTTGGGCTTCAAATTCAGCACCTATGCGACCTGGTGGATTCGCCAGGCGATCAGCCGGGCGATTGCCGACCAGGCCCGTACGATTCGCATCCCGGTGCATATGGTGGAGACGATCAACCGACAGGCCCGTATCCAGCGTCGTCTGCAACAGGAGCTCGGTCGAGAGCCTACGTTTGAAGAGATTGCGGTGGAGATGGAATTTTTGTCGATCGACGAGGTCAGAAAGTACCGGGATGCGCTCAGCAAGGGGCGTCGTGTCGAGTCAGAGATGCAGCGGCAGATCGAGCGGGCTGCGGCCAAGGTCCGCCGGATTCAGCGCCTCAGCCAGGAGCCGCTCAGCCTGGAGACACCGGTTGGCTCGGAGGAGAACAGCTCCCTGGGGGATTTTATCGAGGATGAAAGCCTGCCCGGCCCGGCAGATTCGGCCAGCCGTCGGCTGCTCAAAGAGCAGATGGAGACCATTCTGGGGGATCTGAGCGAGCGCGAGCGCAAGGTGCTCATCATGCGTTTTGGGTTGGAAGATGGTGTGACCCGAACCTTGGAAGATGTCGGTCGGGAGTTCAACGTCACGCGCGAGCGAGTGCGCCAGATCGAGGCCAAGGCGCTGCGCAAGCTGCGCCATCCGCTGCGCAGCCGTAAACTGCGCGACTATCTGGCTTAAATCGTCCAAAGATGGCCAGAATTTGACAGCGCTTCTCCCATCTTATATACTGCGCTCTGTTAAAAACGTTCCTCGGTAGCTCAATCGGCAGAGCATTCGGCTGTTAACCGAGCGGTTGTTGGTTCGAGTCCAACCCGAGGAGCCATTGCAAAAGCCCTTTCTGCAGAAAGGGCTTTTTTGTTTGGAGAGAGAGACGTCCAGGGGTCAGCTGCCTGCCGGGCTCTTCTCTGCTCGGTTGACCACGGCGACAATCTCGGCCATGATCGACAGGGCGATTTCTTCTGGGCGGCGTGCGCCGATCCGCAGCCCGATCGGCGCGTGAATGCGCTGGAGGTCGGTGTCGGTCAGGCCGTCGGCTGCCAATGCTGCGCGGCGTCTGGCATGGGTTTTTTGCGAGCCCAGGGCCCCGATGTAAAGAGCTGGGCTGCGCAGGGCTGCAGCCAGGGCTGGGTTGTCAAATTTTTCGTCGTGGGTGAGGGTGACGACGCAGCTGCTCTCGTCCAGCCCTTGTTCTGCCAGCACCTCTGCTGGCCAGCGCGCAATCAGCTGGTCTGCATGGCCAAAGCGTTCTGGGGTGGCAAAGGCTGTACGTGCGTCGACGACGATGGTCTGGAACCCCAGAACTTTGGCGTAGGTGACCAGTGCGGCTGCGGTGTGCACGGCCCCGACGATAAAGAGCCGGAGCGGCGGTGTCTGGACATCCACGAAGAGTTCGACCGGGCCGACGGGGTGGGTCAGCCGCACTGGTTTGCGCCCTGCAAAAAATTCCTCTGTTCGAGCGTGCAGGGCGGTTTCCAGGAGAGGATCCCCCAGGCTCCCAGCCGTTGTCCCGTCGGGCCAGAGCAGCAGCTGGTGGCCCCGCTGGGGACCGGTCAGCACAGTGGCCAGGGCGACCAGTCGACCCAGCCGGATTGCGTCTTCGAACTGTCTGTGCAGGCTCATCGAGGGCTTTCCTCCCAGAGTTCGAGCCAGACCTCGATGGTGCCGCCACAGGCCAGCCCGACACTTGTGGCCAGCTCGTCGGTGATCCCATAGGTCAACAGTTTGGGGCCTCCCTGTTGCAGCAGGGCCAGCGCCTCCTGGACGACTGCGCCTTCGACGCAGCCGCCGCTCACCGAGCCAGCCATCTCCCCGGCCGCTGAGACCGCCATTTTGGCCCCCAGGGGCAGCGGTGCCGACCCGTACAGCTTGACCACCGTCGCCAGCACGATCTGTTTTTGTTCGGCGCGCCAGCGTTCCAGGGTCGGTAAGAGTTCGCGCATGTGTGTGCCTTTCAGCAGGGATGGCCTGCGTTCAGAGTTTTTTCAGCATGCTGGCCAGCTGTTCCAGGCTGGCCAGGTTGTGGACGGGCAGGAAGCGGTCGATGTAGGGGAGAGCAGCCTGCATGCCGCGCACCAGGGGTTGGTAGTCGACGTCGCCCAGGAGTGGGTTGAGCCAGATGACCTGGGAGCTGCTGCGTTGCAGCCGCGCCATTTCGCGGGCCAGCAGGTCGATTTCACCCCGATCCCAGCCGTCGCTGACGACCAGCACGACGGCTCCCTGATTCAGCACCCGTCTTGCCCACTGGTAGTTGAACTGTTTGATCGCGTCCCCGATCCGGGTGCCGCCCGCCCAGTCATGCACGGCCCGGCCTGCGTCTGCCAGGGCCACCTCGATGCTGCGGTGGTGCAGCTGGCGGGTGATGCGTGTCAGCCGGGTGCTGAAGACAAAGACCTCCACCCGTTCCAACTGCCAGGCAACGGTGTAGAGAAACTGGAGCAGAATGCGCGAGTAGCGTTCCATCGAGCCGCTGATGTCGCAGAGCACAACGACGGGGCGTCGTTTGTAGCGACGCCGGCGGCGGGCCAGGTTGAAGATATCGCCGCTGTTGCGCAGGTTTTGGCGCAGGGTGCGTCGCATGTCCAGCAGGGCCCCCCGCGTCGCCCGTTCGGTGCGGCGGGTGCGCCGCGGTTCCAACTGCCAGACGATCGAGCGCATCTGCTGACGGAGGGCCTGCAGCTCGGCTTCGTTCAGCTGTGCAAAGTGTTTCTGGCGCAGCACTTCGAGGTCGCTGTAGGTCTGGCGGATCTCTATCTCGGGGCTGGTGGGTGTTTCGGTGCTTTCCTGGCCGTCAGCGTTGGCTGGCTGCAGCCATTCGATCTGCGGCGATCGGGGGGAGCTGTCGCCTTTGAGGGGGACACTTTCCCAGCGGGCCTGCCAGAAGCTGTCAAAGGCATCTTCGAAGCGTTTTTGCTGTTCGCGCCGTCTCACCAGCAGCGCCGCCAGCATATTTTTGAAATCCTGCCGGTTGCCGATGTGGACATGGTTCAGGCTGTCGACGACATCCACCATCTGGGTGGGGGGGATGTCCATGCCCAAGCTGCGCAGCAGGCGTCCAAAGAGCACGCAGTTGGAGAGCAGGTTTCCGGAGTGGTGCATAAGGGGCTTCAGACCAACGTGGGCAGTCGCTGCAGAATTGGTTTTACAGCTGCACGCTGTGCCAGCTGGATATCTTCGCGGTATTTGAGCAGCGCGCCCAGTGTATCGTAGACCAGGGTTTCGGTGAGCGCGCGCTGGTCGAGTGCGACCAGCGCCTTGATCCAGTCCAGGGTTTCGGCGACGCCTGGCACTTTGTACAGCTCTTCGCGGCGCAGCTCCTGGACAAAGGCAACGACCTGGCGCGCCAGCTGGGCTGGGGCGCCGGGCACCTTGGCCAGCACAATGCCATACTCCTTCTCGAAGGAGGGGTAGTCGATCCAGTGGTAGAGACAGCGGCGTTTGAGTGCGTCGTGGATTTCGCGCGTCCGGTTCGAGGTGATGATCACGACCGGCGGGGCTGGCGCACGCAGGGTGCCCAGTTCTGGGACGGTGATTTGGAAATCGGAGAGCACCTCCAGCAGGTAGGCTTCGAACTCTTCATCCGCGCGATCAAGCTCGTCGATCAGCAGCACGGGGGGTCTGTCGCCGGTGTAGTCGATTGCCTGCAGCAGGGGACGTTTGAGCAAAAAATGGGGGCTGAACAGTTCGTGTCGGGCACTTTCGATCTGGACATGGCCGGCAGCCTCCATCAGCCGGATCTGCAGCAGCTGTTCGGTGTAATTCCACTCGTAGACAGCCGTGCTGACATCCAGCCCTTCATAGCACTGCAAACGGAGAAGCGTTGTGTCAAGCCATTGGGTCAGCACTTTGGCGACTTCGGTTTTGCCGACCCCGGCTTCTCCTTCGAGAAAGAGGGGGCGTTTGAGTTTGAGCGCCAGGTAGATTGCGGTGGTCAGACTGCGGTCGCTGATGTAGTCCTGTTCGACGAGGGCGTTTTGAAGTTCATCGATCGAATGGAGTGTGGGCAGGCTCGGCAAAGAACGGCTCCCGAGGAGGGTGAGCGTGGTGCGGCCGGTGACGCGAAGGTGGGGCACACACGCAGGTTAAAAAATAGACGAGCAGCCCAAACGGTGCTCTTGCGCTCACGCAGGGGAGGGAGAAGCTGCCAGGCTTTTGCAAACACTCGGCCAAACATTCGGCCAAACACTCGGCAGCTTCTCCCTCCTGGCTGACAGCGCTCTGGCGCTCCTAGCGGGCGCGTGCGGCCGCAGCGGAGAGTGCACGTGCGGCGATCTGCGCTGCGATCGATCGGCGGTAGGCTGCACTGGCATACATATCGCCGATCACCTCTTCGCCAAGGTCCTCTGCGATTGCGGCGGCTGCGTGCTGGATCGTTGTGTCGTTGAGCGGCTGGCCCTGCAGCGCAGCCTCGACATGGTGGGCACGGATCGCCTTGGGGGTGCTGCCACCAGCAGCCACCCGGAGCTGTCGGCAGACGCCCCCTGCGATCGCCACCTGGGCAGCCACCCCGAGGATGGCGTAGCGCGAGGCTGGGTTGAAGACCTTGGTGTAGGCGGAGCCCTGGTTGGACTCGGCGGGCACCTCGACCCGAGTGATGATCTCACCCTCTTCCAGGCTGGTGGTGAAGAGATCGACAAAAAATTCGTCGGCTGGGATGGCGCGCGAGCCTGCTGTGCCCTGTACATGGATCTGGGCGCCCAGTGCGATCAACACCGTCGGCAGATCGGAGGCTGGGTCTGCGTGGGCGATATTCCCGCCGACCGTGCCCCGGTTGCGCACCTGGGGATCTCCGATCAGACCGGCAGCTTCGCTCCAGACTTTGGGCAGGTCGTCCGAGGCAGCGCAGGTCGCGTGTGTGGTCAGCGCGCCGACCGAGACTGTGCCGTTGTGGCGGCTGATGCCTTTCAGGGCGGCGATCCGGCCCAGGTCGACCAGCAGGTCGGGTTGGGCCAGACGCAGCTTGAGCGCTGGGATCAGGCTGTGGCCTCCGGCCAGGAGTTTGGCGTTGCTGTGGCTGCTTGTCCGTTCAACGGCTTCTTCTACCGACTGTGCGCGCACATAGTCGAATTTTGACGGATACATGTGGGTCTCCTGATTGAAATTGTTGACTGGGCGGGTTTACAGACGATGCGGGGTGCCCCGCATCGTCTGGCCCGATGGCTGCTTACGCAGCCTCCTGGATGGCCGACCACACCTTCTCCGCCGTAAACGGCATATCGAGATGGCGGATGCCGAGCGGAGCCAGCGCGTCCATCACGGCATGTGCGACCGCCACGGTTGCTGCGATCGTCCCCATTTCGCCTGCCCCTTTGACGCCGAGGGGGTTGTGGGGGGAAGGCGTGACGGTGCGTGCGGTATGGATGGCGGGCATGACGTCGGCGCGCGGCATGGCGTAGTCCATAAAAGTGCCGCTGAGGAGCTGTCCACTCTCGTCGTAGGCGCCGTATTCCCAGAGCGCCTGCCCGATCCCCTGGGCGATGCCGCCGACAATCTGGCCGTCGACCAGCATGGGGTTGATGACATTGCCGACATCGTCGACTGCATAGTACTTTTGCACAGAGACTTCGCCGGTGGCCCGGTCGATTTCAACCTGGCAGATGTGGGCGCTGTTGGGGAAGGTGAAATTGGCCGGGTCGTAGAAGGCCTGTTCTTCCAACCCAGGTTCCAGCCCGTCGGGCAGGTTGTGGGCGGTGTAGGCCCCCAGGGAGAGGTCGAAGAAAGATTTTTTCTGGCTGGGGGAGCCTTTGACATAAACCCCGCCGCCGTTGAAGTCGTAGGTCAGGTCTTCCTCGGCTGCTTCCAGCTGATGGGCGGCAATCTTGAGCATTTTTTTGCGGACTTTTTCCGCGCTTTTGACAATGGCAGAACCGCCGACTGCCATGCTGCGGCTGCCGTAGGTGCCCATCCCGAACGGAATTGCGGCGGTGTCGCCGTGGATGACCTCGATATCTTCCATTGGAACGCCCAGCTGGTCGGCGACGATCTGGGCAAAGGCGGTCTCGTGTCCCTGTCCATGCGTGTGGGAGCCGGTCAGGACGCTCACCTTGCCGGAGGGGTGGACGCGTACGATGCTGCTTTCCCAGAAGCCGACCGCAGAGCCGAGGGCCCCGGCGACCTTGGAGGGGGCAGGGCCAGAGGCTTCGATGCAGCCGCTGACGCCGATGCCGACCAGACGGCCTTGTGCGCGTGCGGCCTCGCGTGCAGCCACCAGCTCGCTGTAGCTGGAGAGCTCCTGTGCCTTGTCAAAGAGGCGGTTGTAGTCGCCGCTGTCGTAGAGCATCGCAACCGGGGTCTGGTAGGGGAACTCTTCCGGCTGGATGAAATTGTGGCGGCGGAACGCGATCGGGTCCAGGTCGAGCTTGCGTGCGGCGAGGTCGATCAGCCTTTCGACCACATAGGCGGCTTCGGGCCGGCCTGCGCCGCGGTAGGCATCTACCGGCACGGTATTGGTCAGGGTGGCATAGGTGATCCCGTAGATGAGCGGGATTTTGTAAAGGCCGGAGAGCAGACAGTGGTAGAAGGCAGTGGGAATCAACGGGGCAAAGGTCGAGAGGTAGGCCCCGTGGTCGGCCCAGGTCTCGACCAGCAGGGCGGTGATATGCCCTTCGGCGTCCAGCCCCAGCTCGGCATGGGTCACATGGTCGCGGCCGTGCGAGTCGGTGACAAAGGACTCGCTGCGGCTGGCCACCCATTTGACCGGGCGGTTGATCTTGCGTGCGACCCACGGGGTGATGATCTCCTCTGGGTAGTGGAAGATTTTGCTGCCGAAGCCGCCGCCGACATCGGGGGAAATGACCCGGAGCTTATGTTCGGGGATGCCCAGGGTAAAGGCGCTGAGCAGCAGCCGGATGGGGTGGGGGTTCTGGCTGGTTGTCCAAAGGGTCATCTCCTCGGTCGCCGCGTTCCACTGCGCCACCGCAGCGCGTGGTTCCATGGCATTGGGAATCAGCCGTTGATTGGTCAGGTCCAGCTTGATCACATGGGCCGATGCGCTCAGGGCCTGTTCGATCGTTGGACGGTCGCCCAGCGCCCAGGTATAGGAGAGGTTGTTGGGGATATCGTCGTGCAGCACGGGCTGGCCTGGCTGCATGGCACGTTTGGCGTCGGTGACCGCAGCGAACGGGGTGTAGGAGACCTCGATCGCCTCGACCGCATCTTCAGCGATGTAGGGGGAGGTGGCGACGACGACTGCGACACTGTCGCCGACATGGCGCACCTTGTCGCCGACCGGGACGACGGGCCAGCGTGTGGGCACCTTGCAGCCGGGCACGACCCAGCCGCAGGGCAGCTTGCCGACCCCGCTGTCGATCAGCTCCTGCCCGGTAAAGATGGCGAGGACACCGGCCATCGCCTCTGCCGCACGGGTGTCGATCGCCTCGATCCTGGCGTGGGCGTAGGGGCTGCGTTTGACAGCGATATACGCCATCTCTGGCAGCTGAAGATTGGCTACATACTTGCCCCGTCCCTGAATAAATCGGGGGTCTTCCTTGCGCTTGACACTGGTTCCCACCAGAGCTTGAGTCATCGGTCTGCTCCTTTGAAAATTCAACTGCCCGACGAGGGGCGCCTAGGCTTTTGCCGCCTGAGCGACTGCGGCGACAATATTTTGATACCCTGTGCAACGGCAGAGGTTGCCTTCCAGCCCATGTCGGATTTCTGCTTCGGTGATCTCGGGGTTCTCCTCCACAAGCTTGGCGGCGGCCATGATCATTCCAGGCGTGCAGTAGCCACATTGCAGCCCATGCTGATCCCAGAAGGCCTGCTGCATGGGGTGCAGTTTGCCGTTGGCCAGCCCTTCGATGGTGGTGAGGGTGCTGCCGTCGGCTTGCACGGCCAACACGGTGCATGACTTGACTGCCTGGCCGTCCAGGTGGATGGTACAGGCACCGCACTGGCTGGTATCACAGGCAATGTTGGTGCCGGTCAAACTCAGAGTGTCCCGGATGAAATCGACCAGCAGCAGGCGCGGTTCGACCTCACGGGTGTAGCTTTTGCCATTTACGACTACGTTGATCGCGGTCATCTGATCTCCTTTGTAAGACAGAACAATTCAGGGCCAGGGTCTTTGGCGGAAAACGAAGCGTTGCAACGGAAGTTCAAAACAAGCGTGCTGACTGCAGCCACTGTTTACAAGGTCGTCGCAGTCGGCGGCAGAGTCCAATCTTCTTGTGTGAAGACAAGCAACACCAGATACACTTTTGGTAAGACAGCTCTCAAAGTATACCGCACGCTGAAAAAGGTTGTCAAATGGCCTTGCCGGGCGCAAAAGCGACGGTCTGCTGGGAGAGTGTGTGCTTCAGAACGCGGGCTGCAAACCGCCCAGCAGCCCTCCGTGGCCCAGACGGCTGATCTGGGGCTGTGTGATCCGTTCGCCTGCCAAGATGCGCGGCAGCACCAGATCGACGACGTTTGGCTCCTGGCTGCGCGCGCAGCCGGGGACGCAGAGGATCGGGGTCTGCCCCAGATAGGCCAACGCCAGCAGGCTGCCTGGATCGACCGGAGCCCCATGCACGATCCCCTCTGCCCCTGCTGCCCGCAGCGCCCGCAGCACGCGATCGTCCCGATCCATGATCGAACTCTGTCCAGCCACCAGCAGCACTGTGCAGCTGCCACGCAGCTGCTGCACGGCTTCTACGACCGCGTCTTCCCGCGCTTCGACCGCCAGCACCGTCGCCAGTGTTGCGTTCAGCGCTTCCAGCCGCCGCTGCAAGGGGGGCTCGAACTGCCGGCGCAGCTGCGCGTGGGCGATGGCGGCTCCGATCAGCAGCAAGCCGGCCCGCTGGATGGGGAGCGGGCGCACATCGAGCAGTGCCGGGCCCTGCACGATCTCCTTGGCTCGTGCGAAGATCGGTGCAGGCAGCGCGTAGGGAATGATTTTTAAGGTGGCGACCTGGTCTCCCTTGCGCGGGTGGGGTGTTTCGGTGCGAAAACGGGGGTGGACGACGCTGTATTGGGGGACAGTTGCGAGGGTCACGCCGGCGAGCGTGTTGAGCGCTTCCAGCCGTGCGACATCGACGTAGACAACCCCGCTCAGGGTCGTGTGTAAATTGGCGCGGCCGCCGATGCCCCAGCTGATTGCGAGCGCGTCTGTGCAGAGCGTTTCAATCAGCTGGGCGGCGGCACGCTCCTCCCCGACATCGCCCTCTTCCAGCACGGCGACTTCAACGCTGCTCTGGCCCAGGCTGTGCAGCTGGGCCAGGTGTGTCGCTGTCAGGGTGACCCCTTTGCGAATCACCCGCTTTCCTGCCTCGTCAAAGACGCTGTGCAGCAGCAGCTGACCCACCGCTTGTTCCAGGGCTACTTCTTGGACACGCATTGCATCGCCTCTTTTCGGGCTGGAGCCACTGCTGGCGTGCTGGGGGACAGCGGTGTCATCCCGCTACAAGCCGCACCAGCAGGACGAAGAGGAGCATGGCCAGTGCACCCAGGACAAACCAGAGCAGCTTTTCCTGTGCGCCGAGCGGCACGACCTCGGCCAGCAGATCCCGGCTGACATCTTTGGCAACTTCGAAGGCGATTTTGGCTGTGGAGGGGGGCGGCGCTGCGGGTGGCGTGGGCGCCTGCAGCGGGGCAGAAGGTGTTTTGTCTGTGGAGGGAGGGAGGGCTGTCGGCAGCGCCACCGGCGGTGGGGGGGCGCTGGGGGGCGCGACCTGTGCGCGCGCCTGCACCTGGCTGTCCAACGCCAGCAGCCCCTGGCGGATGATCGACCTGGCGGTGCTTTCGATCAGACGCTGGCCGACGCTGGCGATCCGGCCACCTACCTGGACATCTCCTGTATAGTTGATCTGTGTGCCGGACTCGATCTCCTGCAAGAGAACGGCCCCTTCCCCTTGGAGAAAGCCAGGCGCCCCCTGCCCGCTGACGCGCATCGTGTAGCTGTTCAGCGTATCGATATCGGCCAGCTCGACTTTCCCTTCAAATTTGCCTTGAACGGGCCCGACTTTGACATTCATGGCAGCCTGGTATTCGTTGTCGTTCAACTTTTCCAGCTGTTCTCCGCCCGGCAGCGCCAGGGAAAGGACGGCTGGGTCCAGCAAGGCATCCCAGACAACCTGGCGTGGTGCGGCAAAGACGTGTGTTCCCTGAATTTTCATCGTGAAATCCTCCGTTCCAACTGCACAACAATTCACTGATACAACATGCAGCTACAACATGCAGCAGCGCTTTTCCGATCGTGGCAAGAAGGGCTGTCTAAAGTGCCTGGTGCTCGGCCAGCAGTGCGTCCAGGGTGCGTTGCGCCCGCCCGGCCTCGAACTCGCTGGTCTGCACCAGCCCGGCGCGCAAGATCAGCGCCTTCCACAGCGCCCAGCCGCGCCCGCGCGCCCAGGTCCCTTCGTCCAGCCCCAGCCCCTTGCGGAAGGCTTCTCGGCTGGATTCTGTCAGAAAGGTCCATGCCAGCACCAGGTCGCAGGCAGGGTCACCGACGCCGCAGCTGCCGAAATCGATGACCGCGTGCAGCCGACCCGCCTGCACCAGCAGGTTGCTGGCTGCGACATCGCCATGAAACCAGACTGGCGCTGCTTGCCAGCTGGATGTCAGTGCGGCCTCCCAGACAGCGGTTGCGGTGGCGGTGTCGATCTGGCCTTCCAGGGTGCGCAGGGCCTGTCGCGTTTCAGCGTCGTAGACAGCCAGTGCGCCGCCCCGGAAAAAATTTTGCGGGCCGGCGTGCGGCCCCTCGCTGGCATCCACCGCGCGCAGGGCGACCAGAAATTCGGCCAGCGCGGCTGCAAACAACGGCAAGTCTGCAATTTTTTCCGGCTGTGCAGCCTCCCCGTCGATCCAGCGGTAGATCGACCAGTTCCACGGATAGCCGAATGCGGGGGTTCCTTGTGCCACGGGCTGCGGGATGGGCAGCGGCAGAAGGGGGGCCAGTCTGGGCAGCCAGCGCTGCTCCTTTTCGACCTGGGCAGCGTAGTGGGCAGCGCTCGGCAGCCGTACGGTCATCGTCGTGCCCAGATGAAAGGTGCGGTTGTCCCATCCGCCGACTGCCACCGGGCGGACAGGCAGATGGGCCCAGCCGGGGAATTGGGTCTCGATCAGACGGCAGACCAGCGGTGTATCGATCACAGGCATCCTGTCTTCCCTTCGATCAAGGCCTGCATCTGGGCGGCGGTCGCTGCCAGCGTCTCCCAATTGCCGAGGTAGGCGTTGTAGGCAAGGTGATCCAGCCCGATGTGCAAATAACAGGCATTCAGCCGTGGCTGCAGAGTTGCGGGCATGCAACCGGCTTCCTGCCAGCGTTGTTCCAGTGCGGCGCGCAGCAGGGGCACATCCAGGTTGGGGTGCCAGGGGGCCCAGAACTCAAACCAGGCCAGGTCGTAGAGGGGGTCGCCGTAGCGTCCACAGCCCCAGTCAAAGACAGCGGTGAGCTTTCCCTGTTCGACCAGGGCGTTGCGGTTGAGCAGGTCGCAGTGCAGCAGGGCCCGCGGCACGGCAAGGTCTGCCACCTCCTGCAGACGAGCGAGTCCCCACTGGAACGCTCTCCAGCCCAGCGGGGAGCCTGTCTCCAGCTTGCGGCGCCAGCCGTAGATGCGCTGGTCGGGGGTCTCCTCGCAGACGGAGAGCAGATGGCTGGCCCAGGAGGCGTGCGGGGCGCGGCCCTCTGCCCCCCAGCTGCCCACGCCAGACGACGCTGTGATGTCTGCTGTCCGCATTGCTTCGAGCGCAGCCACCAGCGACGGGAGCAGCGTTCGCCATTCGCTGGGGCTGACTTCTTCCAGGGGGAGGCCCCGGGCGCGACGCGAGATGGCAAAAAAGCCGCCCAAGGCCTCGCCGATCTCAAAAATTGGGGGGATGGGCAAGGCTTCGGACGAGTAGGCGGCGGCCAGTCGATCCTTGTAAAAATCTTCGCTGTGCTTGCCGAAGCGAATTGCAAATTCGGCGTTGCCGACTCGATAGCCGTAGCAGCGCGACCAGGCTCCAGCGCCGAGCAGGACGAGTTCCTGCGGTGGGTTTGGCAGATGGGCGGTCAGAAAGGCGCGGGCTTGTTCCAGGTCGACGGTTTCCACAATGGCTCTCCTGCGGGCTTTTTTGCGATGCGACAGCGATGGTTTGATTTTAACACAGACCCAACTCTTTCGCTCTGCTCATTGGGGTCTGTTCAGCTGTTCTGCCACACGGAGCGCCTGGGCTGCGATCGTCAGTGCTGGGTTCATTGCCGACGACGACGGGAAGAAGGAAGAGTCGACCACGTAGAGATTTTCGACATCGTGTGTTCGGCAGTAGGGGTCGAGCACCGACGTCGCCGGGTCGCTCCCAAAGCGGGCAGTGCCGCACTGGTGGGAGTTGGTCTCGATCCCCATCGTCTGGACGAAGACGAACGCATAGCCAGCTGCGCGCAGGGTATGTCGTGCGGTGTCGACCAGTTTGCGGTGGGCGGCCAGGTTGTTGGGTTGCCAGCGGACGACCACCCGGCCGTCGCTGCGCAACTCGATGCGGTTGTTGGGGTCGGGCAGGTCTTCGGACATGACCCACCAGTCCACGCTGCGGTCAGCCATCCCCTGCAGGAGGGGTCTGGGGACAAAGGGCTGGGATGCGGTCAACATACCCGCCTGCAGTTTGCCCAGCAGCTGGAGATT
Organism: uncultured Chloroflexota bacterium; assembly: GCA_903858085.1. Lineage (GTDB taxonomy): Bacteria > Chloroflexota > Anaerolineae > Caldilineales > Caldilineaceae > Caldilinea. The sequence continues at coordinate 13,672 of CAIOHJ010000147.1, forward strand.
GCCCATCGGGTAGGGGAAGTCTGGTCCTTGGAAATAGAAATCGTTGATGGCCAGGGTCTTTTGAAAGACGGTCGGGTTGCGTCGCAAGGGGTCTACTGCCATGAGCGCAGTGTTGTTGTGGACCATATAGTGGCGTCCCAGCATGCCGGAGGAGTTGGCCAGCCCCTGGCGGTGTCTGTCGTTGGCGGAGCGCAGCAGCAGCAATGTCGAGTTGACGGCGCCGCAGGCGACCACGAAGCGTTCGGCTTGGACTGTGACGATTTCGCCGCCTTTTTCCAGTTCGGCTGCGATCACCCGTCGGCCTGTACTGTCGGTCAGCAGCCGTTGTGCCCGTGTGTGGGTCCACAGGGTGACCCCAGGGTGCTGGGTCGCTGGGCGCACGCAGCAGACATCGCTCTCCCCTTTGGCCAGCACCTGGCAGGGGAAGCCGTCGCAGGTTTTGCAGCGCAGACAGCGTCCTCCCTCGCGACGATCCACCCCCATTGGGTAGTGGAAGGGATGCAGCCCTTGCCGCCGCAGCCGTTCGCCCAGGTCGTCGATATAGGGTTCGTGGGGAAGGGCGGGGAAGGGAAAGGGGCTGGAGCGTGGCGGGTCGGTGGGGTCTTCGCCGGTTTGACCGTGGACCAGATAGATCTCTTCTGCGCGTGCGTAGTAGGGTTCCAGGTCGGCGTAGCGGATGGGCCATGCGGGGGACACCCCGCCTTCGTGGGCGAGCTCCTCGAAATCGCGTTCGCGCAGCCGGGGCAAGGCTGCGCCGTAAACTTTGGTGTTGCCGCCGACGAAATAGTGCACGCCTGGGTGGAAAGGGGTTCCGTCGGCGCCGTACCAGAGCTCGGCGGGTTTGTAGCGGCGGCGGTCGAAGACTTCGGTCGGCTGCCAGTTTTGTGGTTCCTGCGGCAGGAAGCCTCCACGTTCGACCAGCAAAATGCGCGCGCCGCTCTCGCGCAGCGCGTAGGCGAGTGTGCCGCCACCCGCACCTGTGCCAATGATCACCAAATCAAATGAATCCGTCATGGTGCCTCCTCCACGTCGATGTGCGTTTGTGTGCCAGCTGTGCTTGTATTTTACCGCAGAAAGCTCTGGCCCGATAAACAGACCGAGGGCGCCATTTCGGCAACGCTGAATCTCTTGCGGATCGGGTGGTTGCGGAAGGGGCGTTATCTGGTTGTTTACTTTGACCACAGCCATCTATAATGGTGGCATGCGTGTATTGATGGTCAGCAAGGCGCTGGTGGTCGGCGCCTATCAGCGCAAGGCAGAGGAGATCGCCGCGCTCGGTGTCGATCTGGTGGTGTTGACGCCGCCGAGCTGGCGTGACCGTCGTGGGCTTCAGCCGCTGCAACCTGTCCACACTGCAGGCTATACGTTGCGTTCGATCCCGATCCTGGGCAACGGCAATTTTCATTTGCACTCTTATCCGACGCTGGCGCGCGAGCTGCGGCAGCTGAGCCCCGACCTGCTGCATATGGATGAAGAGCCTTACAACCTGGCGACCTGGCTGGCCCTGCGTGCTGCGCGGGGCCAGCAGGTGCGGGCGCTTTTTTTTACCTGGCAAAATCTGTGGCGGCGTTATCCGTGGCCCTTTGCTTTTTTTGAGCGTGCCAATTATGCTGCTTCCGGCATGGCGCTGGCCGGCAGCCAGGAGGCGGCTGCGGTGCTGCGCCGCAAGGGGTACTGCAAGGAGATTGCGGTCATTCCGCAGTTTGGTGTGGATCCAGGGTTATTTACGCCAGGAGCGCGCTCTGCCCCAGCGGGCGAAAGGCTGCAGATCGGCTATGCGGGCGGGCTGTTGCCCGAAAAAGGGCTGGATGACCTGTTGTACGCCTGTGCAGCCTTGCGGGGTGAGTGGCAGCTGACGCTGGCTGGTGAGGGGGGGGCTGCTGCTGCGCTGCAAAGGCTGGCAGCCAGCCTGGCGATTGTCGGCCGGGTTCGCTTTGCTGGCCGGATTGCCAGCACGGCGATGCCAGCCTTTCACCGCGGCCTGGATGTTCTGGTGTTGCCCAGTCGTACGACAGCCGGTTGGAAAGAGCAGTTTGGCCGTGTGTTGGTGGAGGCCATGGCGTGTGAGACCGCGGTGGTCGGCAGCGACAGCGGGGAGATCCCCCGGGTGATCGGGGAGGCAGGTCTGGTATTTGCCGAGGGGGATCGGGCGGCGTTGGCGTCCCATCTGCAGCGGCTGCTGGACAATCGTGCACTTTGCCGCCAGCTGGGTGTTGCGGGCCGACGGCGGGTGCTGGAGCATTTCACCATGGCCCAGGTTGCTGCGCAGACAGTGGCGGTCTATCGCCAGCTGATGGAGCCCGGGTGAAGATTGCGCTCAACGCCCAGCTGATCAGCGATCAGGCCACCTATCGGGGGGCTGGGGTCAGCAACTACAGTGCCGAGCTGCTGCGGGCGCTCGGGCAGCTGGCGCTGGACAGCCCGGGGGAGGCGCTTGAGCTGACCGCATTTCTGCACGTGGCTGGGTTTCAGGCTCCGGGGGTGCGGCAGGTCTTGTCGTCGCTGCCGTTGGAGCGGCCTGTGGCACGCATCCTCTGGGAGCAGAGCGTGTTGCCGTTGCAGCTGCGGCGGTGGCGTGCCGACCTGGTCCATGGGATGGTGAATGTGTTGCCGCTGGCGACCCGCTCTCCTGCGGTGGTTACGGTCCACGATCTGGCGTTTGTGCGGGCGCCTGGCACGCTGCCGCCCTTCAAGCGGCTGTATTTGACTGCGCTCTGCCGGGCCAGCGTGCGCCGGGCAGCGCAGGTGATTGCGGTCAGCCAGCAGACGGCGGCGGATCTGCAGCATTTTTTTGCCCTCCCTGCGGAACGGGTCACTGTGGTCTACAACGGGGTTGCCGAGCGGTTTGGTCTGCGTTCAGCGGCCCAGCAGCAGGCCTTTCGCCAGCGCTCTGGTCTGCCAGAACGCTATCTGTTGTATGTGGGGACGTTGGAACCGCGCAAAAATCTTGAGCTGTTGCTGCACGCTTTTGCCCGCTGGCGCCAACACTGTCGTCCTGCGGAGCGGTCGGTCAAGTTGGTGCTGGCGGGCGCCAAGGGATGGTATTACACGACCATTTTTCAGCAGATGGCTGCGCTGGGGCTGGAGGAATGTGTGCTTCTGCCCGGCTTTGTGCCAGCTGCGGAACTGCCGGATTGGTACGCAGCAGCCGAAGTTTTTGTCTATCCCAGTCTGTTTGAAGGCTTTGGCCTGCCGGTGTTGGAGGCGATGGCGAGTGGGACGCCGGTCATCTGCAGCCAGGCTCCTGGGGTTGGCGAGGTGGCTGGCGAGGCGGCCTCTCTGTTTCCTCCCCAGATTTGCGAGGCATTGGTGGCTGCATTGGAGGGGGTCGTCGGTCAGCCTGGGGTGCAGCAGCATCTGCGCCAGCGCGGTCTGGAACAGGCGCAGCGGTTTTCCTGGCGGCGCAGCGCTGCTGCAACGATCCAGGTCTACCGGCGCACGCTGGCCAACTTGTGAGCCAGTCGATTCGCTGGCAAAATGAGATGGAAAGAAAAAATTGGAGATGTTCGCCGACGAACAGCAGAACCAGATGACAACTGTCGAAAAACTCGATGCGACCGAACCGCTTCCCAGGCAGCAGCCCCCCCTGTCTGGCAGCCACCTCAGCTGGCTGGCTGCCCTCACCCAGCGGGTGCCCGCGCCCTTCTGGCGGCTGCTGCTGATCGTGACAGATGTCTTCTGGATTTTTGCTGCGTTTTTGACAGCTTTTGCGCTGCGCTACCAGGCCCAGCTTTTTATCGCAGTCGATCCTGCCTTTCAACTGCCGTTGACCAGCTACCTGCCCCAGGTGCTGCTGCTGGTCCTTTTTTTGCTGGTGGCCTTTCGTTTTTCGCGCGTCTACCCCTACCAGCCGGGCCGCAGCTGGGTCGAAGAGCTCTGGCGAATTGCAACAGCCACCACCGTGGGGGTGATCCTCCTCATCGTTGTCAATCTGCTCTTTCGGCCCATGCTTTACAGCCGGCTGGTCTTTCTGTACACGGCGATTCTGGTGACTGTCTATCTGGGGGTGAGCCGGCTGGTGATTCTCGGGGCGCGCAGCCACCTGCGCCGTTACGACATTGGGGTACACCGTGTTTTGCTGGTGGGGGCTGGCGACGTCGGACGGATGGTCATGCGCACGTTGGTCGCCCGTCCTGACTACGGCTGGAAGCTGGTGGGTTTTTTGGACGACAACCCAGCCAAGAGCAGCACGGATGTCGGTCGTTTCAAGGCATTGGGCCCGATCGAAAATGCCCCTGAGGTGATGGCGGCACATGCCATTCAGCGGATGATTATCTGCCTGCCCTGGCAGACCCACCGCACGATCCAGCGTTTGCTGTGCGAATGCGAGCAGCAGCAGGTGGAAGCCTACGTGGTGCCCGATCTCTTTTTGTTGACCAAAAATCAGATGAAAGTTCAGGTGCTCAACGGCATTCCCCTGATGTCCACGCGTGAGATCTCGATCCAGGGGTGGAACCTGCTTTTCAAACGTGTCTTTGACCTGGTGGTCGGGGCTGCGATGGGCGTGGCGGTCTCGCCGCTCCTGCTGCTGATTGCGCTGGCGATCCGCTTTGAGACGCCAGGCCCGATCTTGTTTCGCCAGACGCGAGTGGGGAAGAACGGCCAGCACTTTATCTGTTACAAATTTCGTTCGATGGTGGCGAACGCTGACCAGCTGCGCAGCCAGATCGCCAGCCTCAACGAATCGAGCGGGCCACTTTTCAAAATTCGCAAAGACCCGCGCCTGACGCGGGTTGGCCGTTGGATCCGCCGCTACAGTCTGGACGAGCTGCCGCAGCTGCTCAATGTGCTGCGCGGGGAGATGAGCCTGATCGGGCCGCGCCCCAATCTGCCTGCGGAGGTGGCCCAGTATCAGGAATGGATGAAGAAACGGCTTTTGGTCAGCCCGGGGTTGACCGGGCTTTGGCAGGTCAGCGGGCGCAGCGATCTGATGTTTGACGAGATGGTGCTGCTGGATCTGTACTATGTCGAAAATTGGAGTGTCGGTCTGGATGCCAGCATTCTGCTGCGTTCGGTGCCGGCTGTGCTGCGTGCGACAGGCGCCTATTGACCGGCCATGCCACCAACGATGCAACGTATTCTGATTCTGATGAGCGATACAGGGGGGGGGCACCGGGCCAGCGCGCAGGCGCTCAAGGCGGGCTTTGAGGAGCTTTATCCGGGTCGATTTGGGGTGGAGATCATCGATTTCATTGCGCGGGATCTTCCCTGGCCCTTCAACCAGATGCCCAATCTCTATCCGTTTTTGTCCAACGATGTGCCCTGGCTGTGGAAATGGCTCTATGGGGGGCATTCGCACGGCTTCAGCACGCGGACGGCCCGGCTGAGCAGCCGTCTGCTGCGCTACGCTGCCTGCCGGGCCATCGACCAGCACACCCCCGACCTGCTCCTGTCGGTCCATCCTCTGATGCAGGAGGTCTTTGTGCAGGCCTTGACCCGGCAGGGGCGGCGGATTCCGTTTGTGACTGTGGTCACCGATCTGAGCACCGTCCACCCGCTTTGGTTTCATCCGCAGGTCGACGCTGTCTATGTCGCCAGCTGTGAGAGCATGGCGGTCGCGCAGCAGGCGGGTGTCCCGGCAGAGCGCATCCATCTTTCTGGCTTGCCGATCCGGCCTGCCTTTGCCCGTCCGGCCCGCCCCAAAGCCGACCTGCGCGCCGAGCTGGGGATGGCACTGGGCACGCCTGCTGTGCTGGTGGTTGGGGGCGGGGAAGGGATCGGCCCGGTCGAGGAGATTGTCGAGCAATGTGCCAGCCGCTTCAGCGCGGCTGGATGGGGTCAGATCGCGGTGATCTGTGGCCGCAACCGCGCGTTGCAGGAGCGGCTGGCCGCTCGCCGCTGGCCGGTGGCTGTCCATGTACGTGGCTTTGTCGAGAACATGCCCGACTGGATGGCGGCCTGCGACTGCATCGTCACCAAGGCGGGGCCGGGCACGATTGCGGAGGCATTGGTCTGCGGGTTGCCGATTGTGCTGAGCGGCTTTATTCCTGGCCAGGAGGAGGGCAATGTGCCGTACGTGGTCGAGCAGGGGGTTGGCGTCTTCGAGCGGGCGCCGGCTGCGATCGCGGAGCAGCTGGTGCGGTGGTTTGGTCCAGAACGGGCCGAGTTGCACGCATGTGCCCAGCGTGCACGTGCGCTGGGGCATCCGCAGGCCACCTTTGAGATTGTGCGTTCGATCGTCCACCTGCTGGCTGGGGTGTAGGCCAGCTGCCTTACGGGGGGAGCAGGGCGCTGTAGAGGTCGCCGAGCGGGGTAGGGGCGCCCTGGTCGTCGAACAGATTGCCGGTGGGGTAGCGGCTGTCGCGTGCGAAAGACCAGCTCCAGCGCTGCACCAGCCGGTATGCGTCGTAGGCTGGGCCCAACGCCGGGTCGGTCAACGCCGTGAAAAGTGCAAAACTGCCGCGTAAAAAGGTGGCCACGCGCTCGGTGTCAAACCCGTATTCTGCGGGCAGCAAGATGCCATAGCCTGTGACCCACAACGGTTTGTGCTGCTGGCCGTGGGCTGCCATCCAGCGGCGCATTGCCCGGACCTGCTGCTCCACCAACGCCAGGCTGTCGTGGTCTTGCACGCCCCAGGCGACCCCCTGTTGTTCGATCGCAAATCCAGGTGGGATATTGGCTCCCCAGCCGTTGCGCGCTTCGCGCAGCACATAGGCGTGCATGGTCCAGATGTCGACCGGCATCGTGGTCTGGTAGAGGGATCGATAGAACTGCCAGACGCGCTCGAGATAGCGCAGCCGCAGCGGTGTGATTTGGATCAGCCCGCCGGCAGCGACCTGGGCGGTGGGGTCTGCGCGTTTGATGGCGTGGTAGGCACGGTGGTAGGCGACGGCGTAGACTTCGGGGGAGGTATTGTCCTGCCAGCGCACATCGGGCTCGTTGCCGATCAGCCAGGTCGCCCCGCGGTGTTGCTGGGCCAGCTCGCTCAGGATGGAGGGGGCTGGGTGGAGGTGGCCGTTCTGCATGCGCACCACTGGGACAAATTCGATGCCGAGGGTGGCGGGGGGCAGCGCCATCTGCGGCCGTTGTCCCAGCCCCCAGAGGATCGGTTCGCTTTGCTGATTGGTTTCCCAGTTGAGATACCAGCCTGGCCGTTGGCGGGGCCAGGCGAGCCAGGTGGGGTCCTGGTCGGGCAGGCTGACCCCGGCTCGCCAGCGCAACGTGTACGGTTGGGGCATTGGGCTGGGAGGGCTGTTTTGGTGTTCGCTCCAGGCAGCAGGCAGACGAAGAGGGGGCGGCGGCTCTCTGGCGGGCAGCAGGGTGTTGTCGATCGGGTCGAACGGGGGGCTCCATTCTGGAGGGCCTCCGGCAGCAGCGGCCAACACGCTGAACAGCAGGAGCGTGGCGATGGCGGCGACAAAGTACAGAAAGTGGGAGAGAGCGGGTGGGTGTCGTTCCATGTGCAGGGGCCCGCGGTTGGTTCAGCCAGAGAAGAGGCCGGCCTCTGGCTGTTCGGACACTCTGGGCAAGCAGGCGTGCCGGGCGTTCAGCGTACGTTGTCCGGGCCGCCTGGCGGGGCCAGTTGCAGCGGAAAAGCTGCCTTCCCGCTTGCAACTGGCTGCAAGAGCGCTTCAGTCCCGTCGCGAAAGCAGTGAGAGGTAGTAGAGCATCGTCGCAACTGCCTGCACGGCAGCGGCCACATAGGTCAGCGCAGCGGCATCCAACACCTGGCCCACCCCTTTGATCTCCTGCGGGCTGAAGATCCCGGAGACAGCGAGCTGTTGGCGGGCTCGTTTGCTGGCGTCGAACTCGACGGGCAAGGTCACCAGGGCAAAGAGCGCGGTCGTGCCAAACAAGAGCAGGCCGAACCAGGCGATGGCGTTGCCGGTGGCGCCGGACATAAAAAAGCCGACCATAAAGATGATTGGGCCCAGCCAGCTGCCAAAATTGACTGCTGGCACGAGCGTCGAACGCAGCCGCAGCGGGCTGTAGTGAAGCTTGTCCTGCAGGGCGTGACCCGCTTCGTGGGCCGCGACACCGACAGCTGCCACGCTCGGTGTCGCGTAGACGGCTTCACTCAGCCGCAACACCTTGCCGCGCGGGTCATAGTGGTCGCTCAGCATGCCGCCGACCCGCTCTACAGCCACTCCTTGCAGGCCATTGGCGTCCAGGATCTGGCGGGCCACTTGTGCGCCGGTCATCCCGTTGGCAGTGCGTACCTTGGTGTACTGGCGGAAGGTGCCTTGGACCCGGAACTGTGCCCACAAACCCAACAGGAGCGGGAGAGCCATATAGAGTAGATAAGTTGAGTCCAAAAACATCGTGATCAGCCTCCTTTTTTGCCGCAATCCACTGAAGTCAGTAGTTCACGAGTTTGCCGCACGCGAAGCCGCCAAGGTGAAGATGGGTCCCTTCACGTTCTTCGCGTGAGATTCGTGAAGTACTGGAATTTCAGTATAGCGACCCGACGTTTGATTGACAAGTAGGAGACACTCTCTCGCTCCATTGGCCTCTCTTCGTCATCCGCGCTGTCGGCGCAGCCCCAGGGCCAGGGTCAGCTCTTCGCTCTGGAGCAGCCGGTGCACTCCAAGATAGACCGACAGCGCCAGCGGGATGCCGACCAGGACGGTCAACCAATCGTCGTTCCAGCCGACCAGGCCGCCCAGATAGACGGTCTGGTAGACCCAGGTTCCCCATCCCCAGGTGGCCAGCCCCATGCCAGCCGTGGCGACCAGCGTTTTGGCCAGCGCTGGCAGCAGAGTGTGCCAGTCCAGCCCGGTGGGGAGACGGTGACCCAGCAGCCAGCAGAGGGCCACTGTCTCCACCAGCGTGGCCAGGCTGTTGGCCAGCGCCAGCCCCCCGAAGGAGAGCGAGCCTACCAGCAGGAAACTGAGTCCGATGTTGCCGCTCATGGCCAGGACGCCGACCCGGACGGGGCTCCAGGTATCTTGCAGCGCGTAAAAACCGCGCACCACGATTTCTAAGATGGCATGAAAGAGGAGCCCGACGATGTAAAATTGCAGCCCGTAGGCGACCAGCAACATACTTTGGGTGTCGAAGGCGCCGCGTTCGAGCAGAAGGCTGATCGTCGGACGGCGCAGCACGAGCAGCAACATGGCGGAGGGGGCCACCAGAAAGACCACGACGCGCAGCGCGCGTTCGAAGGTGTTCTGGAAGGCCTTGCCTTCTCCTGCGGCCAGTTGTGCTGCAAGCGTTGGGAAGACGACGGTGGCAATCCCCTGCGCAAGGATTCCCTGGGGCAGCAGCATCAGCAGCCAGGCGTAGTTGAGGGCGCTGAGGGCACCGTGGCCCAGCCCACTGGCCAGCACCGTGTTGATCCAAAAATGGAGCTGGACGAAGATGAGCCCCAGAACCCGTGGGCCCATCAACAGTGCCACCCTGCGCACGCCGGCTTCACGCAGGGAGAGGGTCCACTGGGGGCGAAAGCCCTTGTGCAGCAGCACCGGCAGCTGGACCAGCAGGTGTGCCACTGACCCTGCCACAACACCGACCCCCAGTCCATAGACGCCGTAGCGCGGGGCCAGCCAGAAGGCTGCGGCGAGGATCGCCAGATTGTAGAGGACGGGTGCGGCGGCTGGGGCCAGAAAATGTTGGGTGGTGTTCAGCGCGCCCATCACCAGGCCGCTGGCTCCGAAGATGACGGTGCCGGCCAGCATGAGGCGCAGCAGGGAGACCGTCAACTGCTGCTGTGGCGGCGTGAAGCCTGGGGCCAGCAGCGTGCGGACGAGCGGGTCAGCGCCAATGGCTGCTGCCAGACTCAGGGCAACCAGCACCAGCGTGACCAGGGTGAGCACCTGGCTGAAGAGACGCCAGGCTGTCTGGCGGTCGCTGTTTTGCCAGGTGCTGGCAAAGACTGGGATGAAGGCGCTGCCCAGCGCCCCCCCTGCTGCGATCTGAAAGAGCAGATCGGGGACGCGGAAGGCGGCCAGATAGGCATCGTAGTCGGCGGTTGTTCCGAAACGGGCCCCGATCACCACCTCGCGTGCCAGCCCGGAGAGTCGGCTGAGCACAAAAAAGAGCATGACCAGCAGGGCAGCGCCCGCCATACGGCGGCTGTCCAGCCGGGCAGTGGGCGGGCGTTGGGCAACGGGTGTTTCGTGTAGAGTCACAATTCTGCGATTATACACGCAGATTGAACTTTGGGTGTAAAGTAGGCTATACTCGAAGAGGCTGCGGTATCAGCGGCCGTGCAGTCTGTCACAAGAGCTTGTCAGGAGCTCTGTCTGGAAAGTGATGGGGAGCATGTCCTTTTTTTTTGACCGTCGATCTTGTGGGGCGCTGCTGTGGGCTGTGGGGGGGGCTGTGGGGGTGGCTGTCGCTTTGGCTGCCTGCCGCCCGATCCAGCCGCCCCCGCAGGGGGGGGCTGTGGTGTTGCCGTCGCCGACGCCCACCCCGCTGATCCTGCTGCTGCCACCGGTGGTGCAGCAGCCGCCGACGCCCGTTGCGCCGCCCCCTGCCCCGACGCCGACCCGCGAGGCGTTGGCTGGCCCAGTCACTGTGGGGCTGGCAGCTTCGCTGCCCGCAAACTGGCGCTCGCAGCTGCAGGCCCACCTTGCCTCGCTCGACACGGTCACCGGCACGCCGGTGCGGCTTCTCGAGCCCCCCATTCTGGCGGAGGTGCTTCTGGATCTGCGTCCGGCCAGCCAGGCCCTTGCGCCGTTGGCCGAGCGGGTCTTTGCCGTAGCGGTTCCTTTTGCCACACTGCGCGACGACATTGGGTTTGCGGAACTGACAGCGGCCTGGCAAGGTGCGGCGGGCTCGCCGATGGTGTACACCAGCCTGGAGAACCTGGCCTTGCTGCGTCCTCTGTTGGGCGACTTTGGCGGGACACTGACGCCGCCCGACGCGCTGCTGGCTGCGCTGGAAAACAACCCTGGCTCGTTGGCGGTGCTTCCCTTCGACCAGCTCGATCCGCGTTTCAAAGCGTTGACGGTGGCCGGGGTCAACGTGCTCAGCAACCGATTTGACCGCTCTACGTACCCCTTGGCGGTGGTGCTGGAGGTGCAGGGCCCGGGCGCCGGCGCCCTCTATCCGCTGCTGCAAAATGCCATCCAGCCTGTGACCAATCGGGACCCGGCCCGCCTGACGCAGCTGATTCTGACCGGGGTGACTGCGATGTCTCGGGTCACCGCGTTGCGGATGGATCAAAAGGGCTACGAGTATCCAGCGCGTGTGATCTCGGATGTCTTTGCGGCTGCCGACATCACCCACATCAGCAACGAGGTCCCGTTTCTGGACGACTGTGTCGCCGACCCGACCGAGAACAACTTGATCCTGTGCAGCCATCCCAACTATTGGGCGGCGCTGGCGGCGTTGGGCACCGACATTGTCGGGCTGAGCGGCAACCATGTCAATGATTTTGGCCGGGAGGGTGCGCGCCGTTCGCTGGCCTGGTATCGTGAGAACCAAATTCCGGTCTACGGCAGCGGGTTGAATGTCAACGAGGCCTGTGCACCGCTGCTTTGGGAGCACCACGGCAACACCTTTGCCTTTCTTGCGGCGCTGGCTTTTTTCCCGGAAGGTGCCTGGGCCACGAACGAACAGCCGGGTGCCTGCTATTACTATCACAACCAGGAGATCTTGCTGGCTCTGGTGCGCCAGCTGGCCCAGGTGGTGGATGTTGTGGCGGTCGAGCTGCAGTACACCGAGACCTATACGCCCTTCCCGACGGCGGCACAGGTCGCTGATTTTCGAGAGCTGCGTGCGGCCGGCGCGCAGCTGGTCACCGGTGTGCAGAGCCATGTGCCGCAGGCCCAGGAGCCCTACGGGGTCAGCGATCAGGGGGGGAGCGGGCTGATCAGCTACGGGCTGGGCAATCTGTTTTTTGACCAGATGTGGAGTTGGGAGACGCGCACCGAGCTGGCGGCGCGCCATACGGTCTATGGAGGCCAGCTGCTCAGCACAGAGCTTCTGACGTTGGTTTTGGAGGATTTTGCCCAGCCACGGTGGGCCACAGCGGAGGAGCGTGCCGAGATTTTGAGCCGCATTTTTGCTGCGGCGCCGGCCCGTTGAGTTGCCTTGACAAGAGGGCTCCTGTGCCAGAATGGCTGTCACAAAAATCAGCTTGAGAACGGTTGCGCAATCGTTCAAGGTGGTCTATAATAGAACACCTTGATACATTTGTCTCCATCTCCACAGAATAAGGAGTGTCTACCATGATGATGTTGACGACTGCGTTGGCTGGCACTGCGGGCGGCGATCGATCCGCTACGAATCCGCTGTTGGCTGCGTTGTTCGGGGGCACCGCTTCAGGGTTGATTGCGGCGGCGACCGGGCTGCTGCTCGGCATGCAGCTTCCAGCGCTGTATGTGTTGGCCTTTTTCCTGATCGGTGCGGGCCCGGTTTTGGGCCAGCAGCTGGCTGCTGGAAAATTGGGCCAGGATTGGAAGTCCCTGCTGGGCGGTGTGGTTGGGTTTATCCTGCCGGTTGTCTCTTCGCTGATCCTGTGGCCCTTGTTGGTCTGGCTTTTCAACCGTTCGTTTGGCTTTGGGATGTTGTGGCTGGGCAGCTTGCTGGGTCTGATTTTGGGTGTCGCCGGTTTTTTTGCGGTCGGTCTGACGATGGGCCAGGACCCCGTCTGGGTCGGTTTGGGGTGGGCGGTCTTGTGGTCGTTGTGGGGGGGCAGCGTGGCCGCCTTCATGGCGGCTGGGGCGCGGTCCTAACCAGACGCTGAGCGTCGGCAAATTGAATGAAAACGGCGGCTGCAGCCGCCGTTTTTGATTGGAGAGGCAGGTGGGTTCGTGCAATTTGAACAATCATCCCCGAATCTGGCTTTGCACAGGGGGCTGAATTCGCTCTATAATGCGACAGAAGCCGGTTTTGGGGGGGCAGATTGGTAAAAAATGTACAAAAGCACTGCGACTCTTGGGGACATCTATCATTTGGCGTTGCCGCTGGACACGCAGCTGCTGGTCGGCAGCGATCTGCTGCAGCGGCCGGTCAGCTGGGCGTGCAGCTTGCGTCCGAGCCCGCCTGCGTTCCCCAAGCTGGACGGCAGCGAGCTGGCCCTGGTCGACATCGAGGATCTGCGTCGGCTTGACCCCAAAGCCCGTCTCGATCGGGTGGTACGCAGTCTGAAGGTGGCAGGAATTGCTGGCCTGGCGGTGTTGGGAGGCGTCTCCTCGGCTGCGGTCAGTGCAGCCGAGGAAGCACAGATTGCGCTCTTTGCGCTGCCGGCGGCTGTTTCGTTGACCCAGGTGGAACGGTCGATCATTCGTCTGATTGTCGATCGGTCCGGCTACATTGCCCAGCGCTCCTCTGAGCTGCAGCGAGAGCTCAACCGGGCCGCGTTGGATGGGGGGGGGCTCCCTCAGATTGTCCAGCAGCTGTATCTGTTTGTGCAGCAGCCGGTGGTTTTTGTCGGCGAGGAGGGGCGTGTCTCTGTGCTGGCGGGCTTTGACAAAGTGACCCACGAACAGCAGTTGGCCCTTTTGGATGCGCTTCCCAATCCAATGGTGCTGCGCAGCTGGATGGCGACGCAGCCGCCCGGCACCCTCTCCCAGGCTGTGGGGGTGTTGGCCTTGGCCGGGGCAGCTTCGGCCGGTCTGTATCGGGAGAGTGTGGTTTCGGCAGTCTGTGTGGGAGAGGCGGTGCGCGGGTATTGCCTGTTGTTGCGGCGCAGCGCTGCCGGCCAGGAGCTTTCTGCTGTGGAAGAAGTTGCTGCGCTGCAGGGTGCATCGGCGGCTGCGCTGGAGTGGGCCAAACAAAATGCCGTGGGGATCGCCGAGGAGCGCATGCGGGCGACCTTTTTGGACGAACTGCTGGCGGCTGAGATTGCGGACGAACAGGCCTGGGTTCAGCGTGGGAGCTCGTTGGGCTACAACCTGGTCCGTCCTCATGTTGCTCTGTTGGTCGAAACCAACCATGTGGCTGGTTGGCCGGCGCTGCTGCTTCGTTTTCAACAACAGCGTGGGGTCAACGCGCCCTATGCCCGCCGGGACGAAGGGACGCTGATCTTTTGGCC
>CAIOHJ010000148.1 GCA_903858085.1 uncultured Chloroflexota bacterium
CATCCTCTTTGCCTATGCCACGCGCGTGGAACTGACCGGCGCGCTGCAGATGACCCTGCCGGCGACTGCCTCGCCTGCGGAGCAGGCACATGCCGAGGCGCTGCTGCGCCAGGCCATCACCCACCATCTGGAGACGCTGCAGCCCGACCAGGAGCTGAATCTCGACCTATTCAAACAGATAGTCACGGCGCAGGGGCAGGTCAACTTTGCGCCCTCTACGCTGGGTCTGGCGACGGTGCGCAACGGCGTGCGCACGCCAGAACCTGATCGCAACGACGGGCGCAAGCTGATCATCCGCAGCGGAGAAAAGCTCTTCCTGGCGCCGGCGCCGTGGTTCACGATTGCGGTGGAGCAATAAGCCATGACGCAGCTCACCGGCAAGACTCACGCCATCATCCAGCGCCTGCCGCACTTCTACGCCGCCGAAGATGCGGGCGACTTGTTCGTGAAGTTCGTCGACTTCTTTGGCCGCAGCCTGGAGCGCGGCGAGATCGATGCGCTGCGCGTGCTGCGCGCCCATCATGTCGAAACGGCGGACAACGTCGGCTCGCGCGGCTACACTGCGCCGGCGGAACAGCGCGGCGATCTCGACAAAATCTTTGGGCTATACCTCGAAGCCATCGGCGGCACGACCGAGCTGGTCAAGATGAGTCCGCGCTTCAGTGCGCGCTCGCTCGATGTGCGCCGGCTGGCGGTGCTGCTGCATCCTGCGCCGCCCCCGGCTCCCGACAGCTTTGTGGCTGCGTTGCAGCGCAGAGTGAAACCGGCTGTCCTGCATTTACTGGAGCGGTATGCAGTGAGCAACGCCTGGTTCGTCAGCACGGAGCTGAAGCCGGGCTTTGTGATCGCCCTGTTGCGCGGCCGCAGCAGTGTGCCTGGCGCTGTAGCCAGCGGGCAGCCGACGATTGCGGCGTATCTGCGTGCGCGGCTTTCGGTGCGAACCCGGCAGATGCTGGACGCCTACAGCGGTGCGTCGCGGCTTCCTGCGCGGCTGGCCAGCGCGCTGGCGTATGACCTGAACCGCAATGTGTTGCGCGATCCGGGACTCTACCGCAAACACGCTGCGGAGTTCGAACAGCACGATCTGGGGGGAACGACCTGGGCGTTGCTGCGCAGCCTCTATCGTCGGCTGTTGAGCGAACGCTACATGGCGGAGAGTGACCTGGCGAAACGCGCCAGCCTGCTTGCCTATCTGGACGAGACCGAGCCAGCGCCCACGCCGTCCGGTGCCGATCTGGTGCGCCTCAACCGGCTGCTGCTGGAGCGTGCCTTTGCCTACGATGTCCAGGCACGCCCTTGGGGCCTCCAGCCGCGCCAGATTCCGGCGCTAGAGGAAGTGCGCAGCACATTGATCGAGGAACTCAACCGGCTGCTCAAGGGGCCTGAACTATTCGACCCCGTGTGGTTCCCCGAGCTGGCGGACGACTATCCTGCGCTGCGCCAGCGCTATCACAACGACCGGGAGTGGCTCAACCGGCTGGTGTTGGAAGAAGCCTTCCCGACTGCCATTGAGAAGAGCTACAAACCCTACCAGGAGCGGCTGCGGGGGTTGATCCAGGTGCTGCGGCGGGGCGCGTCGACGCGCGACGGCATTGTGGCGCTGGTGGCGGCCAACCTGGGCATCGTCGAGGAGACGCCCGCCGCGCGCCGCCAGCGCCAGCGCATCCGCATCGAGGAATTTGCACCCGAGCGGCAGGCCCTTTCTTTCCCGAACGCGCAGCCCTACAGCCGTTTCATCCCCAACAACCCACGCACCGCGATCTGCGTCACCAACCCCAACCTGGCGGAGGTCACGCCCGAATTGCAATTTGTGGTGCATGTAGCGGGGGAACAGCGCACACAATTGTTGTTGTTCCATTGGTCACTGATCAACCGCACGACTGGCCAGGTGCTGCACCACAAAGGCGAACTGCAGCGCGAGGATCGCGTGCTTTTTACGCGCGATGGCGAGATGCGCGTCAACGGCGTGCCCACCCCCTTCAGCGGCGAGGCGCTTCGTCTGCCGCCAGGTGAATCGCTATTGGAGATCGAGGTGCTGACGGGCTTTCGTGC
>CAIOHJ010000149.1 GCA_903858085.1 uncultured Chloroflexota bacterium
AAGCGATAAGCCGCTTTCAAGTCTGCCCATTCGGGCATGGCCGCCGGCAGCGACGCGCTGGGTTGCGCCCCCAGCACGGTTGCCAACTGCACCAAGCGCGCCGTCCGGCGCACATCGCCCAAGTCGGCCTCCCCGAACTCCTCTTCCGCCCACGACGCATCGTTGTTCATCGGTCACCGTCCTTGCTCGCATCTAGTGAACGCACTCCGCCGCCAGCCCCCACCTGCTATCCTATCACAGCTTTTGCCCGCACAAACGTTCTGGGGAAGGGTATGCCTGCGCTGGATCTTCTGTGGTACAACATTCGCGGCGACCTTTCGACCGCACGCAAAAACGGCCAGCGCGTGCTCGACTCGTTACACCTGGCTCTGCCTGGCACGCCCTTCGTTCCAGCTTGCATCTCTGATCGCGCTCCGCCAGCAGCCCGAGTCGTTACGAAGTCACGGTATCGAGCACAAGCAGCAGTACCTTGGCTTTTTTGGTTGCTATGTCGGCTCCACATACCGGTACAACGTCGAACGTGACACATTCAGAGTCCGACATATCTGTGTGACCGCCACCTCTGGATCCTGCATCAAGTGCCCCGCCATCTTCACCTGTTCCGGCGTCAATCGCCGCAGGCGCCCGCCCAGCCGGCCCCGGGCAGAAACCCACGCTTGATCCAGTTGACGACCGTCTGCCGGCTCACCCCAAGGCGTTGGGCGATTTCTCCGGTCGTCGCATACTGACGAGTCAGCATTTCTCCTTTACCTGTTGCTGCAAACTGCTGGGGGCTATCGTGGCATGAAGTAGACTAATCCACCGTCTCGATGAGACCGCTATCGATCATTGCGGAATCGGTCGTAAGCAGCGGCAGGCCAAGGGCCAGGGCCGTAGCCGCGACAATGCGGTCAGACAACTCCGGCACAGCAGCCGGACCAAAGGAACGCAATGCCTGGACCACTGCAAGGTCCAGAGGCGTCACGTAGAAATTGGCATCTGGCTGTTCGGATAGCTCAAACAGCTTGGTAAGCACATCCTCCTTGACCTTCTGGCGTTGCAGCAGAAACACTGCCTCAACCAGGACGATGCTGGGTACGATCACTTGTGCGCGGCCATCCTCAGCGGCGTCAAGCACACGCCGGACGCTTCGAGGCAGCCGCCGATCCTCGCTCAAATGCCACAGTAGACACTGCGTATCAGTGACGTATTGTTTCATGCCTCGGTCTGCTCAACCTTACGCCAAAGGTCGCGTCGCACTTCGGAAAGCATGTCCGGTGTTATTTCATAACCGGCGAGGATACCCCGGAGATGAATGCGACGCATGCCGTTGCGCGCCGCGGCTTCCGGCAAGTTTTGCGTCTTGAAGCGCAGGAAATCGATGAAGTTGTCAAGCTCGAACAGCTCCTCACTCGGTAAAGTGCGGATTTTCTCGAAGATCTGCTGGACGCTAATCGCGGGACTGACCATGCTCCCTCCTTTTTCCATAAGCAAGCCTGCGGGTGAGATCGATTTCACGCGCATATAGCTTGCCAAGCATTATACACTGCCAACCATGGATCGCCATGCCGTTTGTTGACTGTCCTGGCACAAAGTACGGGCGGTCTTGCGGCTTGAAGACGCCAAATTCCATCCCCTGGGGTGCACAGGCGCCGGCAAAGGCTCCGTTTATGCTTTGACGTCCAGCCTATCCTTCTCCTTGAGGAGTTCGCCGCGAATGCCACGGCCGGATTCGATCAATTCCTCAAGGCTATAGGACTTGCCTTCCACCTCCTGTTGCTCCTGCAAGATCGACTTCATCTCGGTCAGCAGGCGGCGCAAGCGGACGACCTTTTGAGCCTCCAGCGTGGTAATGAGAATGCCATCCTGGGTGCGCACAAAGGCCACCTGGTCGCCCGGCTCGATCCCAAATTCCGCGCGCAGGTCGGACGGGATGGTGATCTGGCCTCGTTTTTGCACGGTAGATAGTTGTGTTGTCATCGTTGATCTCCTCCTATTGTCATGCATTTTGCATGACAATCATACAAAATATAGGATCGACTGTCAATGACACTCAGGCCGCAAGGGTTCAACCGCCAGGAAAAGCTTTGCCACCCCGTGCCGTTCATACTCATAGTCCTCGCACTGCGGTAAACACCTATGATGGTGCAACTTTGGACGCCCTCCTGCGGAAAGTTGGCTAAATTGTAACTGCTCAGGCAAAGAAGTCTGGTGCAGCCTGTTCAGCAGGCCGCACCAGGCAAGGCAAGCGAGTTGGCAACTCGCTCTACGTCAGGCCGAGTATGACCACCTCATGCCGCTCGGAAGCCAGCGTCAACGCCTTCTTCCACATCTGCGGCGACCTCTCGACCGCACGCAAAAACGGCCAGCGCGTGCTCGACTCGTTACACCTGGCTCCGCCTGGCATGCCCTTCGTTCCAGCTTGCATCTCTGATCATGCTCCGCCAGCAGCCTGAGTCGTTACGTCTCGGTACTTCCTTGGGGATTCCTCTTTGGGGATTCCTCCTTGTTCGGTGCTTGCGTGTGGTGTATGATTCGATTGCTCAGGAGCCATTCCATCGAAGAAGGCGGCCATCCTGCATTGGTTGCTTCGTTCCAAAGGAGAGAATGATGAGTGTTCGGCCCCAGACCGTCACTGTACAGATTCCGGAACCCATCTATCGTCGCCTGCAGCGCGCCTCCGAGTTGACTTACCGTTCGCTGGATGAGATTGTGTCTGGCGTCCTCAACCTGGGATTGAGTCTGCCGCCCGATCTGCCGCCAGATGTGAGAACTGACCTGGAAGCGATGGCGATGTTCAACGACGCTGCGCTGTGGGCCGCCAGTGAGTCTGCGCTTTCCCCTGCGCAACAGCGCCGGCTGGCCCAACTCAACCATGCCGGGGGCGAACGTCCGTTGACAGCGGCGGAGTCTGCGGAACAGGCCCATCTCCTAGAGCAGTACCAGCACTCTCTTCTCCGACGCGCCTACGCCCTGGCCCTGCTCGCCTATCGCGGCTACGCTCTGCCCCAGCGCGACGACCTGCCCCATTCCCCGGAAGGTGATGATCATGGCGACGTTCTACAAATCTACAGCCACCCCGCCTGAGAGCACACCAAGGAGGGCGAAGTGCCACTTCGCCCTACAAACATCCTGCCCTGTGACACGGACATGACCGCAGCCGCCCCCCAGCAGCACCTGACCCCATGGAACTGGCGGTCCGACGCCGGGTGCGCAAACACGATACCCCCAGCCTGGAGCCGGCTGCGCGAAAAGCGATCAGGACACAAGTGAAATGAAACATGGCTACGACCCGCC
>CAIOHJ010000150.1 GCA_903858085.1 uncultured Chloroflexota bacterium
CCACCGCGGCGCTGGCCTGTGTGATCAGCGATCAGCAGGTCGTTTCCAGTCAGGCGCTAGCCCTTCACTGCCCCCGCCGTCAACCCGGCAATGATCCGACGCTGGAATACCAACACGAGCACGATCAGTGGAATCGTCACCAGCACCGAGGCGGCCATGATGCTACCCCACGGCAATTCGAAAGTGGAAGCGCCGGAGAACTGGGAGATCGCCACAGGCACCGTGCGTGCATTCTTGTCGATAGTGAATGTCAGCGCGTACAGGAACTCGTTCCAAGATGCGATGAAGACCAAAAGGCCAGTCGTCACCAACCCAGGTGCAGCGAGGGGCAAAAGGATACGCCAAAAGGTCTGGAGCGGTGTGGCGCCGTCTACCTGTGCAGCCTCTTCCAGCTCTCGCGGGATACTCCTGAAGAAGCTGGTAAGCACCCACACGGTGAAGGGAAGCGTAAAGGTAGAATAGGTAAGAATCAACGCCCAGAGTGTGTTGTAGAGTCGTAAGAGGCGTATCATTTCGTAGAGTGATCCCAGAATGGCGATGGCCGGAAAGGTTGTCATCGCCAGCAGTGCATAGAGGACGGTGTTGCTGCCGCGGAAGCGCAACCGGGCCAACGCATAGGCGCCGACGGCACCGATCATCTGTGACAGCAGCACGGTCATGGCAGCGACAATAGTCGAGTTGAGCAACGCCCGCTGAAAGTTCTCGTTGGCCAGAACCGCTGCATAATTGGCCCAGGTAACAGGCTGCGGCCAGTAGGCTTGGGGAGTCAGAAAGAGGTCGGAAGGCAACTTGAGCGAAGAGACAATCGCCCAGTAAAAGGGGAACAGCGTGTAAAACAACAGAAAGCCAACTACAAACCACAAGAGGGCGCGCTCGATCCACTCGAGGAGATTGCGCCTGCGGGAACGATGCGCAGCAACAGTCACTTTGCTGGATGCGTGCGACGACATGGGCTACACCTCCTCGATACGCAGCATGCGGATATACAGGAGCACAAACACGGCGATGATTGCAAAGACAATGACACTTGTCGCCGATCCCTCACCAATTCGCTGTAGATCGATCAGGGTCTGACGTGCGAAGATCGCCATACTGATGGTCTCCAGCGCATATGACTTCATGACGAAGATCACATCAAATACACGGAGCGCATCCATCGTGCGGAATACGAGCGCGACCAGAAGCGCCGGTTTGAGCAGGGGCAGTGTGATGCGCCAGAAGGACTGCCAGCGGTTTGCGCCATCGACCCGCGCCGCCTCGTAGAGATCTTCTGGAATGACCTGTAAACCGGCAAGCAGCAGCAATGCCATGAAGGGCGTCGTCTTCCAGACATCGACAAAGATGATTGCCGCCAGCGCTGTACTGGGATTCGCCAGCCACGCCACTTTCTGGGGGAGAATACCAAGTTGGACGACCCACAGATCGTTGATGACACCGAAAACGTCGTTGTACATCCACGCCCACATCTGCGCCGAAACCACGGTTGGGATCGCCCAAGGCACGAGGATTGCCGTGCGCACCAGACCACGTCCCTTGAAACTGGAGTGGATGACGAGCGCGACGCCCAATCCCAGAATCGTTTCCAGGGCCACCGAACCAACCGTGAAAGCGATCGTGTTCCAGATCGATTTGAGAAAGGTACTGTTGGTCAGTAGATAGGTATAGTTCTCCAGCCCGACGAAGTCCACTGCACGCGTGCTGCCGAGCCGTGCATTGGTGAAGCTCAACCACACAGTCCGGATCAGCGGATAGATGGCCACGACAAGCAGCGTCAGGACAGTCGGCGCGATCAACATCCAGCCGAGTCGCTCGCGGCTACGACCCAGCACACCTTCTGGACCGCCCCCTCTTTTTCGGGGTGAAGGGGACGTACTCTGAGAGATCGTAGTGCTTGTCATGGACTCACTCCAGCGAAGCAAAATTGATGCGTACTGCCGCCGTTCTCACGATTTTGGATTTGGACAAAGCCAGGGCAGAACCGTCGCCCCCTCGGGTGCGTCACCTCGTCCGGTCACGAATTGCACGATTCAACCCCCGTTGAATCGTGCAATTCGTGACCGTCAGCGATCAGAAGGCACTTACTGCAGAATTCTTTGTAGCTCCCGCTCGATGTCGGCGACGGCTGTCGCACCATCGGTTACGCCCGTCAGCACCTGGTGAACGGCCGTGAAGTAGGTGGTGGAAACATCATTGTAGAGTTCAGCAGTAACTGTGGATGGTCGTGCCACTGCCCCCTGCTCATAGACTGGCAGCAGACTCGCATAGTAGGGATTGGCGGCGATCACGTCCGGATTCTCGTAGACGCTGGCGATCGTCGGCTCCTGGGAAACCTCGATGGCGCGGCGCGTTTGAGCATCTTCACTGGTGATGAAGCGCGCCCACTCGATGGCTGCTTCCTGATTCTGCGAATAGGTGGAGACCATTGCCTGCCAGCCGCCCAGCGTCGCCGCCGGCTGGCCGTCGGAGCCGTCGCCCTTGGGCAGGACACTGACTGCGAACTTGTCCTTGATCACAGAATCTTCCGCTTGTCCGAGCGCCCAGGCATAGCCCCAATTGCGCATGAAGGCGGCGTTGCCTGCCTGCCAGACACCACGTGCCTCCTCTTCTTTATAGGTGGTGATGCCCTCCGGCGAGATGTCGCCGATCCAAGTCCTGGCACGGTCCAGGGACGCTGCGGCCGCCGGGTTATTGATGCTGATCGTGCCGTCTGGCTCGACAATGGTGCCGCCGTTATTGGAATACTGCCACTCCAGGGCATCGCAGGTCAGCCCTTCATATGCCGCACCCTGCCACACATAGCCCCAGAAATCGGGATTGCCTGCGGCACGTTCGCCTTCCTGAATCGTCTTTGCCATTTCCTCCAGTTCGGCCCAGGTTTCGGGCGGCCCATCATAACCGTACTTCTCCAGCAAATCCGTACGATAGTAGAGCAGGCCAGCGCCGACATAGATCGGAATGCCCACCAGCTTGCCATCGACCGTGTTGTTGGCAACGATGCGTTCGAAGTAATTGGCGTTTTGTTGGGCCAGCGCCGCACTCAGATCAACCGCATGCGGGGCCAGGATGCCCGGCCAGATCACGTCGATCCGATAGACATCGATGTCGCTGGACTGCGCGCCGAGTTGTTGCAGGTACTGCGCCAGCCGCTCGGTGGCTGATTGCGCGCCCTCAATCATCTCGACCTTGATGCCGGTCTGCTCTTCGAACTCAGCCGCGAGCTTCTTCTCAAACTCGAAGCTGGCGCCCATAGAATCACCGATGTACTTGATAGTCGTACCGGCCAGATCAGTGCGATAGCCAGCCTCATTGACGGTTGGTGCGGCAGCCGCAGCTTCGCCGCCCGTGGCCGGCGCTTCGGCTGGCGCGGACGGTGCTGTAGCAGGCACAGCACAGGCAGCCAGCAACATCGCAAAGATGGCGAGTGCGGCGATCGTGATACTCGTTCGCTTCATGTGATTTCTCCTCCTATCATACGAATTTGGTGTGGAAATGGGACTCGTCAACTCAGTGAATCGTCTATAGTTTGATTTTGGCCATATTCACCTCCTCGGTTCATGCAACGGGTGATGTGCTGCACA
>CAIOHJ010000151.1 GCA_903858085.1 uncultured Chloroflexota bacterium
AGCGCTGACCTGCCCCAACGACCTGAGCTGGGGCAGCATCCGCAACGTGCTGGTCCACACGATGAGCGCCGAATGGGGCTGGCGAATCCGCTGCCAGGAAGGGCGCTCCCCCAGTACCCTGTTGGACCCACTGGAGTACCCCACCGTCGAAGCCATTGCAGCCTGCTGGGGCGCCGAAGAAGATGCGATGCGCGGCTATCTGGCCACCCTGCGGGAGGAAGATCTAGCACAGCCGCTGGCCTACGTCACCACCACAGGACGTCCATTTTCTAGCACCCTCTGGCATATCCTTGTCCATGTCGTCAACCATGGCACGCAACACCGCTCTGAGGTCGCCCACGCACTCACCCAGCTGGGCCATTCCCCCGGCGACCTGGACATGATCCTCTACGCGCGCGGGAATGGGACAGAGAACTGAAGCACAGTGAACTGAAGCACAGTGAACTGAAGCACAGTGAACTGAAGCACAGTGAACTGAAGCACAGTGAACTGAAGCACAGTGAACTGAAGCGCTGGCGCCGCACTCTGTGCAGTGCGGCGCCCCCTTTCTCTGTTCACCCCCTTCCGTTCAGTACAGCCGCAGCACCTGGCCAGACCGAATCAAATTCGGGTTGTAGAGATGGTTCAGAGCGACCAGCGCGTGGACTGTGGTCCCGCACCGGCGGGCAATTCCGCTCAACGTCTCCCCACGCTGCACCGTGTAGTACTGGCTGCACCAGGCCGGCGGCTGAGGATGCGGCGGCTGAGGATGCGGCGGCACAGGCTGATAGCTGCTGGGGATGCAGAGGAGCTGGCCGACAAAAATCAGGCTTGGGTTGTAAAGGCCGTTCGCCTGGGCAATCTGCCAGACACTCACCCCATAGAGATAGGAAATCCGTGTCAGGTTTTCCCCCCGCCGCACATGGTGGTAGGCGACGCATCCCTGGCTGGCGGCCACTGCCTCCGCCGTGCTTTCCCCATAGGCGGCCAAGGCCGGTGCTGGCACCAGCAACGTCGCCAGTGCCAGGATCCCCGCCAATACAATGGTTCCAGCCCGCACGCTGGAGGTTGTCATTGCGCGTTTCATCTTACCTTGCTCCTTTCCTGTTGTTCCGGTTCGCTCGGTTGTGCTCTGTCCCTTCACTCTTGTTGACGTGAATGCCCCTTGCAAAGTAACGCCGATTTTTCGTAACTGCTCAGGCTGCTGGCAAGGCGCAAGCAGAGATGCAAGCTGCAACGAAGGGTGTGTCAGGCAGAGCCAGGTGCAACTTTGTCCACTGTACTTCAGCATGCCTCAGCAGAGTTCTCTGCCTGAGCAGGTACGGGTAAGGTACATTTTCTTCTCCGTTACTCCATTATACTCCCCCGCTGCTGCACAGTCTACAGGGTCCCAGCCCCCAGCCGCTCCCCTACTGGGGAATCAACAGGGTCTGCCCCACCAGCAGCGTGTCCGGGTCCACAAGGTCGTTGGCCGCCAGAATCTCGTCGACCGAAACGCCGTAGCGGCTGGCAATGGCCGACAGGCTCTCCCCTACCTCGACCGTATGGCGGATGGCCCGGGCTTCACGCAGCCGAGTCTGGGTGAGCCCGGGGATGAGCAGCTGCTGGCCCGCCTGGAGCAGATCAGGGTCAGCCAGGTCGTTGGCCCGGAGCAGCACGTCGGCTGCCACCCCGTAGAGTGCCGCAATCCCCGAGAGGGTCTCATTCGGCTGAACCTGGTGGAAGACCTGCTCCTGCGGCGACGGTTCCGGGGCAGCCTCCGCAGAAGGGGCGTCTGCCGAACCAGCGGGGCTCTCCCCGGCCGCAGCGACACCAGGGATCAGCAGCGCAGTGCCCACCGTCAGGTTGTTGGGGTCCTGGATGCTGTTGACCTCGACGAGCAACAAGGAGGTGACCCCATATTGCAGGGCGATCCCGTAGAGCGATTCCCCTGGCTGGACCACGTGCCGGAAGGGTTCTGGGGTAGGGGTTGGTTCCCCTTCGGGAACATACAAAATCTGGCCGGCGAAGAGGGTGTCGTCGATCAGATTGTTGAGGTCGCGCAGCTGCTGGACAGGCAGGTTGAACGCCCCGGCAATGCCGCCGAGCGTGTCCCCCGCCGCCACCGTATAGAGCAGAAGCGACCGGGTCGCCGTAGGTTCTGGGGAAGGGGTCAGGGCAGTCGGGGAAGGCTCTGGAGTCGACGCCGCACCGCCAACCGTCTCGACCTTCGGCTCCGCAATGACCAGCGTCGCTGCCGGTGTGCTGGCCGTTTCAGCAGCCGTTGGAGCCGGTGCAGGCCGCTCGCGGGTACACCCCGCCAGCAGCACGACAGCACAGAACAAACAACCAAGTCCCCTCAAGCGTGCAGCCACAGCGCTACCTCCTCGAATCTCCAAAAGGAACAGACCCCACACCCTTCTGTCAGCGCAACGTCTGATAGGCGGTGACAATGACCAGGATCAAAAAAAACAGCCCGCCCAGGCTGAAAAACGCCAGGAAACTGCTCAGGAACAGCCCGGTGAGCAGGCCGCTCAGCAGCAGCCCGACCAAGATGCCGGCCAGCGTGAAGTGGCGAAGAAAACGGCCGCGACGCCTGCCGACCGAATTGCGGATCAGCTGGGCCAGCGAGGCGCCAGCGCCCGATCCGACCAGCGCAGCCAGGATCCAGCCCAAAAAACCGCTGATGCGGAGCAGCCAGGCCACCAGCGGCCAGGCAATCAACGTGACCAGCGCAGCCAAACCAAAGGCAATCCAGTTGTCAGCGGCCAGCGCGTTGTAGAAGATCGCCTGCTGGGAGCGGACACAGGCTTTGCAGCGGTAGCCGACTTCGGTGCGCACCGCACAGCGGAGACAGATCGGCTGGCTGCAGCGGTTGCACCGCAGGTAGGTCTCCGTCTCTGGATGGTTGACGCAGTGGAGGGGAAGACCCTCTGCAGACGGCGGCAGGTTGGAAGGCGTTGCTGTGGCCATGATCTCCTCTCTTGGCAAATCTTTTCAAACGTGCCCGCAGGCGGGCACCGCGTACACAGGGGACAAACGGTCAGCCAGCCCAGCGCATCTTGTCCATCAACGTCTGGTAAAAATAGCTGCGCTCCCGCATGCGCACAAAACGGGCCAGATGGGGGCTGCCCACGACCACGATCTGGTCGCCCTCCTGCACCTCGACCACCACCTGGCCGTCTACAGTCACCATCGGCGGAGAGTCGCTGCTCGCCTGCAGCCGAATGGTCGTCCCTTCAGAAAGGATGACCGCACGATCCATGCTCAGGTGCGGGGCAATCGGGATCAACAAAATGTTGCGCAGCTCCGGCGGCATCACCGGCCCGCCAGCAGCCAGGGCATAGCCGGTGCTGCCGGTCGCAGTGCTGACCACCAGCCCGTCGCAGGTGTAGGTCGTCAGATGGCCCTCATCCAGTTCGGCGCTGATGCGCACCACGCGGGCAAGGTTGCCACGGCTGAGAACCACATCGTTGAGCGCGTCGTACGAACAGAGGGTGGTGAAGGCACCCATGAATGGGTCAAAGCGCTCGACATGCATGCGCACCATCAACCGCTCTTCGACCCAGTAACGGCCCGCCATCAATGCCTCCAGAGGCGTCTGCCAGTCGGCAGGCTGAACTTCGGCCAGAAAACCCAGCCGCCCCATCTTGACCCCCAGCATCGGCACCGCGTACGGGGCACCGATCCGCGCAGCCCGCAGCAGGGTCCCATCTCCCCCCAGCGTGATCAGAAGGTCCACCCTGGGAAGATGGGCAGCTGTGACCTCCAGCTCCCAGGCCGACTCGTGCCAGATCTCAGCGACCCCTGCACGTTTCAGGTACTCCCCTATCGCATTGGCCAACGCCAACGATTCCGGTTTTTTCGGGTGATGCAAGATCCCCACATGCGCAAAGGATTTCATACCAGAGTGAGCCATCCGTCGTTTACCGTATCTGGATTTACCGTACCTGGATTTACCGTACCTGGCCAGCAGTTCAATTCTCTAAAACCATATCACGAAGTCGCTGCGGAAGCGAAACTGCTGTATCATGAATTGTATGAGCCGCATCCTGCTGATCTCGGACATCCATGCCAATCTGGCGGCCCTGGAGGCTGTCTTCAGCGACGCCCAAGGCCAGTATGACACGGTCTGGTGCCTGGGCGATGTCGTAGGGTACGGACCCCGGCCCAACGAGTGTGTCGACCTGGTGCGCGAACAGGCCTCGCTCTGCGTCATGGGCAACCACGACTGGGCTGTGTTGGAGAAGCCAGGCATCGACGTCGAAGATTTCAACCCGCAGGCGCGGCATGCTGTGCTCTGGACGCGCGCACAGCTGCGCGCCGAGAATCGGGCCTACCTGGACCAGCTCCCCGCTCAGCCGCTCCAGCCCCCCGTCACACCCACCGTGCTGGTCACCCACGCCAGCCCACGCGAGCCGGTCTGGGAATATATCCTCACCCCGACGATCGCGTTGGAAAATTTTGCTCTGTTTGACGCCGCACTCGGGCTGGTGGGCCACACCCACAAACCGGCGCTCTACCGCTGGCAGTTTCACCCCTCCTCCGCCGAGAACAACGACAGCGCCCAACCGCACGGAATGGCCACGGTCGACCACCTGCAGCCTCGCCCCAACCACCCCATCCAACTGACGCTCTCGGCGGTGCAGCGGCTGATCGTCAACCCCGGCAGCGTCGGCCAGCCGCGCGACAACGACGCCCGGGCCGCCTATGTTCTGCTGGATCTGACCGCAAAGACCCTGGTGCAGCGGCGCGTCTCGTACCCGGTCGAACTCACCCAGAGCCAGATGCGGGCTGCCGGGCTGCCCAAACGGCTGATCGACCGCCTGAGTTTTGGCTGGTGAGAACGCCGCCCGGCCTTCACTCCCCCCGCGACGCACGCTTCTCCAAGACATCCGGCTCGATTCGATTGTACATCTCAAACCAGTCGGGCAGTTCCTGGGCCCGTTTGGTGGCCGCCTCGCGTTCGGTGCGGCGCCGATACCGCTCCATGCGCGTCAAAATTTCCCGCGCGACAGAGCGTGGATCAGGAACCCCCCGAAAGATGAAATCCCCCAACTCGGCAGCGGTCTGACAGGTGACATCCCCGTAGTTGAAAAACCAGTGCCAAGGAGAGGGGATCGACATCGAGACATTCTGAATCCGCCCCAAGTTGGCACTTTTGCGCTCTTCCGAAAAGCCCAGCGGCACGCGGTCGACATGGGCAATTTCGTCGTTGCTGACCTCGTAGGTGTCGTTGCGCCAGTCGGCAACCAGCCAGGCAGCATAGACCAGCGCAGCCAGGCTCAGCAGCACGCCCGACAGCGTCAGCGGCCCAGCCCACTGCGACAGCTCCCCCCCTTGCAGCCCGGCCAGCAACAGCAAGGAGCTCCCCTCCTCAAACAGCAGAGGGGAGAATGCGATCCCCATCCCCCCCAACAAGAGCAGGAAGGGCACCCCCAGCTGCGGCAGCAAGACCATCCAGTGCTTGCGCCAGATGCTGCTGTCGCCCCGGTCACGGCGCATGTGGCGCTGCAGAAAGCGGGCAAGACGCCGATGCAACGCCCGCGGGCCTGTCTCCGCTGCACTCTCCTGATAGACCCGGCTGGGCACATCAACAGCAATTCCCAGCCGCTTTTCGAGCAGACGCTGAATGTTTTGTTTGCTGGCCGCCTCAGTCTGGCGGCGACGTTGCTCACGCTGCTTGAGGATCTCGGTGCGCAACTCGCTGAAATTGGCCGCAAAGCCAAAGGAGATCTCCCCCTGGGCCGCTGCCGTGGCAATTTTCAACGTGCCATAGTTGAAGAGTTTGCCCAGCCAGGTCGTGCTGAAATCGACATTCTGGATCTGTTCCAAAGGAGCCTGTTTGCGCCACTCGTTGATAAAAAGCAGCTCCTCATGGTGCACCACCCGCAGGTCGGTCACCGTCAGCCAGTCGTTGAAGTAGTCCAGGGTCCCCCAGACGATGGCCAGAATGCCGCCCAACAGCAGCAGCAGGAGCGGGCTGTGCAAAGAGTTCGCCAGCGAAGGCCACAGCCAATCGGCCAGCACCACAACGGTGGCCAGCATGGCAAAACCGAGTACGCCCGGCAGCATCTTGACCACAAAGGCAATCCAGTGGCGGCGTACCTGCACAACAACCCGCTCGCCCGGTTCCAGCCAACTGTAGCGTGGCAACCGCAGTGTCAGCCAGCGCCAACGTCTCTGCCCAGCTGCCCGCTGGGCACCGCCGCGCACCGGAGGCACCCGCTTCGCCAGCTGCCGACGCAGATCCGACCTGCGCTGGACACCCGCAAAAGCCTCCCAATCCTGCCAGTACAGCCGCAACCACTCGCTGCCCGGCAGCGCCTCGACCGTCGAATGCTGCGAGATCTGGCCGAGCAACGCCCGCTCGGCAAAATAGGTCGGGCCGTATGCCACTGTGCTGGCCTGGCGCTGACCGTCAGGGGCCAGCGAACGCAGCGTAGCACACCCACTCACCAGCACCCACAAGCTGTCTGCTGCCTCCCCTTGCTGCACAACCAGATGGGTGTTGGGAAAGTAGATGTGGCTGGCAAACCCCGCCAGTTCGCGGCGCTGCACTCGCTCCAGATCGACAAAGATCGGCATCTGCTCGAACAGCTGCTCGCGACGGGCGATCTCGCCCGCCATCGTCTCCTCGGCTTTCAACCCCAGGATGCCGCTGAAGCGATGGTAGGGCAACCTGTACAGGACGGTCTGCGTGGTGGCAACCGCGTTGTGCGCCATCTGCCGTTCGTCGCTCCCTGCCCCCGTGAAGTCCGCCAGCCGCTGCGCCGCCCCAAACAGCGCCCCATTCCCCAACAGATGGCGCCCGGCGCCGCCCGGAGAGGTGAGAGAGACCTGCCCCTGGTGGATCAAAAAAAGCACATCGCTGCTCTCTCCTGCATGGTAGAGCACTTCGTTTGGCTTTTTCTCCAGTTTGCTCACCGCCTCCGCCAACATGCCACAGGCAACGGTGCGCAACGTCTCGGCCAGTGGCAGCTGACGCATGAACGAGAAGGTGGCCAGCCTGTTGGCAATTTTTGTGGCAAAAAGTTTTTCTTTAATTTCTGGAAAATGATAAATCAGCCGGCTGAAGGCCTGCAGTTCGATCGAGAGCAGTCTGCAAGGCTCCGCACAGCGGGCATTGGTGGCGTAGCGGATGCCCACCAAAAATTCCAGATGGCCCAGCAGGCTGGCCGCTTCTGCGGTGCTGGCCAGGATGCGCGAGCGGTCTGGTTCGCTGCGGTAAAGGTCGACCCGCCCTTCGACCACAATGTAGACAGCTTTGACCGGCGTATCCTGGACATAGAGCCACTGAAACGGAGAGAGCTGGTGCCAGTGCAGCGCACCGACCAGCACCGGCATCCACTCGTCTGGCCGGATGCCCTGCAGAAAATTGAGCTGGATCTGGCGCAGTTCGCTGTCGGCGACAAGGACACAGCGTTCGCCCCGGTACAGTTTGTGGTTCACAGCGATTCCTTGACCCGCTCGGCCACTTGACGGTTGAGGCCAGGGACAGCCATCAGCTCCTCCACCGTTGCCTGGCGCACTCGTTCGAGATCGCCGTCAAAATGGGCCAGGATCGCCTTGCGACGCTTGGGCCCGACCCCGGGGATGTCGTCGAGCCGCGAACGGGTCTGCTCCCGGCTGCGCAGGGTGCGGTGGTAGGCGATCCCATAGCGGTGGGCCTCGTCTCGGATCCGCTGCACCAGGTGGAGCGCCTGGCTGCCCCGTCGCAGCCAGAGCGGCTCTGGCACCTGGGGCCGATAGATCTCTTCCTCCCGTTTGGCCAGTCCCACAAGGGGGATCCGTTCGAGCAGCCCCAACTCCTGCAGCACTTCGGCAGCCACCCCCAGCTGCCCTTTGCCGCCGTCGATGACGACCAGGTCCGGGGGCAGGCGCCAGCCTTCTTCCTCGTTCTTCAGAGGCGGGCCCGGGGCATCGGTGGTTTCGACCAGCCGGCGAAAGCGACGGCGCAACATCTCGCGCAGGCTGGCAAAGTCGTCGGGGCTGCCCTGGCTGCCTTTTCCGTGCAGTTTGAAGCGCTTGTACGCCCCTTTGGCCGGTGCCCCTTTGACAAAGACAACCATCGAGCCGACGGTATGGGTGCCTTGCAGCGTGCTGATGTCGTAGCATTCGATGCGGGTCGGCGCTGTCGGCAACTGCAGAACAGACTGCAATTCGCTGATCGCCTCGGTCTGGCGGTGGGTGTCCGCCGCACGGGTGGCCTGCTGCACGCGCAGGAATTCAGCGGCATTTTCCACGGCCAGCGCCATCATTTTGACCTTGTCCCCACGGCGCGGGACACGCAACGCAACCTTGGCCCCCCGCTGCCCGGCAAGCCAGGTCGAAAGCAGCGACAGGCTGGGAGGGAGCGCCTGCACGAGGATGAGGGCAGGGATGAAGGTGGCGTTGTCGTAGAATTGCTGGACAAAAGCCCCGACAACTGTCCCCAGCGGGTCAACGTCGCTGGCTTCCAGCGCAGCGCTGTCGGTCTGGGGGTCCCCCGGCTCCTCCGCCAGCTCCGCTTCTGGGTTCGGCGACTCCTGGCCCGACAAGGGGTGCGGCTGAAACAGTTCGGCCCCCTCCAGGAGAAAGCTGTCACGCCCAACCAGACGGCCGTGGCGCACCATGAATACCTGCACAGCCGTGTCGCCGGTCCGTTCGTCCTGGGCCACGGCAATGTAGTCGAGATCCTCCAGCGCCGCCGTGACAATCTGCTGCTGTTGCGCGATCCGCTGGGCTGACTGCAGACGGTCCCGATAGATCGCTGCCAGCTCGAACTGCAAATTTTCGGCGGCACGCTCCATCTGCTGCTGCAGCTGGCGCAGTACCCGGTCGCTCTCCCCCTCCAAAAAATACATCAGCTGCTGGAGGGTCTGGCGGTACTCGGCCTTGTCCTGCGCGCCGATGCACGGTCCTCCACAGAGCTTGATGTGGTAGTAGAGGCAGGGGCGGGCATCGGTGCCTGTGATCGGGCGGTCGCAGTCCAGGTAGGGAAAGACCCGACGTAGGGCATCGAGCGTCTCGTAGCAGGCACGGCTGCTGGTGTAGGGGCCAAAATAACGGGCGCCATCCTTGCGGATCCGGCGGACCACCTGGATTTTGGGGAAATCCTCCTGCCAGTTGACTTTGATGTAGGGGAACGTTTTGTCGTCTTTCAGACGGACATTGTAGTGGGGCTGGTAGCGCTTGATCAGCTCGTTCTCGAGCACCAGCGCCTCGAGCTCGGTCTTGGTCACCCACCAGCTGATATCGGCAATTTCAGCGACCAGCGCCTGGGTGCGCAGGCTGTGGTGGGCCGATGCGTGAAAATAACTGCGCACCCGCTGGCGCAGCACCAGCGCTTTGCCGACATACAACACCTTGCCGGTCGCGTCCAGCATCTGGTAACAGCCAGGCGAAGCTGGCAGGCTCTCCAATTTCTGCAGCACAGGCTCTGGGATCCGACTCATGACGCTGATTTTACCACAGATCCCCCTCGCGCTTCCCGGGGGTATCTCCTTCAGCGCCACCATGTTGGAATTGCTGCGGCTCTTCCCAGCCACTGGCTGAATCGACGCACAGCATGTATACTGTCAGCGGCAGTTTTTCTGCGCGCTGCAGCCGGGTTCGTCCGCAGCCACCCAAACACGACAGTCGAAAAACAACAACCAAAGGGGCCAAAGATGATGGATCCAACGTGGCTTGACAGACGGGCCAGGGGCGTGTTGCGCCGGCTGGGGTACCTGACCTTGCTGGCAGCGCTCTTGCTGGCCGCCGTGCCGCTCGACCGTGTGCGTGCCCAATCCGCCGAGCCTGCGGACGAGCTGCCGCCCAGCCTGATCGACCTGTTGGCAGCAAGCCCACGGCTGCAGCCGGTCGAGCCCCCTGCCGGGGCCCCGGCGGTAGATGCCGCCACCCACGAACCCTGGGCAGACCGCACGCAGTATGCCGTCCTGGGCTATCGGGTGGAAGGAGACACGGTGCATGCGACGGTGCAGCTGAGGGCGACCAAGTCCACCTTCATCTCC
>CAIOHJ010000152.1 GCA_903858085.1 uncultured Chloroflexota bacterium
ACGCTGGCTCCGTCGGCGGCCTTGGTCGTGTAGACCTCGGGCCAGATGCCGGTGGCCTTGGGATACCGCTCAAAAATTGTGTCGGCCATCGCCTGTTCGCTGCCAGGTTTGACCAAGGCGACCGCGCAGCCACCGAAGCCGGCGCCGGTCAGCCGGGCACCGTAGCAGCCCGCCACCGCGCGCATCGTCTCGACCATGGTGTCGAGGGCGGCGCTGCTGACCTGGTAATCGTCGCGCAAGCTGTCGTGGCTGGCGTCCATCAGCCGGCCGGCAGCAGCCAGATCACCTTGCTGCAAAGCTGCCACACAGTGCAGGACACGCTCGTTTTCAGAGACAACATGGCGGCAACGGCGATAGACGGTTGCGGGCAGCCGGGCCCGCTCTGCCTCCAGCTGGGCACTGCTCACGTCCCGCAGCGCACGAATGGCGGGCAGCGTCCTCTGCAGCAAGGCTACCCCCTGCTCACACTCGCTGCGCCGTTCGTTGTAGGCGCTCGAGGCCAACGAGCGGCTGGCGCGGGTGTTGCCGATCACCAACGCGGCCTCCTCAGGGACCGAAACCAGCTGATAGTCCAGCGACCGGCAGTCGATCAGCAGCGCATGGTTGGCGCGGCCCAGTTCGCTGATGAACTGGTCCATGATGCCGCAGTTGACCCCAACAAATTGATTTTCGGCGCGCTGGGCCAGTTGGGCCAGACGGGGGCCGGGCAGCAGATGGTTCTGGCCGGCGGCCGCCAAAAAAGCGTGGGCGCTGGCAATCTCCAGCGCAGCAGAGCTGCTCAGACCGCTGGCGCGCGGCACGTTGCCGCTGACCAGCGCGTCGATCCCGACCAGCCTGACCCCCTCCTGTTCGAGGCTTTGGGCCACTCCCTGGATGTAGTTGAGCCAGAGCTGCTCCGGGTTGAAGACGATCCCATCCAGGTCAAAAAAACCGCTCTCCCCGAATTCTGCGGAAAAGATGCGTACCTGCCGGTCGGGGCGCGGGCGCAAGACGATCTGGACAGAACGTTTCAACGCCACCGGCAGCACAAAACCATCGTTGTAGTCGGTGTGCTCGCCGATCAGATTGACACGGCCAGGGCCCCGGCTGAGATAACGAGGAGACTGCCCAAACTGTTTGTGGAACGCCTCGATCAGCTCCACGGTCCGTTCATCATGGATATTTGACATGGCCTTCTGCCTTCGTAGCAGGATGGATGGTAAGATTCAAAAATTATACTGCAAAGCCCGCCAGCCTGTCACCCTGTTCAGGGTGGGGGGTGAATTTTGCGGCGGGAGGGGGCACTGCCCAGCTCGCCCGATCTGCTCCCAGAGGGGAGTGTTGCAACTTTTTCGGCCTGGTTGCGTAGAGTGAAGGTGTGAACCAAGAGGCTCAGCCAGCTGCTTTTACTCGTCCTGGTATTCGGCGCTGAGAAAACGGAGGGGCACAACTGCCCCAGCCAGCCAGACGACAAACAACAGCAGCATGGCGGCCTGCAGCGGCCAGACGAGCAGCGCCAGTTCTCGCTGCAGGTAAGCGGCGACAACCAGCACGGCGGGCAACCCGTTGCCGAGCGAACAGGTCACCAACGTAGCAAAGTGGACTGTGCGTTCGTTGGCAGAGAGAAGATAAAACACAGCCAACGCCAGCAGGGCGGCCCCAGCCAGCCGCAGCGGCCAGAGCGGCCCGTCCCCTAGCTGCAGGCTGCTGGCGGCTGGCCCCGCCGGGACAAGCAAAAGGGCAACACCAGCCGGCAAGGTGGCACTGCCGCTCAGCCGCAGCACCGTGCGCAAAGCACGAAAGGGATCGCTCAGTGTGTAGGCCATCGTGGCTACTATTCTGACCTGTCTGTGGCCTGCTTGTCAACTTGGGCCAGAGGAGAGACAGATTGACAGCACCCAGCACAGGGGCCGCTGTCAAAGATGCAGGCCAGGGGGCACTGGCCAGTGAACTGCCCAGACGGCTGCGTCGATCGACGGCCGCAGCGGATGGCCCTGAAGAGAAAGGGAAGAGCATGGCAAAGATCGATCTGCGCGAGACGGCACTGCTGCGCACGGAGCGGGTGCGATCCCAGCTAAAACGCCAGGCAAAAATTTTGGGCACCTTGGTCGCAGGGCTCTATCTGATCGAGCTGGCAGATTGGCTCGTGCTGGACGGCGCCCTCGACGGATGGGGAATTCAGCCACGGACGTTGGGCGGGCTGCAGGCGATTGTAGTCGCCCCATGGCTGCACGCAGGCTTCGGCCATCTGTTCGCCAATACGATTCCCCTGCTGGTGTTGGGCTGGTTCGTCATGGTGCGGCAGATCAACGATTTTTTCTGGGTGGTGCTGGTCTCTTTGTTGACAAGCGGAGCAGGGATCTGGCTTTTGGGCGGTGAAGCATCGATCCATCTCGGCAGCAGCGGGGTGATCTTTGGACTCTTCGGCTATTTGCTGGCACGCGGCTACCGCGAG
>CAIOHJ010000153.1 GCA_903858085.1 uncultured Chloroflexota bacterium
CAAACCCCAGCAGAATATCGATCAAAATTTGTTCGATCACCGACCGTTGACCTTTCCCTCTCCGACGACAGCACGCCGCCGTCACCCCGCTCACCCCCGCACAGCCTCCTGGGCTACACTGCTCTCGGTAGGCAGGAACCGGGACCAGCACTCCATCCCTTCGTTGAGGGAGAGCACGCTGTCGAACCCAGCTGCTGCCAGCAGGCTGGCAGCAATCTGCGAACGGTACCCGCTGGCGCACTGGGTCACGATCGGGCGATCGGTGGGCAAGCTTGCCAACTGGTCGAGCAGGTAGCCCAGCGCAATATGCCGGGCCCCGACGATATGTTTTTCGTGGTACTCGCTTCGCCCGCGCACATCGAGGATCAGCAGATCTTCGTGCGGCAGCCGCTGAGCCAGTTCTCGGGCGGTGACCACTGCCAGCGCCTGGGTGCGGTGCGCCAGCACCTCCGGGCTGAAATAGCCCGGCACGTTGTCGACCCCGATCGAACGCAAGTCGTTGAGCACCTCGCGCTCGGCATCGATCGAAGGCAGCAACACATAGACTGGACGGTCGTAGTCGACCAGCCAGCCGATTTGGGTGACAAAGCTCGGGTGGTCTGCTGGCACGTTGACGGTGCCCGGCACATGCGCTGCGGCAAATTGCCCACGGGCGCGCAGGTCAAAGACCTGCGCGCCCTCCTGGAGCAGACGCTCCAGCCGCGAACGGTCATAGTGGGCGGGCGTCGGCAACGAGCGGGTCAGCGGCGGGCCCAATTTGTTCACCTTTTTCATCTGCGCAAAATACCTGGGCGGCTCTGGCTGGCTGTCAAGCAGCCACGCCACAAATGCCTCTTCCTGGTCGAAGCGAAATGCAGGATTGAACAGCTTCTCATAGCCCATTGTCGTCGACGGAATTGCCCCCAACGCCTTGCCACAGGCGCTACCGGCGCCGTGGCCAGGCCAGATCTGCAGATGATCGGCCATCTTTCTGAAACGCTGCACCGTCCGGTACTGCTGGCGCGCCCCAATCTCTTTGGTGCCTTTGTAGCCAGCTGCCGCCTCCAACAGATCGGGGCGACCGACATCGCCAACAAACAAAAAATCGCCCGTGAAGACCCCCATCGGCTGATCAGCGCCGGCACTGTCTGTGATCAAAAACGCAATCTGTTCTGGCGTGTGGCCTGGGGTGTGCAGGACCTCCACACGGATATTGCCCACCTGCCAGCTGTCGCCTTCACGCACCAGATGCACACCCGCTTCGTCCCCGTACCCGTATTTCCAGTGGGCATCTCCCATGTCGCTCAGATAGAGCCCTGCCCCTGTCATGGCCGCCAGCTCCCGGCTGCCGCTGACAAAATCAGCATGGATGTGGGTCTCCGTCACATGGGTGATCCGCACCCCCTCTTTTTCCGCGGCCCGCAGATAAGGAAGCACGTTGCGGGCTGGGTCTACAACCAAGGCCTCTCCAGTCGCTACACAGCCGACCAGATAGCTGGCCTGTGCCAGTTTCTCGTCGTAAAAATAACGCAGCAACATCGTCTCCTCCTGCACACCCTGCTCTTAGCACAAATGCGATGCACTTCAGAAAACAATCGGCAGCCCCTGCCGCGCCCAGTCAATGATCCCACCCAGGTCGTACACTTCGGGATAGCCCGCCTGGCGCAGCAGATTGGCGGCAAACGCGCTGCGGTTGCCGCTGCGGCAGTAGACAACCACCGGCTTGTCCTTGGGAATACGGTTCATCTTTTGCGGCAGTTCCTGCAGGCTGACATGGATGGCTCCAGCAATATACCCAGCGGCAAATTCCTCTGCCGTGCGCACATCGACCAGGGTGTGTGCCTTGTGGCCGTCGAGATAACGGGTCTTGTAGTCGGCTGGCTGCACCAACGCAGGGCCTTCTTCCCCAGAGCCACCAAACATTCGATTCAAAAAATTCATTCTCCTCCTCCTTGTTCTTGATCGGCGCTTCTGTGCTTTACTGTAACACTCTTTGAATTTGCCGAGCAC
The DNA here is from genome assembly GCA_903858085.1 of uncultured Chloroflexota bacterium. GTDB lineage: Bacteria > Chloroflexota > Anaerolineae > Caldilineales > Caldilineaceae > Caldilinea. The sequence goes on from CAIOHJ010000153.1 coordinate 1,990, forward strand.
TCTCCATTGGCTTATCATTGCCATTCGTAAAGGGTTATGCTAAATCTCTACAAGTTGGAAATTTTTGCGATCGTCGTCCAGAGTGGCAGCTTCAGCGCAGCCGCTGAACGCCTGCTGTTGACCCAGCCGGCCATCAGCCAGCATATCCAGGATCTGGAATCTCACTTGGGGACATCGCTCTTCCAGCGTGGGCGCCGCGGGGTCACGCTGACCCAGGCCGGAAGAACCCTGCACGAATATACGCTCCAAATTCTGCGTCTGTTGGCCGAAGCCGAGAACGCAGTGGCCGATGTGAACAGCCTGGCTGCTGGCCAGATCAGGGTAGGGGCAACCCCAGGGGTTGGTGTCTACCTGTTGCCTGACTGGGTTCAGTCCTTTCGCCAGCGTTCTCCCAAGCGGACAGTCGTTGTACAGACCGGCATCACACCCCAGATCGTGGCTGGGCTGCGTTCTGGTCAACTGGATCTGGGGCTGATCGAAGGAGAACTTGACACAGGCGTTGACCGCGCTGGGCTGGGGGTGTTGGAGCTGGAAGAGAACGAACAATTTGTCGTGGTGGGTCCCAGACATCCTTGGTGGGGAAGGAAAACCGTGCGGCTGGCTGATTTATCCGGCCAGAAGATGGTCATGCGCCAGCGTTCCAGCCAGACCCGCATCTGGCTGGAGCAGGCGCTGCAACAGGCTGATTTGCAGGTCCAAGTCACCGCCGAGTTCGATACAGTCGAGTCGATCAAACGGGCGGTGGCCAGGGGAGAGGATCTGGCGATCCTGCCCGACTATGCAGTCCGGGCCGAGTTGGAGCTGAATCTGCTGCACATGATCGCATTGGAAGGGCGGCCGCTGCTGCGCACCCTCAAGCTGGTGTGGAATCGCAACACCTTCTTTTCACCAGCCACGCGCGCATTTTTGCGTTTTCTGTCCGCTCTGCTGCCTGCTCTGCATGGCCTGGCACTCGATTGAAGCTGAAACTGGGAGGGAGGCTGCGGTCACCGCACAGTTCAGGGCTCGTTCTCCGGCTGAGGGATGGCCTCCAGCGTTGCCATCAACGCGTCCAGCACGCTGACCGGCTGCATCACATCGGCGATCAGCGTGGCGACGACGCTGGGGTCAGAGGGTTGACTGACAGAGGTCAGATCGTCTGCGCCAAAAAGCACCAGCTGCCCCACTGGTGTCCAGCCATAGGCCGATTCGTCGTCGTAGACCGCCAGCCAGCGGCCATCTGCCGAGATGCCAGTGACATTCAACAGGCCGGTGCTGGGCACACGTTTGACCAGCGCCCCATTGGGCGCGTCGTAGATGGCGCCGCCGCTGGGGGCAATGCCCAGCGCCGAAGGAAGAATCTCGCCGATAGGCGACGCCTGCCGCTCGGCCACAACCTGTTCTGGAACAGCCAACGCAGGGGTCGGTTTGACCAGGACAGGCGTCCCTTGCGGGGTAGCTGACGTAAAAATGGTGGCCTGGTTTGGGTAGACCGGCGTTGGCTGGACAGGCCGCACGACCTCAGCGGGGATCGGGGTGGGGGTGGGCTGTGGGGGCCCTCCGCAACCTGCCAGCCCCCACACAAGGCTGGCCATCCAGAGCAAACTGGCTCGTTTCACCCTCTTCATCCTCTCTCCTTCCTACTCGTAGCGCAGTGCGTCGATCGGGTTGAGCCGGCTGGCCCGGAAGGCCGGAAAAATACCAAAGAACAACCCTACGGCAGTCGCCACGATCAGAGAGGTGAAGATGGCGTCGGCACCGACGACTGCTTCGAAATCTCCGAACGCCGTGCTGACGAGCAGGGCCAGGCTCCACCCCAGCGCCACCCCAAGAAGGCCTCCCGCCGCCGCCAGCGCCATCGCCTCGATCAGAAACTGGACCAGCACATCGGCACGCTTGGCACCGACCGCCTTGCGCAGCCCGATCTCGCGTGTGCGTTCGGTCACGCTGACCAGCATGATGTTCATGATACCGATCCCCCCCACCAGCAAGCTGATCGCAGCGATTGCACCCAGAAAAATCGTGAGTGCACCCAGAATGTCGCCAAAGACTGCGATCAGATCGTTCTGGCTGACGATCGAAAAGTCGTCCTGGTCCAGATAGTTGATGCCCCGACGTTCGCGCATCAGCTGGGTGATCTCTTCCTGGGCCAGCGGAATGTTTTCGCTCTGGTCGATCGAGACATAGATGACCGACACCTTGTACTCACCGTTGGGGGTTTTCTGTTTGAACAGGCGATCCTGTCCGGTGGTCAGCGGGAGAAATACCGATTTGTCGAGATTGCCGCCAGGTCCTCCTCCCTTGCTTTCCATCACGCCGATCACGCGAAAGTTCATCTCGTTGATCTGGACGATCTGGTCGACGGGGTATTCGTTGTTGGGAAAGAGATCCTGGTAGGTATCGGCGCCGAGCAAGACGACCCGCTGCCGTTCGGCGCTGTCCAGCATCGAAAAATAGGAACCCGCCGTGGTGTTCCAGTTGCGGACCCGCGGATATTCCGGGGTGGTCGCGCTGGCCTGTACATTCACCGTCTTGCCTGCGCGCGTCACCGAGACCCGGGTCTGAAAATCAGCCGCCACTGACGACGCGTGCGGGACACGGCTGGGGTCCGCGATCGCCTCCATGTCGGCGACCGTCAGTGCTTTCACCGTGTTGGGGCGCAGCGAAGGAGGGCCATCGCTGATCTGGCCAGGGGCGACAAAGAGCAGGTTGCTCCCCAAGCCAGCAAACTGGTCGGTGACATATTTTTCCACGCCGCGTCCGATGGACATCAGCGCAATCACGGCGCCGACGCCAATGATGATGCCAAGCATCGTCAAGACGCTGCGCAGCTTGTTGGCAGCCAGCGCCCGCATGGCAATCCGCAGGGCTTCGATGACCTTCATGGCTGTACCTCCTGGGGCGCTGGGGGGAGGGCTGGGGGGGGATCTCCCACCGTCGCATAGATTCCTGCCGTCGCCCGTTGGGCAATATCCGATTCCACCATGCCATCGCGCACGCGCACAACCCGGTGGCAGTAGTCGGCTGTCTCCGGGTTGTGGGTCACAAAGACGATCGTGATGCCACGTTCCTGGTTCAGCCGCTGAAACAGTTCCATGATTTCGACGCTGGTCTTGCTGTCCAGGTTGCCGGTTGGTTCGTCGGCCAGGATCATCGAGGGGGTGTTGACCAGGGCGCGAGCGATGGCGACGCGCTGCTGCTGGCCGCCCGACAGCTCGTTGGGTTTGTGGTCCAGCCGCTCGCCCAGGCCCACCAGACGCAGCGAATCTTCTGCGCGCTGGCGGCGTTGACGGCCACTGACCCCACCATAGATCAGAGGCAGTTCGACATTGGCCACGGCGGTCGTGCGCGGAAGCAGGTTGAAGCTTTGAAACACAAAACCAATTTTGTGGTTGCGGATCGCTGCCAGCTGGTCGTCCTTGAGCCGGCTGACATCTTTGCCATCCAGTTCGTAGACTCCTTCGCTGGGCACATCCAGGCACCCGATGATGTTCATCAAGGTCGATTTTCCACTGCCACTCGGCCCCATGATGGCGATCATCTCACCGGGGTAGATGTCGACATCGACCCCGCGCAGCGCCCGCACTTCGACGTCGCCCATCTGATAGAGCTTTTTGACACCGCGCAGCGAGATTACAGGCGAAGAGCCGTTTTGTTCCATACCAAGACGTCCCTCCTCCATTTCACCAGTTGGGGGCTGTGCGTTCAGTTGCCACCGCCAAAGAGCGCGCCACGCAGCTGTTCTTCGCTGCTCTGCGTCACAAAGGCCAGCACATCCCCATCTTGCAACCCAGCCAGGATCTGGCTTTCCCGTTCATTGCGCAGCCCAAGTTCAACCTGCTGACGCACCGGGGAGCCGTCGACCATTTTGAACACATAGGCATCGCCGCTGTCACGGTCGATCGTGATAAAGCGATTGGGGGCCAGCACGACGTCGTCGACATCGGCAGTGGTAATGACTGCTGTCGCGCTCATCCCCACCCGGAGCGGCTGGTCGGTCTCTTCAGGGACCACGGTCACAGCATAGGCAACCACATTGTTGACGATCGAGGAGACAGGGGCAATCTCGGTCACCCGGCCGAGGATTGTGACGTCTGGCAGGGCATCGACGCTCAGCCGCACGTTTTGTCCCACCGCAACCTGCCGGACATCGATCTCGTCGACCAGCACGTTGAGCTGGAAGCGACTCAGGTCGGTCAGCACCACAGCCGGGCGGGTGTTGGCGGCCAGCTCGGCCAGCTTGACGTTGACCTCGCTGACCACACCCGCAATCGGGGCAACCAGACGAGCATTGGCCAGAGCGTTTTCAGCCTGGAGCACATTCAGCTGGGCCTGGCGAACCTGGGCACGAGCGATCGTCAGATCTTCCGCGACAGGCCCTTCGATCAGGTCGTCCAGGTTGTTGCGGGCGTTCACCACCTGCACCTGGGCCTGCCGAATCGAAGACTGGGCCTGGGCAATCTGGGTCAGCCCCTGCGCCTGCTGGGCCTGGTTGGCCGGTTCAACGGTCTTTTCGACCTGGGCTTTGGCGACCTCGTAGTTGACAGTCGCCTGTTCCAGCTGCTGGGACTGGGGCATCATCCCGATATCGGGCTGGTCTTTGACCTTGTTGTAGGCTTCCTGTGCCTGTTTGAGAGCAATTTCGGACTGGCGCAGCTGCGCTTCGTTGATCACCTGTTGTGCGCTGGTCGGGCCCGCAAAGAGGTTGCGGTAGCTGGCCTGAGCACTGGCCAAGGATGCTTCGGCGCTGGCGACCCCCGCCTGGGCCACTTCGACCGCAGCCTGAGCGGCGGCCACATCCATCCAATCTGGTGGAGTCTCCAGTTTGGCCAGCTGCGCGGCAGCGATCTCGTGGGCAACTTTGGCGTTGGCAAGGGCCAATGTCAGCTCCGTTGTCTCAAGCTGTGCCAGCAGCTGGCCTTGCTCTACAAACTGGCCGACCTCGACCAGGACTTCAGCCACCATGCCGGCGCTGCGAAAGAGCAGCGACACCTGATCTTCTGGCTCGATACTTCCGGTTGCACTGACCGTGCTGGCGATCGCACCTCGCTGGACCACGACGGTCTCGTAGGTCGGTTCGTCGCTCTGTGCCTGGATCGGCGCCAGGTAACGGTCGTAAACCCACCACCCAGCCGTTGCAACAACAGCCACCAGCAGCGCAACGCTCATCAATCGTTTGATCATCGGTTTGGCGGCAGAAACCACTCAGGAAGGTGGAAAAAGCCGTTTTCCCCCTTTCGCAGTCTGTTTGTATCCATGACTAAACATTTTTGCGCGCCTGTGCTCTCTTTAAAGCCCTGGAACGGGTCGCACAGGTCAACTTGATTCTTCTTGCTGCCACCAGGCTGTTCGCAGCGATCTTTCCCAAAAGCAACCGCCAGCCGCGCCTCAGGCTGGCCCGATGGTGAAGCCAGCCAGGTGTTCCAAGGCTTTGGCCAGCGCATGGTTGCCCTCGCTGCCCAGCCCTTGGGCCTGCAGGGTGCGGTAGAGCTGGAAGATCAGCCCGGTCACCGGCAGCGGCACCCCCAGCTCGTCGGCAGCTTCAAGCACCAGCCGCAGATCTTTCTGTTGGAGGTCGACGGTGAAGCCAGGGCTCCAGTCCCGACGCAGGATCTGGGGCGCCCGGTTGGTGAACATCCAGCTCCCAGCCGCACCCTGGCTGACCGCTGAATACGTTTTGGCCAGGTCGACAGCTCCTGCCTGGGCAAAAAGCAGCGCTTCGCACATCGCGATACAGTTTCCGACGACCAACACCTGGTTGACCAGCTTGACTGTCTGGCCAGCACCGTGCCCGCCGACATGGGTGATCGTTTTGCCCATGGCCTGCAAGACCGGCAGAGCCCGTTCGTACGCTGCCAGCTCCCCACCGACCATGATGCTCAGCGTCCCTTTGGCAGCTCCCTCGCTGCCCCCGCTGACCGGGGCGTCGAGCATGGCCACGCCGCGCGCCGCCGCCGCCGCCGCCAGCTCGCGGGTGGCCTGTGGGCTGATCGTGCTGCAGTCGACCACCAGCGCCCCTGGCTGCGCGCCCTGCAACACCCCGTCTGTCCCCAGCAACAGCGCCTGTACGTCTGGGGTGTCGCTGACGCAGACGATCACGATATCGCTGGCTGCGGCCACCGCTGCCGGGCTCTCGCCAGCCCGAGCTCCCTCTGCGACCAACCGCTCCATGCGGGCCGCTGTGCGATTC
>CAIOHJ010000154.1 GCA_903858085.1 uncultured Chloroflexota bacterium
AGCGAACGCCGAGTGAATAAATCGGGGGGTGTTCTATCGCAATTTTGCAGATCATCGATCAACTGGATCGCATTCTGGAAAACAGCCGGCGGCTGCCGATGTCTTCGCTGCGCATGGTCGACTACGCGCTGGCCAGCGAGGCGCTGGAGCGGCTGCGGATCAATGTCCCCAGTTCAATTATGGAAAGCGAACGCATGTTGCTGGAGCGCGACCGCATCCTGGAAGCTGCGGAGTCAGAAGCAGCCCAGATCGTCGAACAGGCCCACCGCCGTGCCCGGGAGATCCTGGAGAGCGACGCGCTGGTCTCTGCTGCTCGCCAGGAATCCGAACGAATCCTGCTAGACTCGCGACATGCCGCCGAGCAGCGTCGCGATGAAGCCGATCGCTACGCGGTCTATGTGCTGGAGGAATTGGCCACCAAGCTGCGCAGCATCGGGCGGCAGGTCGACAATGGCCTGGATCTGCTGCGACAGAATCTGGAGAGCCAGCGAACAGATGGCGGCACCCCCTGAGAGGCTGCGCCTACACCCGCTGTCGTTTGACAGAATCTGCCCCAGACACTATACTGATTCTCTGTTTTGATGCTGTATCCTGGCAGGCAGGATGGGGTGGGCCCAAAGTGCCCTTCCTCTTTTGCAAAGAGGAGGCTACGCCATGCAGTTCAATGTAGCACAGCTGCTCAAAGAACCAATCGGGGCGACGCGACTGTACGAGTTGAACGAGTCGCTCACGGGGCTGGATGCAGAGCTGAAGTTTTTGGGCCCGTTGGTGGGCCAGGTACAATTTTTGCGTACCAACAGTGGAATTTTGGTGGCTGGCCAGCTGAGCACAGTGATTCAAACAGGCTGCAACCGCTGTGCTGAACCGATCGCAGTGCCCGTGCGCTTTGCGTTGGAAGAAAATTTTCACCCGCTGACTGAAGTGTTCAGCGGCCGTTATCTGCGACGGGACGAGTACGAAGGGGATGAAGCCGATCTGGACGATGTTGCCTTGTCGATCGACGAACAGCACATCCTGAATCTGGCTGAAGTGGTGCGCCAGGCGATCTGGCTGGCTCTGCCCATGTATCCGGGCTGCAGCTGGGAAGGGGCTGGGGAGTGCCCCAACCTGGTCAGACACCTGCAAGAACTGGACCGTATGGAGAATGTCGAGTTCTATTCGGAGGCTCTCAGACGAGAGCAAAAAGTGGAAAAAGACCCGCGTTGGTCTGCTCTGCTTCGGTTGCGCGACGATGAACAAAACGCTTGATCTTGGGACGCGGGTTTACCGCACAGAGAAGGAGATACAATGACACCGTTACCAAAACGAAAATTGAGCAAAGGGCGTCGGGATCGCCGACGTGCCCATGACGCGCTCGGTGTGCCGGCGTTGGGGGTGTGTGGCAACTGCCGCCAACCTGTGTTGCCCCACCGGGTCTGCCCGCACTGCGGCTTCTACAAAGGACGGCAGGTGGTGGCCATCAAGGACCAGGCTGCCCCCAAGAAGTAGCTGTGCACAGCGAGCTCTCCCCCGGAGAGCGTTTGAACAGCCGCTATCGCTCGATTACAGGAGGGATTTGGACGAACCAGCCAAATCCTTCTTTGTTTTTAGCGCCCGTGGGAGGCCCAGGATCCGCATGCAACCGTTTTTACATCTGGGTGCTGTCAACCGCACCGCTTTTCTTTTTCCCGGGCAGGGCAGCCAGAAGGTGGGGATGGCCCAGGAATTTGTCGACACATTTCCGCAGGCGCGCGCCGCACTGGAAGAAGCCGATGCGGTGCTGGGCGTCTCCCTCAGCCGCCTGATGCTGGAAGGCCCTGAAGAGGAGCTGACAGATACGCTCAACGCCCAGCCGGCCCTGTTGGCGGCCAGTGTGGCAGCGATGCGGGCTGTGGAAGCTGAGCTGGGCGACACGCTGTTGCGCGGTGGAGAGGATGTCTTTGTCGCGGGACACAGCATGGGGGAGTATACGGCGTTGGTGGCCGCTGGCTGCATCAGCTACGCCGATGGGTTGCGGCTGGTGCGCGAACGGGGTCGGCTGATGAAGCTGGCTGGCGAACAGGCGCCCGGCCTGATGGCAGCGATTCTGGGGCTGGATCAGTCCCGGGTGGACGCTGTCTGCGCGCAGATTGCAGGGGACGAGGCCATTGTGCAGATCGCCAATGACAACTGCCCGGGCCAGCTGGTCATTTCTGGCAACCGCCGGGGGATGGAACAGGCGATGGCAGCCCTGTCGGCTGCCGGGGCCCGCAAGGTGGTGCCGCTGGCGGTCAGCATCGCAGCGCACAGCCCGCTGATGCAACCCGCAGCCGATGCATTGCGCTCCGCTATCGAAGCCACGACAATTCTTCCTCCCCAGGTCGTTGTGATCGGCAATACTTCGGCTGGCCCCCTGGAGAGCCCAGAAGCCATCCGCGCGGAACTGGTGGCACAGCTGACCGGCAGCGTGCGCTGGACAGAGTCGATCCAGCGGATGGCGGAGGCTGGCGCAGCGACGTTTGTCGAACTGGGGGCTGGCGACGTGCTGGTGGGGCTGGTCAAACGGATCGCCCGGGCCTCCAAGCGGCTGGCGGTCAGCGACCTGGCCGGCGTGCGCGCGTACGCGGATTGGATGCGTTTCGGGATCGTCAATTCCTGAGTATAATTCAGAGTGGCTGGTGGAGGAGCACGCATGAATTTTTCAAATCGAGTCGCTCTGGTAACGGGCAGCAGCAGTGGAATCGGCGCCGCCATCGCCTGTGAACTGGCCAGCGGCGGCGCCAAAGTGGCAGTCCACTACCGCGGCAACGAGGCAGGAGCCCACGCTGTGCAGGAAAAGATTGCGTCGGGGGGCGGGGTGTGCCGGATTTACCAGGCGGATGTCAGCGATGCCGGGCAGGCCGCAGCGCTGGTCAAGCAGGTGCAGGGCGATCTGGGGAGCCTGGATATTCTGGTCAACAATGCTGGCACGACACGAGATACCCTGTTGATGACGATGAAGGAGGAGGATTGGGATGTGGTGATCCACACCAACCTGCGCAGCGTGTTCACAGTGACCAAAGCTGCCCTCCGCAGCATGGTCAAGCAGCGTTGGGGGCGAATCATCAACATCACCAGCGTCGTCGGCCTGTCCGGGCAGGCGGGCCAGTCAAACTATGCGGCGAGCAAAGCAGGGATGATCGGCTTCACCAAAAGCCTGGCGCGCGAGGTCGCCAGCCGCAACATCACCGTCAACGCTGTGGCCCCAGGGTTTGTCCCGACTGCGCTGACTGACCTGCTCAGCGACGAACAGCGTGCAGGAATTCTGGCCTCAACGCCGTTGGGACGAATGGGCACACCGGAGGAAATCGCCTGGGCGGTCGCCTTTTTGGCAGCTGAACGCTCCGGTTTTATCACCGGCCATGTCTTGACCGTAGACGGTGGGCTGGTCATGGCCTGAGATGACAGACATGACAACAGCAAAGCAGCAGTTACCCGTACAGACACCGGTGAGGATGGAACAGCGCCTTCATCAAACGTTTATCCAGGATCGCCAGCTGGCAAGGCGGCTGGCTGTGCAGACGCTCTTTGAGATCGACAGTGTCGGCCACAAGCCGGGCAATGTCGTCGACGCCCGGCTGGCCAATCCAGAGCCCAACGAAGAGGGCGAGGATCCGGCGGTTGTGGTCAGCCAGGAAACCGCCGCCTATCTGCGTTTTTTGGTTGCGGGTGTGCTGACCCACTTGGAGTCGCTGGATGCGATTATTGCCCGCTACGCGCCAGACTGGCCTGTGCCACAGCTGGCCATCATCGACCGCAATCTGTTGCGTCTGGCCCTTTTCGAGCTGGCCAGCCCGCTGGCAAACACGCCAGCCAAGGTGGTGATCAACGAGGCAGTCGAGCTGGCCAAACAGTTCGGCAGCGACAGCAGTGCCCGCTTTATCAACGGCGTGTTGGGTTCAGCCTTGAAGGACACACAGAGGAAACCTTTCTGACCATGGACAGCTTTTTTGGCATCGGTGTGATGGAACTGTTTGTGATCGCTGTGATTGCCCTGGTTGTGTTGGGCCCTGAACGGCTGCCAGGGGCAATGCGTTCGATCGCAAATTTTGTACGGCAACTCCGCTCGGTGAGCAACGAATTTTCCTCGCAGTTCAGCGATGAGATCAAGATGCTCGAAGAAATCAACCCGCGGCGAATCGCGAACGAGGTTTTGGACCCAGTCAAGAGTGTGACCGCCAAGCCCGCTGCGGCCGCCAAGCCCGCTGCGGCCGCCAAGCCCGCTGCGGCCGCCAAGCCCGCCGTGACCGCCAAGCCCGCTGCGGCCACCAAGCCTGCTGAGGCCACCAAGCCCGCCGTGACCGCCAAGCCTGCTGAGGCCACCAAGCCCGCCGTGACCGCCAAGCCTGCTGAGGCCACCAAGCCTGCTGAGGCCGCCAAGCCTGCTGAGGCCGCCGAGGCAATTCCCACGCCGGTTCCTGGCAGGCAGGAGACATCGCCGCCCGCAGAAAGCCCCGCTTCGACCGCTTTCCAACCATCCGATGGCTCAGTGTCCGCAGCGACAGAGGCAGACCGGTGACCGAACGCTCTGTATTCCAACCGATCGAAGACAGCCGGATGACGCTGATGGACCATCTGCGCGAGCTGCGCACGCGCCTGATCTGGGTGATCGGCGCGTTGGTGCTCGGCACACTGATTTCTATGTTGTTTGTCAGCCCGCTGCTGCGGTTTATTATCCAACCGCTGACTGCATCTGGCTCGCGCCCGATGGCGATCGGGCCGACCGACACGCTGGGGGTCTTTTTTCGGGTCAGCTTTGCGTCTGGGGCCGTGCTGGGCATGCCCGTGATCGTCTATCAGCTGATTGCCTTTGTGGCCCCTGGCCTGTACCCCCACGAAAAACGCAATTTAATTCTGACCCTGCCCGGCGTGATGGTGCTCTTTGCGATCGGGGCACTCTTTGCCTATTTTCTTTTGTTGCCTGCTGCGGTTGGTTTTTTGCAGGGCTTTCTGGGCGACATCATTGCCCAGGAATGGACGATCGACCGCTACATTGGGTTTGTCACACGGATTGTCTTTTGGATCGGTGTGGCCTTTGAAATGCCGTTGGTGATTTCGTTTTTGGCGCGTGCTGGAATCGTCAGCGGCCAGCAACTGCTGGGATACTGGCGCCATGCGATTGTCGTGATCGCCATCATGGCAGCTGCGATCACGCCGACGGTCGACCCGGTCAACATGACGTTGGTGATGGGCCCGCTGCTGGTGCTTTATGCGACCAGTGTCGGGCTGGCACGGCTGCTGTATCGCCCGCGTCTGCCGCGTGATTTCTCGAAAGAAGAGTTCATTCCGCCGGAGTATCGGGAGTAGCCTCCTCAGAGAGGGCCAAGGAGTCCTCTGGTCAGCCACTGTCGTTGTGAACGGTTTGTAGAGTGCCGGCTGTGCGGGTAAAAAAGCCGAGTTTTTTCACAAAAACTCGGCTTTTTGTCTGCCGGGCGATGGAAGCCCCCCTGTGCTAGGGTTTGTCGGCCGCTGCCAGTTTGGCCTTTTCTTCTGCTACCAGCAGGCGGCGCAGAACCTTGCCGACCTGGGTTTTGGGCAGCTCGGTTCGGAATTCGACCTGGGCGGGGATTTTGTAGGGGGCAAGTTTTTCCTTACAAAATGTGCGCAGCTCTTCGACAGTGGCGCTCTGCCCCTGTTTGAGGACGACAAAGGCTTTGACAGTCTCGCCTCGCCTGGCGTCGGGGACGCCGATGACCGCTGCCTCCATGACTTTGGGGTGCATAAAGAGGACCTCTTCCACCTCGCGCGGCACGATGTTGAGCCCGCTGGCGATGATCAGATCTTTTTTGCGGTCGACAATGTAAAAGTAGCCTTCTTCGTCCATCCGGCCGATGTCGCCTGTATGCAGCCAGCCGTCGGCGTCGACGGTGCGGGCGCTCTCTTCGGGGTTGTTGTAGTACCCCTTCATGACCTGTGGGCCCCGCACGACCACTTCGCCCTCTTCGCCGGCGGCCAGGAAGCGGTAGTGGCCGCTGACGTCGGGTTCAAGCGCAACGATGGCGACCTCGGTGCTGGAGAGTGGTATCCCGATCGAGCCAAATTTGACCCGCCCCATGATCGGGTTGGCGGTCGCCACCGGAGAACACTCGGACATGCCAAAGCCTTCGACCAGCCGCCCACCGGTGAGCTTGTCAAATTTCTGGGCCACCTCGACCGGAAGCGCCGAACCACCGCTGAGGCAGGCCTTGATTGAACGCAGGTCGTAGTCAGCCACACGCGGGTGGTTGATGATGGCAATGTACATGGCCGGCACACCCGGGTAGAGGGTAATTTTCTCGTGGGCGAGCACGTTGAGGATGTGGTTGGTATCGCGCGGGTCAGCGACGATGACGATTTCTGCACCGACAGAGACCCCAAAGAGCATGCCGACCGTCATTCCATAGACGTGGAATGCGGGCAGCGCCAGCAGGACCTTTTCGTTGCCCGGAGAGACTGTGGTGAACCAGGCGTTCATCTGGACGGTGTTGGCGACCAGGTTGCGATGGGTCAGTTCAGCCGCTTTGGGGGTGCCGGTGGTGCCGCCGGTGAACTGAAAGACCGCTGTGTCGGCTGCCGGGTCAAAGTTGGTTGTGGGGGCAGCGGCCGGCGGGCGGGCCAGCAGATCCTTGTAAAAGAGCAGCCCGTGTGCAGGCGGGACCGCCGCATAGAGGCCGCGGGCGGCCAGCTGTCGGTTGACCGTCCTGCGGAAGATCCCAGCGACATGGTCGGACACATCGGTCAGCAGGATCGTTTTGAGGGCAGTGTTGGGCTGGATCTCTTTGACCCGTGCGTAAAGACCGGAGAGGGTGACGATCGCTTCGGCGCCGCTCACCTGCATCAGCGGTTCGAGCTCGTGGGGCGGGTAGGTCGGGTTGGTGTTGACGACGATCGCGCCGGCTTTCAAAATGCCGAAGTAGACGACGACCTGCTGCGGACAGTTGGGCAGCATGATGGCCACGCGTGCGCCTTTGCCGATGCCCTGCGCTGCCAGCGCCGCGGCAAATCGGCTGCTCAGCTCGTCCAGTTCTCGGTAGGTCAGCCTGGC
>CAIOHJ010000155.1 GCA_903858085.1 uncultured Chloroflexota bacterium
GCGCGGTCGCCTATCTGCTGTTGAATGGCGAGCTATGAAGGCCAGCACAGTCGTCGAGCTTGCCTCCCCGTTGCTTCCGGAGGTCGCTCTGCTCTTTGCCGAGTCGGACGCCCACGCGCAGGCCTTGTACCCGCCGGAAAGCAACCACCTGGTGGACGCGGCGACACTGGCCCAGCCGCAGGTTCTTTTTTGTGTGGCTCGTCGGGCAGGGGAGGTGATCGGCTGCGGGGCCGCGGTGGTGCAGCCCGAGGGGTATGCAGAAATCAAACGAATGTTCGTGCGTGCGCCCGCGCGCGGGCAGGGGGTCGGCCGCCAAATCCTGGCTTTTTTGGAGGAGCAACTGTGCCTGCGCCAGATCGGGCTGGCCAGGCTGGAGACCGGGATCGACTCTCCAGAAGCGCTGGGGCTCTATGCGAGCATGGGCTATGCGAGAACCCCACCCTTTGCCGGCTACAGCGAGGATCCGCTGAGTGTCTTTTACGCCAAAGAGCTGGTCAGCCCTGCTGGCCCGCCGCAGACCCATCCACAGGAGGAGTAGGGGGATGGCAGCACAGACATTTGCCCAGAAGGCCCTGGCACGCGCCGCCGGGCTGGAACAGGTTGAGGTCGGCCAGGTGGTCGATGCCCGACCGGACGTGGTGCTCAGCCACGACAACACCGCGGCGATCCGCCGGATCTGGCGGCAGTTTGCCCAGCCAAAGGTGGTAATCCCCGAACGGATCGCGATCACCCTGGACCATGCTGTGCCCGCCCCAACGACCCAGCACGCGCAAAACCACGCCGAGATTCGTGCGTTTGTCGCCGAACAGGGGATTCAACACTTTTTTGAGGTAGGACGTGGGATCTGCCACCAGGTGCTGAGCGAGGAGGCCATCGTGCTGCCCGGCCAGCTGATCCTCGGCGCTGACTCGCACACCACCCACTTTGGCTGGCTGGGCGCCTTGGGTGCTGGCATCGGGCGCAGCGAAGTGGCCACCCTGTGGGCGACCGGCGAGCTTTGGCTGCGGGTCCCGGAGAGCATGCAGATCGTGCTGGAGGGAACATTGCCGGTCGGGGTGACCGCCAAAGACTTTGCGCTGCGGGTGATCGGGGATCTGGGTGCAGACGGCGGGTTGTACCAGTCGGTCGAGTTCCACGGCAGCGGGGTGGCAGCGCTGAGCCTGGAGTCGCGCATGGTGCTGCCCAATATGATGGCTGAATTTGGTGCCAAAAATGCCTGGGTGGCCCCCGACGACCGGACAGCCGCCTATCTGGCCGAGGGGCTGACCCGACGATTTCGCCGCCAAGGCCAGGATCCGAGGGCAGCCCTGGCTGCCCTCGCCAGCGCGCTCTCGTCGGCGCTGCTGCCCGACGCCGAGGCAGTCTACAGTGCAGTCTACCGCTACCAGGCTGCTGACCTGGAGCCCTATGTTGCCTGCCCGCACAGCGTAGACAAGGTCGTGCCCCTCTCGGCGGTGGCCGGCACGCGCGTCCACCAGGCCTTTTTAGGGACCTGCACCAACGGCCGACTGGAAGACCTGGCAGCGGCCGCAGCAGTGCTCCGCGGCCGCCGGGTGGCACCAGGCGTCCGTCTGCTGGTCATCCCTGCTTCCAGCGCCGTGCTGCAGGCTGCCTTGGAAGAGGGGTATATCCAGGAGTTCGTCGCTGCCGGCGCCGTGATCGGTGTGCCAGGCTGCGGGCCCTGCATGGGCAACCATATGGGGATTCCAGCGCCGGGAGAGACCACCATCTCAAGCGCCAACCGCAATTTTCGCGGGCGCATGGGCACGGCAGACGCCGAGATCTATCTCTCCAACCCGGCTGTCGTGGCAGCGTCGGCGGTCGCTGGCCGGATCACAGATCCACAAACCCTTGGAGCGTAGCCCATGCTGCTTGCAGGCCGTGCCTGGAAATATGGCGACAACGTCAACACCGACATCCTCTTTCCGGGCAAGTATACGTATACTGTTACGGAACGGAGCGAGATCGCCCGTCACGCGCTGGAAGATCTCGACCCCACCTTTGTGACCGATGTGCAGCAGGGGGATGTCGTGGTCGGGGGGCGAAATTTTGGGTGTGGTTCGAGCCGAGAGCAGGCAGTGACCTGCCTGCTCTACAATGGGGTCAGCGCGGTGGTGGCGGCAAGTTTCAGCCGCATCTTCTACCGCAACGCGCTCAACAACGGTCTGTTGGCCATCGCCTGCCCGCAGGCTGTTGCGGCGATCGTCGCTGGCGAGTCGATAGCGATCGACACCGAGCAGCAGACGATCCGCTGCGCGGCCGGGGAGTATCCCTTTCCGCCGCTGAGTGCCAGTGTGATGGGGATCGTCGAAGCCGGCGGCCTGGTCGCCTATGTGAAGCGCAAACTGGCGCTCCCCTGAGGGAATGGCCAACAAAGGAGGAAACGCGTGGCAAATCGCACCTATCGGATCGCCCTGATCGCCGGGGATGGTGTCGGCCAGGAGGTGGTGCCTGCCGCCCAGCAGGTGCTGGCAGCACTGCCGCTGCGCTGGGAGTTCGTGCCGCTGGAGGCAGGTTGGGCTCTCTTCGAGCGTACAGGGACGGCGCTGCCCCAGCGCACGGCAGCCGTTGTGCGCGGCTGCGCCGGGGCAATCTTTGGTGCCACCCAGTCTCCCAGCCAAAGTGTAGAAGGCTATGCCAGCCCCATTTTGACCTTGCGTCGGCAGCTCGACCTTTACGCCAATCTGCGCCCGGTCGTCTCGATGCCGGTGCCGGGCAGCCGCCCTGAAATCGATCTGCTGATCGTGCGGGAGAACACAGAATGTCTCTATGTGCGGCAGGAACGGCTCGAGGACAACGGCAATACAGCGGTGGCGCAGCGCGTGATCACGCGCGCGGCCTCTGAGCGGATTGCGCGCAAAGCCTTCGAGCTGGCGCAGGCGCGCGGACAAGCAAGGAGCGGCCGGCCCACACCGCGCGTCACCGTTGTGCACAAAGCCAATGTGCTCGGCGTGACCGACGGGCTCTTTCGAGCAGCCTGTCTGGCAGTGGCGCAGCAATTTCCTGAGGTCATTGTAGAAGAACAGATCGTCGACTCCATGATCTATCGTCTGATCCGAGAACCGGAGCGATACGACGTGGTGGTGGCCCCCAATTTGTACGGCGACATTCTCAGCGACGCCGCGGCAGCGCTGGTCGGCGGGCTGGGGCTGGCCCCCAGCGCCAATGCAGGAGACAACTTCACGCTCGTCGAACCCGTCCACGGCAGTGCCCCCGACATTGCCGGCAAAGGGGTGGCCAATCCTTGCGCGGCGGTGTTGGCAGCCGCACAACTGCTGGAAAGGCTGGGGGAAAACCAGCAGGCGCAGCGGGTTCGGCGCGCTGTGGTGCAGACGCTGGCCGACGGTTGCTGGTCGGCCGATCTCGGGGGAAATGCCAC
>CAIOHJ010000156.1 GCA_903858085.1 uncultured Chloroflexota bacterium
CGTTCGCCGAGCAACAGGATGGCTCCCAGCAGGGAAAGCAGGGGCCCTGTCCCGCGAGCCAATGGATAGACGACAGAAAGGTCGCCGCTCCGGTACCCTCGCTGCAGCAGCAGAAAATAGCCTACATGGATCGTTGCGCTGCCGGCCATGGCCAGCCAGGCAAAGCTGTGCAGAACAGGCGGCCAGAGCCATAGATAGAGTCCGACCACCGGGCCCCAGAGCAGCAGTGTCAACGCTGAGAACAGCCACGTGAAGGCCACACCCCCCCGCGCGCGTTTGGCCAGCAGATTCCAGGAGGCGTGGAGAACGGCTGCCAGCAGAACCAACAACAGGGCCAGGGTGGTCACAGGGCAACACCCTCTTGAAAAGGACAGATGCCCCTCGCCAGCCCATGTCGTCGGTTGCTGCTGTGCAGAACGATCTCTGCCGCCAGGCGCTCCCCGAGAGCGTTCAACTTGTTTTCAAAAGCGCATCGATCGAGTTCAGAATTTCGGGGGTGAGCTTGGGAACAACAGCCAGCGCCTGCATGTTTTCGGTGACCTGCTCGGCCCGACTGGCGCCCGTGATCACGGTGCTCACCTGTGGATTTTTCACACACCAGGCCAGCGCCAGCTGGGAGAGGGTGCAGCCCAGGTCGCCGGCGATCGGCTGCAGGGCACGCACCGCTGCCAGCCGTTGGGGGTTCTCCAGCATCGCTTTGAGCCATTCGTAGCCGGGCAGGTTGGCTCGGCTGTCAGCTGGAATCCCAGCATTGTACTTGCCTGTCAGCAGCCCCGAGGCCAGCGGGCTCCAGATGGTCAGCCCCAGTCCGATCTCCCCGTAGAGCCGGGCATATTCCTTTTCGACCCGTTCGCGGTGGAACATGTTGTACTGCGGCTGTTCCATCTGGGGTTTGTGCAGATGGTGGCGTTCCGCGATCTCCCAGGCCGCGCGGATTTCGTCGGCGCTCCACTCCGAGGTGCCCCAGTACAGCGCCTTGCCTTGGCGGATGATGTCATGCATGGCAAAGACGGTCTCTTCGATCGGGGTATTGGGGTCTGGGCGATGGCAAAAGACCAGGTCGACGTATTCCATCTCCAGACGGCGCAGCGAACCGTCGATTGCTTGCATCAAGTATTTGCGGTTGAGGGTGTTGCGTTCGTTGGGGCCAGGGTGGAGCCCCCAGAAAAATTTGGTCGAGACCACATAGCTGGCACGGCGCCAGCCGGCCCGCTTGAAGATTTCGCCCATGATCACTTCGGACTGCCCGCCCGCATAGGCTTCGGCGTTGTCAAAAAAATTGACCCCTGCATCGTAGGCGGCCACCATACAGTCGTACGCAGCGTCTACGTTCATCTGAGTTCCGAAGGAGACCCAGGAACCAAAGGAGAGCTCGCTCACTTTGAGCCCTGCACTTCCCAGCCGTCGATAATTCATGGTCGATTCCTTTTCTGTTGGGAGCGAATATTTTTCGCGAAGGGATGCTTGATAAGAGCCTAGGAGGGCGATCCGCCGGGTGGGGCCATTTTGGCGAATTCTTCGTCGTTGACCAGGGTGATCACACGGAACGTCTCTGCATAGTCCATCTCTTTGCCTTTGGCGGCCTCTGCCGACCACTGGCGCAACATCGGCTCGGGGTCCCAGCCATGCAGCTGGCTGGCGTGGCAGTGCAAGGCTGCAATTTTGCGTTCCAGCGTATGCGAGATATCCACCCAGGTATCGCCTGACCCCCAGCCTTCGATGTAGAGTTTGCGCACCTTGTGTGCGTTCAAGCCCTCGTCGTTCAGCTCAGCAAAGAGGTGGGGCTGGCCCGCAGCCGGGAAGACTGCCTCCAAGGCAGCGGCAGCGGCGGCCCGATGGTCGGGGTGGTTGACGTAGGTGTCGCTGACAAACCAGGCAGTTGGGTCGCCGCAGACCACCACTTCGGGACGGAAGCGGCGGATCTCGCGCACCAGTTTGCGGCGCAGATCGAGGGTGTTGGCCAGCAAGCCGTCTGGCTCGCGCAGAAAAATTACTTCCTGCACACCGGCGACTCTGGCTGCTTCCCGCTGCTCCTCTTCTCGGATCGCTGCGGCTTCGGTCCGGGTCAGACGCGTGTCGGCGATCCCGACGTCACCGCTGGTCAGCAGCAGATAGGCGACGGTGGCACCCGCATCGGTCCAACGGATGGCTGTGCCTGCCGTGCCAAACTCGATGTCGTCGGGGTGCGCGTAGATGAACAGGGCGCGGCCAGGCACGTAGGGCGCAAAAGAACGCATGGACGTTTCTCCTTGTCACTGGTTACATTGGGCTGCCTGATAGGCCTGTTCGAACGCAGCATCGACCGCTGCGGCCGCCGCCTGCAGGCGGGCCGCAGCATCCCCGACGCGTGCATCGCTGTTCAGCCCGTCCACGGCCTGGCTGAACAGGTCGTAGGCGGTGAGCAGGTCAGAAATTTGCGCAATTTGCAGGACTGCGTTGATGCCGCGCGTCGAAGCGATCCACTGGTCGACAGTGGCACGCAGTTCGCGCACCTGGGCCACGCTGCTGTTGGGGTCGATCTCGTGGAGGGTGTGGAACGACTCGCGCAGCGAGTCGAGCGTCTGGCAGACCCCCCGTCGCGCATCCGCGAGCGAGGGGGCGTTGTCAAAACAGCCGGCAACAGGCACGGCCAGCAAGAGCAGGAGAAGCAGGAAAACACGTGTGAATGGCATCGTCGTCTCTCTTTGCACAGATCGCCTCTTGCGCAGATCGCTTCCAGCACGCCTGGTCTTCCAATCAGCGGGTCAAGGGCTCGAGCGGCGTAGGGCGTTGGCCAAAGGTAGGCCCAGATCGGTTGACCGGCTGGGCCCAGCGCACGGCATTGCCGATCACGCGCAGCACTTCTGGCTGGTGATAGGTGGGGTAGGTCTCGTGGCCGGGGCGAAAATAAAAGATACGCCCCTGCCCGCGGTGATAGCAACAGCCGCTGCGGAAAAGCTCCCCTCCCTGAAACCAACTTACAAAGACCAGCGTTTCAGGCTCGGGGATATCAAAAAATTCTCCGTACATCTCCTCATGTTCGATCTCAAAATACTCGTCGAGCCCCTCGGCGATCGGATGGCCAGGGGCGACGACCCAGAGCCGCTCCCGTTCGCCGGCCTCGCGCCATTTGAGGTTGCAGGTGGTGCCCATCAACCGCTTGAAGATCTTGGAGAAGTGGCCGGAGTGGAGCACGATCAGGCCCATGCCCTGGAGGACCCGCTCGTGCACCCGCTCGACGATCTCGTCTTGCACTTCGTGGTGGGCCATGTGGCCCCACCAGACCAGCACATCGGTGCTGTCGAGGAGATGGTCGGTCAGCCCATGTTGGGGTTCGTCGAGGGTCGCCGTCTGCACGATACAGCCGTGCCCGCGCAGATAGCCAGCAATTGCGCCGTGGATCCCCTGCGGGTAGATGGCAGCAATCTCGGGTTTTTGTTTTTCGTGGCGGTATTCGTTCCAGACCGTCACGCGAAGGGGTGATACCATGCGTCAACCTCTCTTTGTCTGAGTCAAATCAGTTTGTTTGGCAACAGGACCCTGTCAGGCTGGGTGGGTTCCTTGCTGGGCGGTGACAGGGATGCCGCCCCGTTCCGCCGAGGCGCGGATCATGTCCCAGAGGAGTGCCATGCGCAGGCCGACTTCGGGTGGGCTTGGGTTCTCCAAGGTGCCTTGACAGACCCGTATGAACTGTTCCCAGGCCCCGTGGGAAGGCGGAACCTCCACTGGCGTCAGATTGGCCTCGCCCTGGCGTTGGATCTCGAGCCGTTCGCCCCACACACCGGTGCGCACAATGCCCCCTGTACAAAAGACCCGCACATCCGAAGCGCAGGACTCGATCGTGTCTCCACAGCCGCTCAGGCTGATCAAAACCCCCGAGGCCAGCCTGGCCATGACGGTGCCCAGAATGTCGACCGGGCGGCCGCGGTTGTCCAGCCAGGCTGCGACTTCCACCACCGGTTCCCCTGCCAGATCAGCGACGGTGTTGAGCATGTGGGCGCCTGTATCGAAGAGAAAGCCGCCGCCAGCAATCTCAGGGATCTGGCGCCAGGTGTTCTGGGTATAGTGGTTCCAGCCTTGCCAGACCACCCCATGGATGGTCAGGATGCTCCCCAGTTCGCCCGAACGCAGCCATTGGACTGCGCTGCGGATTTGCGGAGAGAGGCTGCCGTTGAAAGCAACGACCAGATGACGCTGGGCGCGGTCGCGAGCTGCGATCAGGCTGTGTGCCTCCTGGCTGTTGAGCACCATAGGCTTTTCCAGCAGAACGTGCAGCCCAGCCTCCAGACAGGCGACAGCCTGGTCGTGGTGCAGCGCGTGGGGCGTGATGATAAACGCAGCATCCAGTTCGCCGGCATGGTGCCGCAGCAGGGTGGTCAGATCGGGCACATTGGGGGGCGGCACGACGCCCGCATCTTTGAACAACAGGGCAAAACGCTGATAGGTCGGCGCCGACGGTTCGCAGACGAATGGAATCGAGACAATCTCCTGGTGGCGCAACATGGACGCCGCGTGGTGGCAAGCCATTCCGCCACAGCCGATCACGGCGATACGCAAAGGGGGGACAGATGGGTCGGCGTGTTTGGACGACATAGACAGACTCCTCCTGGGTTCAGCACGACCGTGAACACGGCCAGAAATCGACAAGCAGCGGTTGTCATTATACCCGAGCGTTCCGCCCCCAGGCAATCCTGCTGGCTGCCCTCTACGAAGCAGCCTGGCTGGCTGCGAGCACCCACTGCTGCAGGGCGACAGCCGCCCCCTCTGCCTCGATGGGGGGAGCCACCCAGTCGGCCACTGCTTTGACAGCATCGCCTGCATTCCCCATTGCGATGCCCCACCCCGCCGCTTGCAACATCGGGATGTCGTTGTCTCCGTCCCCGATGGCCAGCACACGTTCTGGATCGATGCCCAGAAGTGCACAGAGCCGACGCAGCCCGCTGCCCTTGTCCACTCCAGGGGCGGTCGCTTCGACCAACCATTCGTGTGTGCGGGTGATGGTCAGCGACGGCTCAAAACGGCGCTGATATTCTGGCAGCAGGTCGAGCGTTCCAGGCTGACTTCGGTTGAACGCGATCACTTTGACAGGAGGATGGGCATCCACAGCGGCGACCAGCGGCTGAAATTCTGCAACGAGCGCTGCGGGGGCTCCCAACAGATGGTGCAACAGCTCCTCTTCGGTGGGCGTCCCCCCCTGGCTGTTGCGGTAGATCCGGGTGTGCCCTTGGGCGTCGTTGAAATAAAAGGCCGTCGGATAGCGCTGTTCGTCGACAAAGGCAGCGATCGAGCGGGCTGGGTCAATCGGCAGCACAATCTCAGAAAGCACACGGCCGCTGATCGGGTCGCCGATGACAGCCCCCTGGGTCGTCATCACCGGGTGGGTGAGCCGCAGATCGCCGGGTAGATGATGGCGGATGTAGTCGAGCGTGCGGCCGGTCCCGATCGTCACAGGAATGCCTGCGGCCTGCACGGCTTCGATGGCGTCGTGGACAGCCTGGCTGATGCGGGTGCGCTGGTAGGGGTTGAGGATGGTGCCATCCAGATCGAGGACGACCAGATCAAAAGGGTGCATAGGGTTCAATGTCCTCAAAGTGTCACAGACGAAACGTCACGATGCGGTCGTGGCCTTGGTAGTCCTGGCGCAGCACGAACTGGGTGGCTCCAGGGAGGCTGCTCTGCACCAGCGCCTGCACAGCGTTGCCCTGGTTGTAGCCGATTTCGAGCGCGACCAGGCAGCCCGCCCGGCAGTGGGCCGGCAGCTGCGCCAGCAGCCGCTCGATCAGATCGAGCCCGGCCGGGCCAGCGACCAGCGCCTGGGGGGGCTCGTAGTCGCGCACATCCCTGTCCAACTGCGGATAGTCGGTGCTGGTGACGTAGGGCAGGTTGGCGACCACGATGTCTGCCGGATCTGGCAGGCTGGCGAGCAGGTCGCTGGCGACGAGCCGGACGCGCGCCTCCAACTGCAGCTGCGCGACGTTGTGGCGGGCCACCGCCAGCGCCTCACAGCTGTTGTCGAGCGCGTAGAGGAAGGTGTTGGGGGCATGTGCGGCAACCGCCACGGCGATCGCCCCGCTGCCGGTGCCGACATCTGCCACAGTCAGCGACCGTGGGGCAGCCTGGGTCGCAGCTTGCAGCACCTGCTCGACCAGCAGTTCGGTTTCGGGGCGGGGGATCAACACACGCGAGTCGACGGCCAAAGTCAACCCGTAAAACTCGCGATGGCCCGTCAAGTAGGCGACCGGCTCGTGTCGGCAGCGTCGCGCGATCAACGCCGAATACTGGGCGATCTGTTCTGGGCTCAGCCGCAGCTCGGGGCAGGCAAAGAGCCAGCTGCGCTCAACCCCCAGCAGATGCGCCAGCAGAACCTGGGCATCGAGACGAGCCGTGGCTGGGCTGCCGGCCGCTGCGATCTGCCGCTGGGCCGCAGCCACCCTCTCTCCCACCCTCTCTCCTCCCCCCTCCGGGGGCAGCTGGCCTGTCGCGCCGCCCTGCTCTGCTGGGGCGAAGAAAGGGGCAGAGGGCCGCTTCACAGGAGGTCGGCTCCTGTTTCAGTGCTCAGCGCTTCCAGCCGCTGGGCCTGGTCGAAGGCGGCCAGCTCTTCGATAAATTCGTCGATACTGCCGTTGAGCACATGGTCGAGCTGATAGACGGTTTTGTTGATGCGATGGTCGGTGACCCGGCTCTGGGGGAAGTTGTAGGTGCGAATTTTTTCGCTGCGATCGCCGGAACCGATCTGGCTGCGCCGGGTGGCCCCCACCTCTTGCATCCGCTTTTCTTCTTCGATTTCGTAAAGACGGGTGCGCAGAATGCGCATCGCCTTGAGCTTGTTCTGCAGCTGGCTCTTTTCATCCTGGCAGGAGATGACGATCCCGGTCGGAAGGTGGGTGAGACGCACAGCCGAGTCGGTGGTGTTGACGCTCTGGCCGCCTGGGCCACTGCTGCGGAAGATATCGATTCGGAGGTCGTTGTCGTGGATCACAACGTCAATGTCGTCGGCTTCTGGCAGCACAGCGACCGTCGCTGCGCTCGTGTGGATCCGGCCAGCGCTTTCGGTCACGGGCACGCGCTGCACACGGTGGACACCGGACTCGTATTTCAGCTTGCTGTAGGCGCCCTTGCCCTTAATGGCAAAGACAACCTCTTTGAGGCCGCCCAGCCCCGTCTCGCTCAGACTCAGCGCCTCGGTTTTGTAGCGGTGCGCT
Source organism: uncultured Chloroflexota bacterium (assembly GCA_903858085.1). Classification (GTDB taxonomy): domain Bacteria; phylum Chloroflexota; class Anaerolineae; order Caldilineales; family Caldilineaceae; genus Caldilinea. The sequence goes on from CAIOHJ010000156.1 coordinate 7,182, forward strand.
TCGGCCCAACGCTGGTACATCCGGTACAGCTCAGCAGCGAAGAGGCTGGCTTCTTCGCCTCCTGTGCCCGCTCGAATTTCAACGATGACATTTTTGTCGTCCTTGGGGTCTTTGGGCAACAGGAGGGTTCTCATCGCCTGGTCCAGCGCAGCCTGCTCCTCTTCCAACGCCTCCATCTCCTGGTCGGCCAGATCGCGCATCTCCGCATCGGCGTCGTCGAGCAGCGCTCGGTTCTCTTCGATCTGGAGAGCGACAGCTGCATAACGGCGGTAGACCTGCGCCAGATCTTCGATCTCTTGACGCTCACGGTCCAGATCGCTGAGGCGGGAAAAATCAGCCGCAACCCCAGGATCGGCCATCAGTTCAGTCAACTCGTCGAACCGATCGGCGATCCTGGCGACACGGGCGAGAGGAATCGGCATAGCAATCGACCTTCGGCTTGCAATCAGCCTGGTGTGTCAGTCTGTAAAAATTGGCAGATGGCCCAGCGCAACGATTTCGTTCCACTCCTGGGGAGAACCTTCGGTAAAGACTGCCATCTCGGCGACGACGGTCGCCTCCGCCAGCGCCATCAGCTGGCGCAGGCCGCGCAGCGTGCTGCCGGTGCTGATGACATCGTCGATCAGGGCGACCTGTCTGCCGCGCACCAGCTGCAAATCTTTGCCGTCGACAAAGAGTGTCTGTGGCCTCCCCGTGGTGATGCTGAGCACTGTGCTCTCCAGACAGTTGACCATGTACGGTTTGCGCACCTTGCGGACGACCACATAGGGCAGGCCGCTGTGTGCCGAGAGCGCGTGGGCCAGCGGGACGGCTTTGACCTCAGGGACGACCAGCACGTCGGTGCTCTGTGGCAGGCGAGCAGCCAGCGCTGCTGCCGCTGTTTCCACCACTGCGGTGTCTCCCAGCATGTTGAAAATTGCGATTTTGACCCCTGGCGCCACTTCAAAGATTGGCAGATGGCGTTCGAGAGGGCCGATCTGCACTGTATACCTGCGTCCGTCGTAGCTCATACATGTCCCTTCCAGCCTGAATTCATTGCCTGTGCAACGCTTTATTTTACCACGTGCAAGGCAATTGTTCGAAATCGTCCCTTCCTGGGGGAGTTTCTTGCGGCCTGGCAGCAGCATGTCTGCAGGCGCAGCAGCCGAACGGGTTGATCGGCCGACAGACGTCTACAGCGGGTTTGGGGATCGGCATCCCAAACTGAGCCAACAACGCACACAAATCGGCGAGGGGAAGCCCCATGACACCTGCATAACAGCCCTGCAGCGCGCAGACCGGGGCAAACGTGGCGGACTGGATCCCATAGGCGCCTGCCTTGTCCAGCGGATCCCCGCTCTGCACATAAGCGTCGAGCTCGCGGTCGGTGTAGGCACGCATTGTGACGATGCTCTGGTTGACCCGGGTAGCCAGCCGGCGGTCGGGGAGGCGCAGCACGGTCACAGCGCTGATCACAGCATGGTCGCGCCCGCGCAGGGCACGCAGCATCTGTGCGGCCTCGGCGGCCTCGGCTGGTTTGCCGTAGAGGACACCGTCCAGTGCCACGGTCGTATCCGAGGCGACAATCAGCGCATGTGGGCTTCGCTCCTCCACCAACCCAGCAGCTGCCCAGGCCTTGGCTTCGGCAAGCCGTTGGGTCATTGCGGCGGCCTCTTCCCCAGGCAGCGGGCTCTCATCGATGGCGGCGACCTGGATCGAAAAAGGCACTTCCAGGTCGCGCAGAAACTGTTGGCGGCGTTGGCTGGCCGAGGCCAAAATCAGAGCAGGTGAGACGGGCATGAGTTTCTTTATACCATGTCCGGGAGGGTTTTGAAAATGCTCTCTCCCCTGCAGTCCCGTACAGGGGTTGTGTCATGGAGACTTCTGGCATGGCTGGCTCTGCTCACAGCTTTGTTATAATCCATCGTACAGGGAGAGCGGCTGCGAACGCCGCGTGTTTGACAACGAACAGGCAGAACCATCATGGCCGACGATTTTGTGCATCTGCACGTCCACTCTGAATATTCTCTGCTCGACGGGCTGGGTCGGATCAAAAATCTGGTCAAAGAGGCAGTCAAGCTTGGCCAGCCAGCGCTGGCTTTGACCGACCACGGGGCCATGCACGGCGCCATCGAGTTTTTCCGCGCCTGCCGTGACGCCGGCATCCGTCCTTTGGTGGGTGTCGAAGCCTATCAGACCGCTTGGGGCCGGCCGATGGGTGGCCGAGACCCCCAGCTGGACCGTGAAAACTATCATCTGTTGTTGCTGGCCAAAAATATGGTTGGATACCACAACCTGCTCAAAATTGCTTCGCACAGCCAACTCGATGGCTACTACTACAAGCCACGGGTCGACCATGATTTCCTGGCTGCCCACGCTGAAGGGATTGTCGCCAGCACCGGCTGTCTGGGGGCTGAGGTGCCCCAACTCTTGCTGCAGGGCAAAGAACGCGAGGCCTATGAACGCCTTGGCTGGTACGTGGAGCTCTTTGGCAAAGAGAATTTTTTCGTCGAGCTGCAGGAGCATTCCATCCCCGATCTGGTGAAGGTCAACAAGACTCTGGTTCCTTGGGCTGCCCGTTTCGGGCTCAATCTGGTCGCCACCAATGATGTCCATTATGTGCGTGCACAGGATGGCGGCCCGCACGACGTGTTGCTCTGTGTCCAGACCGGCGTCACAATCGACCAGCCCAATCGGATGCGCATGAGCGACGGCAGCTACTTTCTGAAAAGTCGGGCTCAGATGGAGGCCACCTTCCAGCCGCTGTTGGATCTGCCAGCCAGCGCTTTCGAGCATTCTCTGCGGGTGGCCGAAATGTGCGAGCTCGACCTCGAAGACCCCACCTACCACCTGCCCGACCTCCCTATCCCTGCGGGTCACACCTATGAGAGCTATCTGCGCCAGCTGACCGAGGAAGGGGTGCAGCGGCTCTACGGCGCGCGTGCGGCAGAGACGGAGGTGCAGGAACGCAAAGAGCGTGAGCTGCGCACCATCCACGCCATGGGCTTTGATGTCTATTATCTGATCGTGGCGGATCTGTGCGATTTTGCGCGCAGCCGCAACATCTGGTGGAATGTGCGGGGGTCTGGGGCGGGCTCGCTGGTCGCTTACTGCACAGGCATCACCGGCATCGACCCGCTCAAAAACAACTTGATCTTTGAGCGCTTTCTCAACCCCGGCCGCGTCACTATGCCTGACTTCGACCTGGACTACCCCGACGACCAGCGCGAGGAGATGATCCGCTATACGGTCGAGAAATATGGCGAATCCCAGGTCGCCCAGATCGCGACCTTCAACCGCATGAAAGCCAAGGCGGCTGTGCGGGATGTTGGCCGTGCCCAGGGGGTGGATCTGGCCAAGGTGGACTACCTGGCCAAACTGATCCCAGGGATCCCGGGCAAGCCGGTGACGATCCAGGACTGTTTGACCGAGGGGCACGAGTTTTACAGCCAGGAGCTGGTCGAGCTGTACGCCAAGGAAGAGTGGGTCAAAAAACTGCTCGACACTGCCATGCAGTTGGAGGGGGTGGCCCGCAACGCTGGCATCCATGCGGCTGCCGTGATCGTGGCGGACCGCGAGCTGACCCACTACACCCCGCTCATGCGCGGCAGCAAATCGACGGTGACCAGCACCATTGCCCAGTACGAATTCCCGATCCTGGAGTCGATCGGGCTGCTCAAGGTCGACTTTCTCGGCCTCAGTACCCTGTCGGTCATGCGCGAGGCTGCACAGCTGATCCAGCAGCGGCACAACATCACCTACACGCTGGAAAACATCCCCTACGAAGGGGAGGTTGCCCGTGAAGCCTTCACCCTGCTCTCCAGCGGGGAAGTCAGCGGGGTCTTCCAGGTGGAGAGCCAGGGCATGCGCCGCGTGCTGACCGAGATGAAACCTTCTACCTTCGAGCACATTGTCGCCATGATCTCGCTCTATCGGCCTGGCCCGCTGGAGTACATCCCAGCCTTCATCCGGCGCATGCACGGTGAAGAGCCGGTCGAATACAAGCACCCGCTGCTCTCCACCATTCTGGCCGAGACCTACGGGATCATTGTCTATCAGGAGCAGATCATTCAACTGCTCAGCGCTCTGGCTGGCTACACCCCTGGAGAAGCCGACCTGGTGCGGCGTGCAATCGGCAAAAAGAAGGCGTCGGAGATCGAAAAACACAAAAAGATTTTCGTGGCTGGCTGCGAAAAAAATGGAATTGACCCGGCGGTCGCCGAAGCCATTTACGGCGACATTGAGTTTTTTGCCCGCTACGGCTTCAACAAGTCGCACGCCGCCGACTATGCAGTCATCACGGTGCAGACGGCCTACCTCAAGGCGCACTATCCGGTCGACTATATGGCTGCGCAGCTGCTGGTCGAGCGGGACAAGACCGAAAAGGTCGTCAACTTTGTCTCGGAATGCCGGCGGATGGGCATTGATGTGCTACCGCCCGACGTCAATTATTCGGGGCTGGATTTTGACATCCAGATCCGGCCAGCCGACACGCCCCAGCAGGCCCAGCGTGACCCCAGCCTGGCCTATCCGTTTCCGGTGCCAGAGGGCAGCGCGATCCGTTTTGGAATGGCTGCTATCAAGAATGTCGGTGAGGGCCCTGTCCAGACCCTGCTGGCTGCGCGCCAGGCAGGGGGGGGCTTCAAGAGCCTGGAAGATTTCTGCGATCGCGTCGATCTGCGCCAGGTCAACAAACGCGCGCTCGAATGTCTGATCAAAGCAGGCGCCTTCGATCGCTTCGGTCGGCGCAGCCAACTGCTTGCCGTGATCGACCTGCTGGTCGGCGCCTCCGCCTCCGTCCATGAGGCCCGCGAAAGCGGCCAGCTCTCGATCTTCGACCTGTTCGGCGGGACCCAGCAAGCGCATGTCTCGCCTCTCCGCCTGCCTGACCTCGAAGAGGTGAAAGGTCGTGAGAAGTTGCAGTGGGAAAAAGAGCTGCTCGGCGTCTACTCGATCAGCCACCCCCTCCAGCAGATCCACGTCGATTTCAAACGGATCACCAGCTGTTCCTGTGCCGAACTTGACGAACAGTATGATGGCAAAGGGGTGACCCTGGCCGGCATGATCACCAACGTGCGCGCCATCAACACCAAAAAAGGGGATCAGATGGCTTTTGTGCAGCTTGAAGATCTGCAGGGGAGCTGTGAGGTGGTTTTTTTCCCGAAAGCGTATGCCGAGTACAAGGAGAAGCTGGCTGTCGATGCGGTGGTGATCGTCAAGGGAAAAGCCCAGACCCGTGAAAGCCAGACGACCTTGCTGGCCGATCTCGTGCAGACCTACGTGGAAAGCTATGTGGAGATTGGCGGAAGCATACCGCCCCCGCAGGAGGCGTCGCCGCCCGCCAGCGCCGAAATTCGTGCCGTTGACACCGCCGGCCTTCGCTCCCCCAGCGAACGTGCGACACCGGACAGCTTTGAGGAGGCCAGCAACGGGTGGTACGACAGCGAGACCAACCCCTTTCTCAGCGAGATACCGGAGTGGATGCAGGAGGCGTCCCCCCTGGTCGCGTTGCTGGGCGCGCAGCCCGCAGCAGAGCCGGTCGCCAGCGCAGCTCCGGCTCGCCAGGAGGAAGCGGCTCTGCCGGCTGCCCCGGTTGTGCCAGGGCTGGCTCATCGCGCTGTCCCTGTCGAACGGCCCCTCTCTCCTGCCCCACCGCGCGGGCCGTTTTTCACCGAGCCCCGGCGTGCAGAGCGTCGTCTGCTGATCACCTTCCGGCGTACTGGCAATCTGGAACGTGACAAATACCGGCTCAAAGAGCTCTACGAGGTTGTGCGCGAGCCCAAAGGCCGCGACGCTTTTGCGATCCGCCTGCTTGACACCAGCCGGAGCGTAGAGCTGACCTTTCCCAACGATGGCTGCACGATCAACGAGCGGCTGACCCTGGAATTGCAGAAACACTTTCGTGTCGACTATGAGGTCGAAGAGACTGGGTGAGCTCTAGCCGGCCAGCTTCCCGTGCACGATGTCCCCCGCACAGGACTCCAGTTCGACCGGGGCCAGCACATTGTGGAGCGTGTGCTCGCTGGGGGCCACCACGGCCACCCGCAGGTAGTTGTCGGTCAACCCGAACCAGAGGGCCATAGGCTGGTCGGCCAGCGGGCGTCCGTTTCCCTCAAACAGCACCAGGCGCGTCGTTCCCACGAAACGAGTCCGTTCGGCCCGTCCGCTCTCCTCGACCACCTGCTGCAGCCGCTGCAGCCGTGCCCGTTTGACTGCGGGCGGTAGCTGGCCGGCAAAACTGGCCGCAGCGGTTCCCTGGCGGGCGCTGAAGGGGAAGAGGTGGGCATGCATAAAGCGCATCTCGGCGACAAACGCCAGCCCGGCCTCGAAATCGGCCTCGCTCTCTCCTGGGAAGCCAGCGATCAGATCGGTGGTCAAGAGCAGAGAGGGGATCGCTGCGCGCGCAGCGGCGACGAGCTGGCGGAAGGAGTCGGTCGTGCAGCGGCGCGCCATCTGGCGCAGCTGCCGATCGGTGCCAGCCTGCAGCGGCAGGTGCAGGTGGGGACAGAGCCGTCCCGGCCACTGCCCCCAGAGATCGAAAAATCCATCGGCCAGTTCCCAGGGCTCCAGGCTGCTCAGGCGCAGGCGGGGAATGGTCGTGTGGCTGAGCAAGGCAGAGACCAGCTGGCGGAGATCGCTGCGGGCAGGGCCGACCAGGTCGCGCCCGTAGCTGCCAAGATGGACACCGGTCAGCACGGCTTCTTGCACGCCGAGGTCGGCCGCGGCCTGCACCTCGGCCACGATGCTGGCCAGCGGCAGGCTGCGGCTCTCCCCGCGCAGGGCTGTGACAATGCAAAAGGTGCAGCGGTTGTCACAGCCATCTTGGACTTTGACAAAGACACGAGTGCGCTGTGGCGCCTCTCCGTCTCCCCGGGTCGGCTCGGCAGCGCTGGCCAGAGGGATGCCGTCCGGCTCCATCTGCAGCAGCTGTTCGAAGTCGTCCAGCTCGGCGCTCCACGGCTCGAGCAAGGTGGCCAGCAGTTCTTTGCGTTGATTGGGGACGACCAGTGCCACGCCTGGCTGCTGGGTAGCCTGTTCCGGGCGCAGGGTCGCCCAGCAGCCGGTCGCTGCGATGCGCGCAGTTGGGTTGCTCCGCTGCAGGCTGGCCAGCCGTTTGCGAGAATCGCGCTCCGCACCTGCGGTCACAGCACAGGAGTTGAAGACGACAACCTGTGCCTCTTGTGCGCTGGCTGCGATCTGGTGGCCTGCATTGCGCAGCTGACCCGCCAGCGTCTCCATTTCGCTGTAGTTGAGCCGGCAGCCGATCTGGTCAAGATAGACGCGCATCAGCCTGGGCGTGGTCGTTTGTCCCGTTCGGGCACAGGGTTACCAGCCAAACCGTTCTTCTTTCCAAGGGTCACCCTCCATATGGTAGCCGGAGCGTTCCCAAAAACCGGGCAGATCTCTGGCCATGAATTCGAAGCCACGCACCCATTTGGCGCTCTTCCAGAAGTATTTTTTGGGCACCAGGAGACGCAGCGGGTAGCCGTGGTCCGGTTCCAGTGGCCGCCCTTCGTATTCGAACGCCAGCATCGTGTCGTCGTCGTCGAGCACCTCCAGGGCCACATTGGTGGTGTAGCCAGATTCGCAGTGCACCATCACGTGGGTGGCTGCGGGGGCGACCCGAATCTGGCGGAGAAATTCGCGCCAGGGGATCCCGGTCCAGGTCGTGTCCAGCTTGCTCCAGCGGGTCACACAGTGGATATCGACCTTTTCTGTGTTGCGTGGCAGCGCCATCAGTTCGTCCCAGGAATAGATCCGCTCCTGTTCGACCAGCCCAAAGACACGCAGCGTCCACTGTGCAAGGTTGGCGTAGCGAGGGGTGACACCGTAGTGCAGCACCGGAAAGCGTTCGGTCAGAACCTGGCCGGGCGGGACCCGTTCCAACGTCGGTTCAGCGGGCACATTTTTGACCCGTTTGAGACGTTCCACTCGCTTGACAGGGTCTTCGTTTTGCATAAGAACTCCTTTTTTTGCTCGATTCACTGCTCAAATGGCCTCCAGCGGCACTTCAGCACCGTGTTCTCTGGCCAGCATAGCCGTGTGCGGATCAGTTTGTCTGTAATCCAGGGTGCATCGGCCGCTCTGGCAGGTGCGGGTGGCGTTCCCCATCAGCCTCGCAGGACGACTGGGTGCTCGACGATCGACACGACACGGCTGTCGACCAGCTCCCCTGCCGTGTCTACAAAGTAGCCAAGATAGAAAGGGGCCGGCACCCTTTCTGCCAGCAGCGCCAACAAGGGGGGCGGCGAGCTGGAGGCCGGCTGAAAGTAGGCATAAAGACCTGGGCGTACTTCTTGAAACGGCAGCGCGTGCTGCAGGGAAGTCAGATCCAGTTCGACCCAGTGGGGGGTCATCCGAAAGGCCCGAAGGACAGGTGCTGCATCCACCTCCAAAGAGCAGATCAGATAGAAGCAGTCGGGGTAGTGGGCGTTCCAGCCATCGGTGGCGGACGGATAGGCGACCGAGACCGGATGCGAATGGTAGATGGCCAGCATTTCGTCGCCGCTCTCTTCAAATTCAAACTGTCGGAGCAGGGTCTGCGGGTCCACCTCATAATTTTCAATCCGCTCGACGGCGATGTTGCGTCCGCGCACAGCTTCTTGTGCGACCCCTGCTCGCCCGCGCACAATCCCGCAGACCTCCTCTGGTTTTCCTGCGCGCGCGTGGGCCACGATCGCCTCGGCAACCTGTGCGGGCAGCTGGACAGGGTCCGGTGTACTCATTTGCAGCCATTCCTTTCCATTGGCGATTCCTTCACAAGGAGCTATCATACACGGGTATGCTCAGTCGCAACAAAGTCCTTGAAGCGCTGGAAAACAAGCGTGACCGCTTTGAAGAGTACCAGGCCAGCCAACGCGATGAATCGGAGCTGCGTCGGCAGCTGCTTGCCCGTTTTTTGTCGATGAGCGCCGCTGAAGTTGCCGAGCGTCTGGTGGCCAGCGGGCAGGAATGGCCGGGCGCATGGCCTACCGAGGAGCTCGACCGGGCAGGCCAGCTTTGCATTCCCTTCGCGCAGCGGTGGAGCAGCTACCCTCCTGCCCGCTCCTGGGCGTTGTCGGTGCTGGCCGGGCGGCCGGTGGCTGCGGTAGATGGCAGCCAGATCCCGCCGAGCAAAGAATTGTCGGTGCCGGTCGGCGCCATTCAGATAGGCTGGTTTCTCAACTATCATCTGCCTGGCGGTCGTTACGAAAAAGATGTGCTCTTTGTGGTGCTCCCCCCGCAGGAGCTGGGGGAGCAAGAGGGGGGTGAATTTCCCGACTGGCGGGTCAACCAGGAGCGGTTCGTGTGCGAATGCCGCCAGTTGGAAGGGTTGATGGAGCGGCTGGCCGCGCAGGGGCTCTCGCACGCCTCCCTCTCTCTCTTTGACGGTTCGTTTATTGTCAGCTTTGCTGGCCAGCTTCGTCCTGGGCGGGCTGGCGCCTATCTGGACGCAGTCCAGCGTTTGCTGGACCGTTCGCACGCGCTCCAAACCCCGTTGGTCGGCTTTGTCGACAGCTCTGGAAGTCGAGACTGCGTGATGCTGGTCAACACTGTGGCCGGACCGCCCCACATGCGTCTGACGGACGGAGCCTTTTTGGGGCCGCTCTTGCCGAGGTGGGGCGATCGAACCCCTTTCTTTGTGTGTGCGCGCAACGACCCACTGAGCCAACGGGGGCAGGCCAATTTCTACCGTCAAGTGGCTTTCTGTTATATCCGGCTGGCGATGGAGAGGCCCCCTGCCCGGCTGGAATTGCCGCTCTGGCTGTTGGAGAGCGGGCAGGCAGAGGCGACCGTCGACCTGGTGCGGGCGGAGTGCATCGCCGGTGCGGGGGGCTACCCGTACGCGCTGGAGACAGCCGATGCTGTTGCGGTGCTCCAACAGGCAGATCGAGAGCAGTTTTATGCGCTTTTCCAGCAATTCGTCGAAAAACAAGGGTTGCCGTTCACCCTCAGCCGGAAACAGCTGAGCAAGCTGGCCCGGCGTTGACGCTGGGCCAGCCTGCTCAGGGAGGCAGCCCCCGGAGGATGTGGTATACTGCTTCTTCCAGTGAATCGAAGAACAACACGATGGATCGTACTCTGAACAGACAGGACGACACCGATGGCTGCTTCATTTTCATTTCAATCGCTGCATGCCGATGCGCTGGTCATCGACGGCCATTGTGACAGCATTGGCCACCAGCTGGAGGAGGGCCGCTGGCTGGGGGATCGGCACGTACAAGGTCATGTGGACCTGCCCCGGTTGAGGGAGGGCGGGGTCGATGCCCAGTTTTTTGCCTGTTACGTGCCGGTGCCGTACCAGCGGCATGGGGCTGTGACGCATGCGTTGGAACGGCTGGACCAGCTGCACTTGCTCGCTGAGCGTCAGCCAGACCGTTTTGTGCTCGCTCGCTGCGCCGATGACATTCTTCGGGCCAAGGCGGCTGGCCAGATTGCCGGGATTGCCGGGCTGGAGGGGGCTGAAGCGCTCGATGGCAGCATCGGAGTGCTGCGCCATTTCTATCGGCTGGGAATCCGCAACTTGGGGCTGGCCTGGAACCACCGCAATGCTGCCTGCGACGGTGTCGCTGAAAATCGGAGCAAGGGCGGGCTGACCGAGTTCGGTGTGCAGGTGGTTGAGGAGTGCAACCGTCTTGGTATCCTGCTCGATGTCAGCCATCTCTCCCCGGCTGGGGTGGCGGACGTGCTGGCCGTCAGCCGTCAGCCTGTCATCGCCAGCCACAGCAACGCCTACACGCTCTGCGCCCATCCGCGCAACCTGACCGATGCCCAGGTAGAGGCGATTGCGGCGGGTGGTGGGGTGGTGGGGGTGACATTTGTCGACCTGTTTCTCAACCGGCAGAACCCCCAGGCTGCCACCCTGGACGACGTTGTGGCCCAGATTGAATATCTGTTGTCCCGGGTTGGCCCCGAGCATGTTTCGATCGGCAGCGATTTTGACGGCTGTACGCTGCCGCAGGACATTCAAGACACCACCAGCTACCCGCAGATCACCCAGAGGCTGGTGGAACGGGGCCACCCGGAGCGCGTAATCCGTCAGATTCTCGGCGAAAATTTGTTGCGGGTGTTGCGTTCGGTGCTGGGGTAGGTTGGCGGGGAGCTGTCAGCCTTTGCGCGACCTGCAGCGGGTAGATGGGTTATGATCGAGGGAAAGGTTGTGTGATGGTGGGAAACAGGAAATGCTGGAGACGATGACGAACAAAGAGCAGCAAGACCCCTTTCGAGACGTACAAGAGCCCTTTGCGGCCAGCGAAGGGACGTCGGCTGCTGGGGCTGGTGGTGAACCGCTGGTGGCTACCCTCGAACAGATTGCCCAGACCAACACACCGGAACGGTGGGATTTGGCCACCAAACGCACGGTGTTGGTCATCATGCTGATCGCCGGCATCTATATCATCTACATCAGCCGGAGCATCCTGCCAATTGTGTTGAGCGCCGGCATCATTTCGTATCTGCTCAGCCCGGCTGTCAATCTGGCATCCCGTCTCAAAATCCCCCGTCTGCTCTCCAGCCTGGTGGTGTATCTGGTGGTCATCCTCGGGTTGCTACTGCTTCCGATCATTTTTGTGCCGGCATTGATCGACCAGCTGCGCACGCTGGCCAATTTTGACGTGCCCGGCACTGCCCGTTCGGTGTTGAATTGGCTGGATGCGACCATACGCAGCTTGCCAGCACAGATTGTGCTGTTGGGCTATGCGATCCCGCTGAGCGAGTTTGTGGGGAGGCTTCAGGCCAATACCCAGCAGGTGCAGTTTATCCCCTCTGTCAACGACATTCTCAATTACATTCAGAATCTGCTGAGCACGACGACCACCGTCGTGGGGGGCACCTTCAACATTGGGGTCAGCGTGGTGGGCGGTATCTTTTCGGGCTTTCTGACTGCGCTGGTGATTTTTTTTCTGAGCCTCTACATGACCATCGATGCCCCTCGCATCCGAGCCTACATCCACGACCTCTTTCCTCCTTCTTACCGTTCCGAACTGGCCGATCTGCTGCGTCGGATCGGCAGTGTCTGGCAGGCCTTTCTGCGTGGCCAGCTGATCCTGAGTGTCACAGTAGGGTTGGCGACCTATCTGGCGTTGGGGTTGGTCGGGATGCCGGGCGCTTTGATCTTTGCGATTCTGGCCGGCCTGCTCGAAGTGGTGCCCAATCTGGGCCCGATCATGGCCATGATCCCGGCTGTGATCATGGCCATGATCCAGGGCAGCGAGGTCATGCGCGAGCTGGGTTTCAACAACCTGGGGTTTGCTCTGATCACCGTCGGCATCTACTTTTTGATCCAACAGCTGGAAAACAACATTCTGGTTCCACGCATCATCGGCGACAGCATCAACCTGCATCCGATCGCCGTGATCTGTGCGGTTGCCGTGGGGTTGACCACGGCTGGCATCTTGGGTGCGCTCCTTGCCCCCCCGGTGACAGCCAGCTTTCGGGTGCTGGGCAGCTATGTGCATGCCAAACTGCTCGATTACCCGCCTTTTGTCGGGCGGGCTGCGGTGCCCAAACCGCCGCGATCGTACCGGCGCACCCTCTCTAAACGTGAGCTGGAGGCTCGCCGTGCCGCCCCACAGACTGCCGCCCCACAGACTGCCGCCCCACAGACTGCCGCCCCACAGAC
>CAIOHJ010000157.1 GCA_903858085.1 uncultured Chloroflexota bacterium
GGACGAATCGGTGCTGGACGAGTCGGTGCAGCGGCTCCTCACCCTCATCCAGCGGGCTGCCGCCACCCCCAAAGGGGGAAGCTTCGATGTCGCCGGCCACCACGCCCTGGCCCGCCAGGTCGCTGCGGCCGGAATGGTGCTGCTCAAAAACGACGGCCTCCTGCCCCTGCGCGCTCCCCGCCGGATCGCAGTCATCGGCCGTGCCGCTCGGGAACCTCACTTCCAAGGCGGCGGCAGCTCTCACATCCACCCCACCCAGGTGGACAGCCCCTTCGACGAAGTGCAAAAGCTGGCAGGAGAGGCAGCGGTGACCTACTGCGCAGGATATCCGGCGGACGACCGCCTTGACCCTGCCCTGATCGACGAGGCAGTGCAGGCCGCCAGCCAGGCCGAGGTCGCGCTGCTCTACATCGCACTCCCCAGCTACAAAGAATCCGAAGGGTACGACCGCCCCGACCTCGATCTCACCGCACAGCAGGTGGCCCTGATCCAGGCTGTCAGCGCTGCCCAGCCTCGCTGCGTCGTCCTGCTCCACAACGGTGCCGCTGTCGTCATGTCAGAATGGATCGACGGTGTGGCTGCTGTGCTGGAGGTCTGGATGGCCGGCCAGGCCGGCGGCGGCGCGATCGCTGACCTCCTCTTCGGCGTGGTCAATCCTTCCGGCAAACTGGCGGAAAGCTTCCCCCTGCGGCTGGTCGACACCCCGGCCGCGCTCAACTACCCCGGGGAGAACGGCCAGGTCCGCTATGGAGAAGGGCTCTTCATCGGCTATCGTTTTTACGATGCCCGCCAGGAGGAAGTGCTCTTCCCCTTCGGCCATGGGCTGAGCTACACAACCTTTGCGTACAGCCACCCCAGCGTCTCGGCCACCCCTTTCCGTGACATCGATGGCGTCACCGTCTCGATCGACGTGACCAACACTGGCTCGCTGGCCGGCAGCGAAACCGTGCAGATCTATGTCCACGATCGGCACTGTTCACTGACCCGCCCGGTCAAGGAGCTCAAAGGGTTCAGCAAAGTCTTCCTGCAGCCCGGCGAGAGCCGCCGTCTCTCGATCGAGCTGGATTTCCGAGCCTTTGCTTTTTACCACCCCGGCCATCAACGCTGGGTGGCCGAAGCCGGGGAGTTTGAGCTGCAGATCGGCGCCTCCGCCGCCGACATCCGCGCCACAGTGACGGTGCTGCTGCAGACCACCCAGGAGTTGCCCAGCCTGCTCCACGCCGAATCGACTGTGCGCGAGTGGCTGGCAGACCCACGCGGCCAGACGGTGGCCGCCTCCCTCATCCATCAGATCACCGAGCAGATGGGAGCCGCCTTCAACGGGGGCGGAGAAGAAGACGCGGGAATCGGCATGGATGTGGCCGGGTTTCTGCAGGACATGCCGCTGGCCAGCATCCTCGGCTTCCAGGAGGAGCTGCTGCCCGCCCCGGCTGAAAGCATCGTCGCTGACCTGCTGCGGCAGCTTCACCAGCGTTGAGGGGCAGAGATCGCCCCCCGCGCGCAGAAAGGCAGAATTGGCGGCGACGCGGGAGGCGCTGCCCCCGGTGAACCGCTCAGAGCCCCGACCGCAGGGGCATCTCCTTCCCCAGCACGTTTGTGCGGGCAAAAGCTGTGATAGGCTAGCAGGTAGGGGCTGGCGGTAGAGTGCGTTGACTGGATGCGAGCAAGGATGGGATGGCTGTAGGGCGAAGTGGCACTTCGCCCTCTTTGTTTATCCGGACGGTGGTCTTTTGGGGCTAGATTGTCCTTCAGGCAAGTAGACCCGTGAGCAGGTGCCGCAACATCGTGGCGGAGAGAGCGGCGGCATCGCGCTGGGTGCGGATGTAGTCGGGCAATTTGTTAGCGATGAGAATGGCGCTGAGGCCGTGCATGCAGCTCCAAATCGTTGCCGCGAGATCGAGCGGGGGGGTCGGGCGCAGGTGGCCGCTGGCCTGCAAGGCGGCAACGATGTTGATCAGTTTGGCGAGCGTGTCGTGCGAGGTCGCTTTCAGGTCGGGGTAGGCATCGTTGTTCAATGGGCCAAACATAACCTGATAATGCGCGGGGTGGTTGAGGGCAAAGGTGACATAGGACTGCCCCGTGGCGATGAGGCGCTCGATGGGGTCAGGGTAGGTTGGGTTGGCTTGGGCAGAGTCCATGGCCTCGCCTAGCAAGCGAAAGCCTTGTTCGGCAATGGCCGCCAGCAGAGACTCCTTGTCGGGAAAATGTTGATAGGGCGCGTTATGGCTGACCCCGGCGCGCTGAGCCAACTTGCGCAGGCTGAGCGCGGCGACCCCCGCTTCGGAGAGCATCTCTGTCCCGAGGGCGAGGAGCGTGTTGCGCAGGTCGCCGTGGTGGTATTTGCTGATTTTCTCATCTAAAGTTAATGTGGTCATTGTCAACTTTGTGCTATAGTGTCAATATTGACACTGTCAATATAACACAGATTGCTGAGACACGCAACATGAAATAAAGGAGAAGGATGTGTCGAACAAGGTTTTACGGCAAGGTCTGCGCTGGGGCCACATGGTCGTAGGCGCACTGATGGTCGCATTCGTGTAATGTCAGCTCGATTGGCGGGCTGTTGGCCTTGCCCTACAACAGTGCCTATGCGGCCAGCAAGTTCGCGCCGGAAGGGTACAGCGCATCGCTACGGTTGGAACTACTGGAAGACCAGATTTACGTATCGCTGGTGGAGCCGGGGCTGGTACGCACCGACACGCTCGACACGTCCAGACAGCAGGTGACGACCGGTCACCCGTTGTCTGCGCAGGCACGGGCGGCGATGGTGGATACGATGCGGCAGAGCGGGCTCAACAGCGGTGTGGCACCCGGCCACGTGGCCGGGGCAGTGGCACAGATTGTGGCCGCGCGACGACCGCGTTTGCGTTACCCGGTTGGGGCGCTGGTGCGGTGGGTGCCGGTGAGGAAGACCGTGTTGCCGCAGTCCATATTTGAATGGGTCGCAGTTCAGCAATTTTTGCGCCCGGTGCAAGCTTGAGGCGCGAACACTGGAGGAAGACGATGTTGGCTTATGCAACGACTTGGATGATTGGATTGGTGGTGACACATGCCGTCGTGGCGACACTGCTGGGCTGGCAGGTCTATCAGCGCGGGCAGGGGTGGGCGCGCTGGCTGGGGTTTGGGATTTTGTATCCGTGGCTGGGGTTGACGGTGCTACTTACCACACAAGGCTGGGTGGCCAATATGACCGAACCGATTTCGCCGCTGGGCATTGTGATGACAATTGCCACGGGGGGCGGGTTGGCCCTGATGCTGTTGTGGCCGCCGCTGAAGCAAGCGGTTGAGTCGCTACCGCTGAGCTGGCTGATGGGCGTACAGGTGTATCGGGTGTTTGGAATTGTGTTCCTGTTCGGCTGGCTGGCGGGCGAGGTGCCGCTGGCACTGGGGCCGCTGACGGCCTTCAACGATGTCGCAGTGGGTCTATCGGCGCTGGTGGTGACAGCCTATGTGCTGCGAGGCGGTGCGGTGTGGGTGGGGCGGGTGTGGAACGTATATGGCCTGCTAGATTTTGCGTATGCCGTGCCGGTGGGGGTGCTGGCCGCGCCCCATGCGTTGCGGTTGCTGAACCTGACACCGGACACCTCCGCGTTGGGGGTGCTGCCACTGTCGTTCATCACATTATGGGCAGTGCCATTGTCGATTATGCTCCATGTCGCCGCGCTGCGGAAGCTGGGTTCGGTGGTCAAGGTGCGAAATCTAGGGTAAATTCATCCGCCCCGATGGGGCGGGGAGTAGCCATGCTTCATTTCACTTGTGCCCTGATCGCTTTTCGCGCAGCCGGGTGATTCGGATAGGCTCGAAGTTTTCGAGGCCAACTATAGGTGCAAATCGCCGCTTGACAATCCACCACGACAATGCTAGTATGCACATGTATTCATCAAAAAGCACAAATGTGCACAAAAAATCCCTGAGAAGAAGCGCTCGGCCTCTTGCGCTGGGGGATGTGCTTGTCCGCTGGGGATTGGGAAAGGCGCGTTGTTTTTTGATGGAACTGGTCAATTGTGCCAACTCTCCTATTCTGCCAACATCCGTTACGAAAGGAAACTTGCATGCAAACACCATCTTGGCGACGTTTCGGCATTTTGATGAGCACGCTGCTGATGACAGCTCTCCTCTTCTCAGCGTGTGCACCGGCAGCCGCACCGGCAGCCGCACCGGCAGCAGCACCGGCAGCCGCAGGGGGCGAGTGGTCTTTGGAGCAGGCCGCTGCACCCTATGCCGGTACCACAATCAACTGTGTTTTTTTGGATCGGCCGGGCTATCGAGCTGCCATCGAACTGATCCCAGAGTTTGAGGCGGCTACAGGCATCGATGTCAACTGGGAAATCATGCCCTACGAGAACAGCCGCGAAAAACAGGTGCTGGATTTCACCGGGATGACCGGCAACTACGACTGTATCCTGATCGATGTCGTCTGGATCGGTGAGTTTGCGGCTTCTGGCTGGGCAGTGCCGCTGGAGCGTTTTTACAACGACCCAGCGCTGGCCGACCCTGCGCTCAACCTGGCCGGCTTTTTCCCGATTTTGCTTGAATCGTTCGGCACCTGGGACCAGGTTGTTTACGGCCTGCCTTTTGACAACTATTCAGGGGTCCTCTTCTACAACCGCTGCATGCTGGAAGAGGCTGGGTTTGATGGTCCGCCAGCGACCTACCAGGAGCTGCTGGAAGTGTACGGCCCGGCACTGACCCAGGATGGCAAGTATGCCTATGCGTTGCAGTCCCGCCGTGGCGAAACACAATCTGCCGATTCGTTCATGCGCGTGATCTGGCCTTTTGGCGGTTCGCTGCTGGATGAAAACTTCGAACCCAATCTGTTGGCTGAAGAGTCGTTGGCAGGGCTGAACTTCCGCCAGGAGCTGATGAAGTACATGCCGCCAGATATTGTCGAATGGGATCATGACGAAACCGTGCAAGGGCTGGCGCAGGGCAACGTGGCCATGATCACCGAATGGAGTGCCTTCAACGCCTACTTTACCGACCCAGAAACCTCCAAAATTGTCGACTGCATCGACTATGCGGTCGAACCTGCGGGCCCAGCCGGCTCGCGCCCGGCTTTGGGCGGGTTTTCACTGGGTGTCAGCGCCAACAGCTCTCCAGAAAAACAGGCCGCGACCTGGCTCTTTATTCAATGGGTGACCTCCGAAGCCAAGTCGAAGGACTATATTCGCGCAGGGGGCGTTTCTGGACGCATGAGCGCGTATGAAGACCCCGAACTCCAGGCCCAGTACCCCTACTTTGAACCATTGGTGGTCTCCTGGAAGGAATATGGCAATCCAGTCTTCCGTCCCCGCTTTCCAGAGTGGCCCGCGATCTCTGAGCTGATTGCCCAAACCGGCACAGAGATGATGCTGGGCAGCATCTCTGTAGAGGAGGGAGCACAGCGGCTGAACGACCAGATTCGCGCCATTCTGGATGAGGCCGGCTACTACGGGGATCGCCCCAAACTGCAGTAAGGTTTTTATCCGCAAAA
>CAIOHJ010000158.1 GCA_903858085.1 uncultured Chloroflexota bacterium
GCATATGGTCCAGAAACCCGATTCCGGTGTCGATCGTGCTTTGGCCACGGCCGTCCAGATTGAGTGTCAACTCGATCGAGGTTTCTCCGGTTTTGCGTTGTATCGATGCGGTGCGCATGGAAAAGGTCTGTCCTCTGCGGGTGTGTGGCGGGGTCAGGCGCTGGGAGGGGGGAGCGGGCTCTGCGGGTTGCCGCGCTGCAGTGCAAAGCGTTGATCGTCGATCAGATCGAGAATTTCGGCCGGTTTGGAGACGCCACGAAAGGTGAAGGTCTGGCCAGAAGCCGATGCAGTCTGGCAGATGATGTCGCCGTATTCGAAGATGGTTTGAAAAATACCCCGTTTTTGGATATTGATGTCCTGCAGGTTGAACAGAGTGGCAGTTTTGATATCCTGGCTGAACGGCGTCGATTTGGTGGAGTCGATCAGCCGCTGGTTGGTCACAATCCAGAGGTCATTTTCGTACTGGTACCAGTGGAAGCCGGCGTAGGCGAGCGCTGTGAACGCGAGCAGTGCCATTCCGATGTCGAGCGCAGCGGTGACCCAGCCCCCGGTGTTGCGCAGCCAAAACCACAACAGCAGGGCCAGGGACAGCAACAAGGCCACAGCCAGCAGACGTCCGAGCAGAGCCAGCGGGTGGCGTTTGATGACGCGGGCGACCGCTTCGCCCTCTTGGAGTTGAACAGGCAGGTTCATGGTGGCTCTCCTTGTCAAGGCGGCGTGTGGCATCAAAAAAGTTTGAGCTGTCTTTTCCAGCAGATCTTTCCACAAAGATACTCTACACAAGTTTGGGGGGTTTGGCAAGTATCCTCTGCGGGCTTCTCCACCCTCCGTCCGGAGAAGCCCTGCGGGGAGCGGGCAGGCGGCTGCAAGGTCAGAGGCGCTGCAGCGCTGACACCAGCCGATCGGTCTGTTCGGGGCGTCCGACCGAGATTCGAATACAGTTTTCCAGCCCTGGCTTCTGGTAGTGGCGGACCAGGATCCCCTGCTGTTCGAGGGCGAGTTTGAGCGCCCGCGCATCGCGGCCGTGCACCTGGCAGAGCACGAAATTGGCTTGAGAGGGCACAGCCTTCAGATAAGGAAGGTCTGCCAGCAGCGTGTAGAGCCGTTTGCGTTCTTCTTTCAGCTTTTCGACTGAGGCGTGCAGGTAGGTGGGATCCTGCAAACTGGCCAGTCCGGCGACAGCTGCGGCGACGTTGACATTGTAGGGCTGTTTGAATTTCCAGAGTTCCTCCATCAACCAGGCGGGGCAGATGCCGTAGCCCAGCCGCAGCCCGGCGATACCGGCTGCCTTGCTGAAGGTGCGCAGCACGACCAGATTGTGGTGGTGCAGCACCCAGGTTGCCCGGCCTGGGAGGTCGGCGAATTCGACATAGGCTTCGTCGAGCACGACCAGCAGGGGCAAGGCGAGCAGTCGGAGGAGGTCTTCGTCAGGCAGCCAGGTGCCGGAGGGATTGTTGGGGGAGGTCAAGAAGAGCAGCTTGACCCGACCGGCGGCTTCCAGAACGGCTTGTTCGACGGCTGCGACGGGGATTTGGTAGTCGGCGGTGCGCCAGACTTCGAGAGTCCGGGCGCCGGCCAGCTGGGCGTCGAAGCTGTACATCCCAAAGGTGGGCGGGCAGTTGACGATGGCGTCGTCTGGCGTCAGGAAAAGGCGGCAGAGATAGTCGAGCAATTCGTCGGCGCCGTGGCTGGGCAGGATGTGGGCGGCGGGAACGCCGGTATAGGTGGCCAGGGCGGCGCGCAGCTCGGTCTGCTGGGGGTCGGGATAGATATGGTAGAAGGCATAGGTGGCCAGGGCGTGCAGCGCTGCAGGGGAGGGCCCGTAGGGATTTTCATTGGCGTCGAGCTTGACGATCGCCTCGGCGGGCAGGCCCAGCCGTTGGCTCAGCACCTCAAATGGCAGGATGGGGGTGTAAGGCTCCAGCGTGGCCAGCTCTGGGCGGAGCAAGGTGCGGGCCACGAACGGCGAGGAGGGCTCTTGCATCTTTGAAGAGGATGAATTGGGCATACGGCTCACGCTTCAGACGGGGGAAAGGGATGGTTTGGGCTGGACAGGCGGCGTTGGACCGCAGCGGCATGGCCGTCCAGCCCTTCGGCATCTGCCAGGGTGGCTGCCGCTGGGCCGACAGCCTGGAGTGCCTGCTCGTTGAGCCCGACGACGCTGATCAGCTTGACAAAATCGTTGACGTTGACGGGGCTGGCATAGCGGGCTGTGCCGCCGGTCGGCATCACATGGCTGGGGCCGGCGACATAGTCGCCCAGCACCTCAAAGCTGCGTTCGCCCAGGAAGACCCCGCCTGCGTTGCGGATCTGGCCGAGGTGGCTCCAGGGGTCGGCGACCAGCAGGCAGAGGTGTTCGGGGGCATAGCGATTTGCCAGCTCGAGGGCCTGTTCGAGGGATTCGGTGACGACGATGCCGCTGTTGCGTGCCAGTGCAGCGGCAATGATTTCGTGGCGGCTGCGCTCTTCCAGCTGGGCGAGCACGGCTGCCTGGACAGATTCGGCCAGGGGCCGGGAGGGGGTGAGCAAAATGGCGCTGGCCAGGAGATCGTGCTCGGCCTGGGCCAGCAGATCGGCGGCGGCCAGCTGGGGGTCGGCGTTTGCGTCGGCAATGACCAGGGTCTCGGTGGGGCCGGGCAGGCCGTCGATGCCGACGATGCCAAACACCTGTCGTTTGGCCAGAGTGGTGAAGAGGCTGCCAGGGCCAAAAATTTTGTCGACCCGTTCGATCGGCTCTGCCCCGAAGGCAAGGGCCCCGATCGCCTGGGCGCCGCCGGCGACATAGACCGCATCCACCCCAGCGATGTCGGCTGCGACCAGAATGGCTGGGTGGGGCAGGCCGGTGGCGCGCTGTGGGGGGGAGATGGCAGCCACAAAAGGTACACCGGCCACGCGTGCGGGCACGGCGACCATGAGCAGCGAACTGGGCAGCGGCGCCGACCCACCGGGCACATAGATGCCGACCCGTTCGATCGGACGGACGAGCTGCCCCAGCGTTCCTTCAGCGTCGTTGTGGATCCAACTCAGCGCGGGCTGGCGGCGGTGAAACTGTTCTACACGGCGGGCGGCCAGCTGCAAAGCAGCGACAACCGCTGCATCGACCGTCGCGTAGGCGGCCTCGATCGCGCTGCGGGGGACAACCCATGCGGCGGGCACCACACCATCCAACTGTTGTGACCAGTGGCTGACGGCTGCAACCCCGCGCCTGCGCACATCGGCGAGGATCCGGCGCACCCCCTCTTCGGGGGAAAGCCGTTCCCCGAAAAGCTGGGCGAGGCGCTCCAACAGGGCTTCTGGCACATTCACCGTGTCCCAGGAACTGCGCTGCAAAAGGGTCTGCTGGGCGGATTCGACATCGTAGATCTGCATACCAATCCTTTGTTGGGGCTGGGGGGGTTACGGGTCGCTGCAGTCGCGGCGGAAACCGCAGACCGTGCAGGTGATTTTGCAAAGGTGTGTCCGCACCGGGCCTCCGCAGACCCAACAGACCGAGTCGTCTGTGGTGGCTGCCGTGGCGGTGGCTGCTGTGGCGGTGGCTGTGGTGCGTGTCTGTGGCGCGTGCAGGGGGTAAAAGGCCACCTCGTGGCTGCGGAACTGGCCATTTTCATAAAAAAAGCGGCCAGAAAAGAAACGGTCCTGATCGAGCCAGGGTAAAAAGATCCGGTCACCTTCCCAGAGGGAAAGGTCGAGCAGCCTGCTGTTCTCGATCCAGGCCAGCACTCCTTCGGCAGAATCGGCCAGGGTGCCGCTGAACTGGCGGGCGACAAAGACAAAGGCATACCAGTCCTCGTCGCCGCGAAAGCGTGGA
>CAIOHJ010000159.1 GCA_903858085.1 uncultured Chloroflexota bacterium
AGAGTATGAGCCAGCATCTCTATCAATTTTGCCCGCGCTGCGCACACCCGCTCGAAGATCGTCTCCTGGCAGGAAAATCGCGCCGCAGCTGCCCATCCTGTGGCTTTCTCCATTTTCCAGACCCCAAAGTTGCCGTGGTCGGCCTGATCGAAGCAGAGAACCAAATCCTGCTGGTTCGGCGGGCAGTCGAACCAGGCTGTGGCCTGTGGGCGCTGCCAGGCGGCTACATGGACGCCGGCGAACTGCCAGCTGCAGCCCTGCAGCGCGAGGTGGCTGAAGAAGCAGGGGTGGCTGTGGCAGTGGGTGACCTGCTCGACATTTTTCCGATGGTCAACCCAGGGGGCACCAGCTTGGGGATTGTCCTGGCATTTCATGGCTGGCCCATCGACCCGTCGTCGGTGCCGGCCGCTGCCGACGACGCCGACGCGGCCGAGTGGTTCTACGCCGAAACCTTGCCATCTACCTTGGCCTTTGCATCGACCCAGCGGCTGCTGGCACGCTGGCGCGACCAGCAAAAGAGCCCTCTGCTGGCCCGGGGGCAGGCCGCAACGCCCTATTGAGAAGAGAAACCGCCATGCACTCTGAAACCAACCACCCCTCTGCAGCAGAGAGCCCCAAAACCTTCCTGATCACCGGCGGGGCGGGCTTTCTCGGCATCAACTTGATACGCTATCTGCTGGCACGCGGCCACCGCATCGTCTCCCTTGACATCGCTGACTTTCCCTACCCGGAACGCCCCCAGATCACCGCGATCCGCGGCGACATCCGCGACCCCATCCAGGTCGACCAGGCCATGGCAGGGGTCGACCTCGTCGTCCATACCGCTGCTGCCCTGCCACTCTACTCCCCGAAAGACATCTACACCACCGACATCGACGGCAGCCGCAACGTTCTGCAGGCGGCGCTGGCGCACCGGGTCGAACGCTGCATCCATATCTCATCCACCGCGGTCTACGGGATCCCAGACCACCACCCGCTCACCGAGACCGACCGGATGCAAGGGGTTGGCCCCTACGGGGAAGCCAAAGTTCAGGTCGAAGAGCTCTGCCACGCCTATCGCGCGCAGGGGCTCTGCGTCCCGATCCTCCGCCCCAAATCGTTTGTCGGACCAGAACGGCTCGGCGTCTTCGCACTTTTTTACGACTGGGCCAAGGACGGCAAAAACTTTCCTGTGCTCGGATCCGGCCACAACCGCTATCAGCTGCTCGATGTCGAGGATCTCTGCGCGGCCATTTACCTGGCTGCCACCTTGCCCTGCAGCCAGACCAACGATGTCTTCAACATCGGAGCCAAAATCTTCACAACCCTCCGCGAGGATTATCAGGCAGTGCTGGACTACGCCGGCCACGGCCGCCACATCATCCCCCTCCCGGCAGCCCCTGCCATCTGGACCTTGCGGGCGCTCGAAAAAATCCACCTCTCGCCGCTCTATCGTTGGGTCTACGAGACCGTGACGGAGGACTCGTTTGTCTCGATCGAAAAGGCAGAACGACTCCTCGGTTTTCGCCCGCGCTACTCCAACCAAGAAGCGCTGATCCGCAACTACCAGTGGTACATCGACCACCTGCAAGATTTTGCTGGCCAGTCCGGGGTGTCACACCGGGTCCCTTGGAAACAAGGGGCGCTGGCCGTCGCCAAGTGGTTCTTCTGACCGCCCGGCAACCGCCAGCGCTGGCTCATTTTCTGTCGATCGGAATCTGCTCCGAATCCGGTTCTGCGCCGGGGACGGGCGGCTCCGCCGACCGCTGGGCCCTGGCCTCCAGATCATGGGCGACCCGGTCGAGCTGGGCGCTGAAAGCCTGCAGCCCACCTTTCAAAGTCTCTGCCAGCTCGTTGACCAGCTTGCTGGAAGCCATCTTTTCGCCGATCTCCTCGGCGATCTCTTCTGTCTTCTCCTTGAGCTCCTTGGCCTCTCGCGAAGCCGCTACCTGGTGAAAGCTGTTCTCCAGCGTCGCAGCGAGCTGTTCGGCACCTGTGCGCAGATCATTCTCCAACTGACGGCGCTGGTCGCTCTGCCACCACTGCCGCCCCAGATTGCTCAGCCGGTTGGCCAGCCCCCCCAGTTCGTCCATCAGCTCCTGTGCCGCCTGCCCGACTGGACTGTCCCCCCCTCGCGGTTCAGCCCCCTGCGGGTTCGTCGTGGCCTGTTCGTTGGTTTCCATAGACTCTCGTTGCCTTTCTGTTCGTCAAACGTGCCATACACAGTCAATTGCATGGAGACTCCAGCTTCAGTATAGCATGGATCAACCAGCCCGTACAGCCCCCCTGCCAAATTGCCTGATCCATCTGCCCACAAATGGGCGTATACTGAAAAGAGGGAGAAAATTATGCAGCTGGTTGCCACGACATATCAGATACCGCCTGGGGGGAGAGTGGCCCAGCCGTCGCTGTGAGGGGGGCTGCACAGCACAGAACAAAGCAGATCTGCTCCTCAAACAGCTGGCCACGCAGAATCTTTTCTGTCTATACTGGCAGGGAAGGAGTGATCCAGACGTCGATCAAGAGGCAGAACGGGTAGGTAGAGGAGCGCCGCGTTGCGCGAAAGGAGGAGCTATGTTGCGCAATTGGTTGAAACTGTCTGGTGTTCTGTGGATCGCTGTCCTGGCCATGCTGCTGCTGGTGGTGCCGGTGCTGGCGGAGACACCATTGGGGGCAGGGCCTGACAACCCGCTGAGCCCGAGTGGGGAGTGGGTGGAGTTGCCAGTGGGGGCCATGCAGTTTTATGGCTTTCACGAGAAAGGGGACGGCGAAGAAGTCCGCGTGACGATGGAGGTTGTCCCCCATTACGGTACGACGTTTGAGATTTGGTCGAAAGAAGAGGTTCGGATGTGGGGCGAGGAACTGGACTTCACGGCGATCGGTGCGGGCACCCTCTCGCACGACTGCGAGCCGGACGATGAAGTCGGCAAGATGAACTGGCTGGGCACCTTCACCTCTTCCGGCGACTACTTTGTCGTCGTGAAACACGAGGCTGGGCCGGTCAGCTACTACAAACTGACCGTCAGCGGCAAGGACGTGTCGTTCCCGTTTGCACCCCAGCCAGCAGCGGCACCCCAGCCCGCAGCGGCACCCCAGCCCGCAGCGGCACCTGCGGCTGCGATGGCCGGGGAGAGCCCTGAAACGGCCATGGCGCCGACGGGCAGCTGGATGGAACTGCCAGCAGGCAAGGAACATTGGTACCAGTTCTCCTACCTGGCAGATACGGGGCCGGAGCATGACGGCGATCTGCCTCTGATCACAGTGTCGATGTCTGTCGAGGAGCCGGCCGACAACGCCCGGTTCGATGTCTGGACACAGGAGGAGATCGACCGTCTGGTGGCTGAAGGGGAAGATATCACAGCCGCAGATCCCACCAAGGGCCACTGCGTCGGCACAGGCAGCGCCGACGAATTCAGACACGAGGACTACAGCTGGAGCGGAACCTTCCCCACCACTGGCGTCTACTACGTGCGGGTCCAGCACACACACTGCCGCTGTGAGCCAGCGTACTATCAGCTTCTTGTCTCTGGCCGCAGTGTCTCGTATTGAGAGATCGGGCCCGAGGAGCTTCCGTGCTGAAAGCAGAACGTGGCCAGCACAGAGCAGAGCTCGATGAAGGCGAGGGGTGCGCCAGCAACGCACCCCTCCCCCCTTTCTGGAGGCTGGAGCAGAAGGAACCGTCCGCCCTCGGCTTACAGCCGTCGCTCTGGCAGGTAGGCAGCAATCTCACGGTACGAGCTCCAGACCACATCGGCGCCGGCAGCCAGCAGTGCATCGGCAGGATAGGTGGTGGTCAGCCCGATCACATGGCAGCCAGCAGCCTTGGCAGAACGCACACCGTTGCGCGAGTCTTCGATCGCGACAGAACGCTGGGCCGATACCCCCAACTGCTCAGCTGCACGCAGATAGGGCTCAGGGTCCGGTTTGGTACGGCTCACATCTTCGGCGGTGACCACTGCATCGAAGTAGCGGTGCAAGCCAAAACGGTCAAAGGCCAGCTGCTGGTTGGCACGCAAGGCAGAGGTAGCCAACCCAAACGCCGCAAACTGGGGGCGGCTGCGCTGAATAAAGTCGACCGCCCCCGGGATCTCCCGGATGCGGTCGGCCAGCTGCAAAAATGCCTGCTGCTTGGCCTGCAGCAAAGCAGAGACAGATTGGCGCCCCCCCAGGTAGTGGCGGTTGATGTGCTCAACCAGCTGACGATCCGGAATCCCAATGAATTCATCCAACAGTGTATCGGTCAGCTGTACCCCCTGCGCAGCCGCCATCGCTCGCATCGATTCATGGTGGAGTGCCTCTGAATCGATGATCACCCCATCCATGTCAAAAATAATTGCCTGAAACTTCTGCATCGCTGTTTTCCTTCACAAGCTCCTGAACAACCCGTTGCGTTTCTGTGCGCTACTGCGCGCCGGCCGGACGATGCCACTGCATGGTGTAGAGCCGGTAGTAATCACCGCGCTCTGCCAGCAGCTGCTGGTGGCTGCCCCGTTCGATCACCCGGCCACGCTCCATGACAATGATCTGGTCGGCGTTGACAATGGTGCTGAGACGATGGGCAATCACAAAGGTGGTGCGGCCTGCCATCAAGGTATCCATCGCACGTTGAATGATCTGCTCGGTCGCTGTGTCGACGCTGCTCGTCGCTTCATCCAGGATCAGGATGCGCGGGTTGGCCAGCAGAGCACGGGCAAACGAGATCAGCTGCCGCTGGCCAGCACTGAAGTTGCTGCCGTTTTCTTCAACCCGGGTCGCGTAGCCCTCAGGCAGCGCCACAATGAAATCGTGGACCCCGACCGCCCTGGCCGCGGCCTCCACCTCCACCGCAGAGGCCTCCAAACGTCCGTAGCGGATGTTGTCAGCCAGCGTGCCACTGAACAAGAAAGGATCCTGCAGCACAATGCCCATCTGCGCATGGAGGCTGGCCAGGGTGATGTCGCGGAGATCCTGGCCATCTACGCGCACACTGCCTGCACTGACGTCAAAAAAACGGGCAAGCAGACGGATCACCGTGCTCTTGCCCGCCCCTGTCTCGCCGACCAGAGCAATGCGATCCCCCGGCGCAGCATGGATCGAGACATCCTCCAGCACAGGTTCGTCGTCTTTGTAGCGAAAGACGACATGCTCGAAATCGACCTCTCCCCGGATCGGCCCGATCGGCAACGCACCAGGCCGATCCGCCAGGTCAGGCTCGGTGTCCAGCAGCGCAAAAATCCGCTCACAGGAAGTCATGGTGGCCTGGAAGGTGTTGTAGCGCTGAGCCAACTCGCGGATCGGTTCAAAAAAACGCTCGATGTAGAGCACAAAGGCCACCAGCACCCCTGCACTCAAGCTGTCGCCCATCACCAGCCAGCCGCCGACCCCCAACACCAGCGCCATGGCAAGGGACCCAATGAAGTCAACCCCCGGGAAAAAAATGGCCGACAACTTGGTGGCACGCACGTTGGCGTCGAAAAAGGAACGGTTGAGATCGTCAAAATGCCAGAAGCTGCGCTGCTCACGGTTGAAACTGCGCGTCACACGCACGCCAGCGATCGACTCGTTGAGGTAGCCGTTGATGATCGAGAGCCGCTGGCGGCTGGCACGATAGGCCTCCCGCACATGGTGGCGCCAATAGTTGGTCAACAGCACCATCGGCAGGATCATCGCAAACGCGACCAGCGCCAGCCGCCACTCCATCGCCAGCATCGCCGCCGAGATCCCCACCAGGTTGAGCGTGGAGCGTGCCTGCCCCGTGATGGACCAGGTGAGAAACTCCTGCAGCACACCGACATCGCCGATCAGACGACTCATCAGACGCCCCACACTCATGTTGTTGTGAAAATTCAGCGACAGACGGTGCAGATGTCGGAACAGTTCGGCGCGCAGATCCGTGACGACACGCGTGCCGACAAACGCCATGATATGAATGCGCTGCCGGTTGGTCGCCCACTCGAAGAGCACAACCCCAGCCAGCACCCCCCCCCAACGCTGCAGCTGCCCCACCTCCCCGGCCGCAATCGAGTCGATCGCCTGCCCAACCACCCACGGCCCGCTCACCGACAGCACAGTCGAGACCGCCATCCAGATCACCGCCAGGATCAGCGGCCGTCGGTAGGGGCCCACGTACCTGAAAAGCCGCAACAGCAGCCGACTGTCGTACGCCTTGCCCGGCACGTCGTCGTCGCCGCCGTAAAGCAGCGCTTCGACCTTGGCCTCGCGACGAGCGCGTGCCTCCGGCGTGTCTTGCGGGCGTTTCCAGAGCTCGGCAACAGAATTTGCCATCTGAGTCCTCTCCTTGGCTGAACTGACCTGCACCGTTCTCACTGCACCGCCCCCTGCAGATACTCTTCCTGCGCTTTGAGCTGCAGATCGTAGATCGTGCGGTAGAGACCCGGCTGCGCCAGCAGCTGCTGGTGGCTGCCTGTCTGCACGATCCGGCCACCGTCGAGCACATAGATGCAGCTGGCGTTTTTAAGGGTGACCAGACGCTGGGCGATGAGAAACGTCGTACGGTTTTGCATCAGCCTGGCCAACGCCTCCTGAATCAGATGCTCGGTCTGGGTGTCGACACTGCTCGTGGAATCGTCCAGAATCAAAATTTTTGGGTTGTACAGCAAGGCCCGGGCAATGGCAATACGCTGGCGCTGGCCGCCACTCAACGTCACCCCACGCTCGCCCACTTGGGTCCCATACCCCTTCGGGAAACGCACAATAAATTCGTGCGCGTTGGCTGCCTTGGCCGCAGCCACCACCTCTTCGTCGGTAGCATCGGCCACCCCATAGGCGATGTTGTCGCGAATCGTCGTGCTGAAGAGAAAGGATTCCTGCTGGACCATGCCGACATGGCGGCGCAGGCTGCGCAACGTCACCTGACGCACATCCACCCCATCCACCCACACACGCCCGCTGGATGGATCATAAAAACGCGAAAGCAATGCGATCAAAGTCGATTTGCCTGCCCCGGTCGGCCCGACCAAGGCCACCGTCTGACCAGGTTCCACCGTGAAGTCAATGTCATAGAGCACACGGCTGGCGCCCTCATAGGCAAAGGAGACCTTTTCATACCGGACACGCCCCTCGATCGGCCCCAATGCAACCGCATCCGGAAGCTCCTCGATCTCGACCGGCGTATCGATGATCTCGAAAATACGCTGGGCCGCAGCCCCGGCGGTCGCAGCCAGGTTGACCAGGTTGCCCACCTGCTGGGCGGGCGCATGCAACATCAACAAATAGGAGATCAACGCAAACAGGGTGCCGACACTGAGCGTTCCCTCGACCGCAGCCGAACCGCCAAACCAGAGAAGCAAAAAGACGCCGATAGACAACACAAATGTGAAAAGCGGCCAGTAGTCGCCCCAGGTGCGGATCACGCCGCTGCGCCGCCGAAACCATTCATCGCTGATCGAGTCGAATTTCTCAAATTCGTAGGGCTCACGCGCAAACGCCTTGACCACCCCAATCCCGGTCATGCTCTCCTGCATCACCGTGGAAAGTGTGCCAAGCTGTTCCTGAATCCGCTGAAACATCGGGCGTACCACCATCCCAAAACGCAGCCCAAGCCCGACCAACGCCAACACCGGCCCCAACGTCAACAACGACAGCTGCCAGCTGACCAGAAACATCGCGACCACCACACCGCCAATCAGCAACACCACGCTGATCAGATCGAGCAGCCCAATCCCAGCAAAACGCTCGGTCTCGGCAATATCGCCGGTCGCCCGGCTCATCAAGTCCCCGGTGTGCGAGCGATCATAGAAGCTGAAGGGCAACCGCTGCAGGGCGATGTAGTAGTCGTTGCGCAGGTCATAGGCCACGCGATGGGTCAGCCATTCTCCCCAATACCGCTGGAAAAACCCCGCCCCCCCGCGCACCAGCGCGATGGCCAGAATCAGGCCAGCCGCTGCAAACAGTACCCAACCGTCACGCGCTTCCAGCCCACGGTCGATGGCATCCTGGAGGATCGGCGGCATCAGCAGATTTAACAAGGTGGCGCCAAGCATCGCAACATAGGTGCCCCCTACCTGCACTCGGTAGGGGGCAAGATAGGCAAACAACTGGCGGTAGACATGCAATTTTCCGTTCATCACCCATCCATTCTGAACAGACCCAAAAGAAAGGTCGCGGGCGTTCGCACTCCCACGACCACAAGTCTCGAATGTTTCTGTCGATACACCCGGCGCAGCTGGACAGATTCTGGACCACCCCAAGCGTGCAGCCTTGTGTAAACACGACAACTCTATAACCATAACAACGGACAGGCCGTTTGTCAAAAAACATACCAGGACAGGCTCTGCCTTGGGCTTCGCCGCTGACACATGCTACACTCTGTAGCGGCTGTCCAAATCGAGGGACAGCGGGCAGATTGCCCTGCACGGCCCACTGCTGTGCCAGACAAAGGACGGTTCAAATGACAGCACAGCCAGCCAACGCCGACTACCAATTGCTCGATTCGGGCCATATGCGCAAACTGGAACGTATCGGCCCGTATCTACTCGACCGGCCGTCGCTGCAGGCCATCTGGCAACCACAGCTGCCCGACAGCGACTGGCAGCGCGCCGACGGCATCTACGAACGCTCGGCGCAGGACGACGGCGGCCACTGGATCTTTCATCGCAAGGTCAACCGCGAGTTTGACGTGCTCTACGGCGACTTGCATTTTCATCTCAAATTGACCAATTTCGGACACATGGGGCTGTTCGCCGAGCAGCGCGAAAACTGGGATTGGATGCGAGCAGCCATTCGAGCACGCATGCGGCGCACCCACGACCGCAATCTCTTCGTGCTCAATCTCTTCGGCTACACGGGGGGCAGCACGCTGGCATGCAGCCAGGCCGGCGCACACTGCATCCACCTGGATGCCGCCCGCGGGGTGGTCGACTGGGCCCGCAAAAACGCCGATCTGAGCGGGCTGACAGACCGCCCAATCCGCTGGCTGGTCGACGACGCACTCAAGTTCGTCCAGCGCGAGCAACGCCGCGGCCACACCTACCAGGCGATCATTTTGGATCCTCCTACCTTTGGGCGTGGCCCCAAAGGTGAGGTCTTCAAAATTGAAGACGACCTGGTCCCTCTCCTGCAAGCTTGCCGGTCGCTGCTGGCAGAGGACGCGCTGTTTGTCCTCTACAGCTGCCACACCCCAGGCTTTACCCCGATTGCCCTGCACAACCAGCTTGAGATTGTCGTCGGCGGACGCAGCGGCACCCTGGAAAGCGGCGAGATGACGGTCGCAGAGAGCGGCACGCCCCGCCGCCGTCTGCTGCCCAGCGGCGTCTACGCTCGCTGGCTGGCAGAACAGTAGTCGCAGCTACTCCCAGCGAGCAACCTCGCTGCCACCCGGCGCCAACAACACCGCTGGGTCAGAGAGGTTGTTGTGCCAGATGGGGCTGGCAAAGCCACACTGAAACCCGCCAGCCCCCTTCATCGCCCACACCCGCAACGTGCCCCCCGCCGCAAGCTCCCCAGAGAGCGCACACTCCTGCCGGCCTCTCTCCGAACGCAGCACCCACCCCTCCAGCCGAACCGGCGCCTGGCCACCATTGCGCACGTCGACATATTCTTCACGTTTGTCCACCGCAGCAATCGAAAGGCGCCCAGACCCAACCGCCGGAGACGATGAAGCCCACAGCCCACGGCCCGCTGCCACCGCTTCCTGCTGCGCCGCCCGAATCTCTGCCTGACGGCTGATATCTGGCGGATAGGTGGAGAGCTGCGCATAGCCCTGGCGCACCAGTTCAGCGTTCACATGGGTGCCGTCCGCCAGAAAAACATAGCGCAACAGCCGGTTGTAACGGTCAGTTTCATTCACATCTTTGAGCAGATAGACGGTCTTGCCTGCCACCAGACGCCGGTTGGCCAGGGTGGCCTCTGCCCCCAATGGTTCATCGGTCTCTGGCGTGTTGATCAGGATGTAACGCACCGAACGTTCGACGCCGTTGATCTGCACACGGATCGTGTCCCCGTCGACAATGGCGGTCACCCGGGCAGGCACAGCACCCGCCGGCAGCGCCGCCCCCCTCTCCGGAAGAGCCGCTCCCCCCGCTGCCCCCCAATCATCCCAGTCTCTGGGGGCAGCCAGCAGACTGCTCTGTGCCAGCAGAACCAAGACAAGCACAAACAGCACACACCACACAGAATCCCTCAATCGATATACAGTTGTGTACATGATTCGTCTGTCCCCGTGAAATTTTTCCCGTGAAATCAGCGCCGAAAAACTGGCGCCACGTTGCGGCATGTTGCCTATTGTAATCGAGCCGACGGCCGCCCCCCAAGAGCCCCCTTCCAGGATGGCCACTTTCCAGGATGCAAGGTATGGTATACTGAACCCAATGCGCCGATTTTCGCTGCGATTGGCTGCCCTGCTCCTGGCCGTAGGAGCGCTCAATCTTGTCGCCGATGGCGAGAGCTACGCGCCTTTTTTGTTGCGCGACGCGCTGGCATTGGCATCGGTGGCTGCGATGCTGTTCGCCGCCCAGAGCGCCGACTGGCAGCCGACACCTTCCCTGCGTTCTGTCGCCCGTTTCAGCGCTGTCGGCCAGCTGCTCTGGTGGACAGGGCTGGTCAGTTTGCTGGCCGGCGGGGTCGGGCTGGGCCTGCTTGCACCCGACGCCGCTGAAAAGCCGCTGCTCCTCCTGCTGGTCTGGCTGTTGGGAGGCGCACTGCTGCTGATCGGCAGCTGGTGGCCCGGTGCCACCTACACCTATCTCCCACTCCCCGTTCGCTGGCTCCAAACCCCAAAGGGACGCTTTGTGCAGGTGGCCACCCAGACTGGAGCGCCGCTCCCCCCCTCCCTCCCCAGGTCGCAGCGGGCCACCACGCTGGCCATGCTGCTGGTTCTGCTCCTGGCCTTGGCCTTGCGCTTCTGGAACATCGGCACCCTGCCAGCTGGCTGTATCGGCGAAGAATGTGTGGAGGGGCTGCGGCTGGCCCAGGGCCAACCCCTCTCCAGCACCGGCTCGTTTGCAATCCAGCCCTGGCTGGCCCAGACCTTGTTTGACTGGACAGCCAACAGCCTGCTCAGTCTGCGGCTGGCCGCCGCTCTGCTCGGCAGCCTGGGTGTGCTCGCCTTCGCCGGGGTCGTACGCCAACTGGTCGCCCCAGCCTCTGCCCCCTCTGCACTGCTGCTGCTGGCCCTCAATCCCTGGCACCTCGGCGCCTCGCGCAGCTCAGACCCCTGGATCGTGGCGCCGCTGCTGATTTCTTTGGTGCTCTGGCTGGCACTGCGCAGCCTGTCCGCCATGGACCGCCGCTGGTGGAGCGCAGCTGGTCTGGCAACAGGTCTGCTTTTTGTCGAAGTCCCCCTGCTGCGCCCAGCCACCGCGCTCTGGCTTCTGCTCCTTCTGGCACTCTTGGTCTGGAAGGCCAGGGCTCGCTGGCGGGCCGCGCTGGTCAACGCCGCCGCTGCCCTGGCCGCTGCCTGCGCTGTCGCCGCCCCCGTCCTGGGGCTGGCCCTCGCCCCCCCTGACCTGGCCCGAGCCTGGACACAGGCCCCCTGGCTGGCAGCTGCTCTGTTGCGCCCAGAGATGATCCCCGACAGCGCCGTTGCCGGCGGCAGCCTGCTCACCCTGTTCACAGCTGCGCTGGCTGTGACCGGCACCGGCACCCTGCTGCGCTTCCTGCTGCGCCCCCCCACGCTGTTGTGGCTGGCCGGCCTGTTGCTCACCGGGACAGCCGTGGCCAGCGCCGATCTGGAGACGGCCTCCCCACGCTCGCTCCTGTTGCCCCTGCTGCCTTTTGTGCTGGCAGCAAGCACAGTGGCGCTGGATCGGCTGCTCGCCGCACTGGTGGCAGCCTGGCACCGCACCCTCTCCCCGGTTCGGCTGGTCGTCACCGCCAGCCTGGGGCTGCTGCTCCTGCTCGCAATTCCAGCCCTCCGTTTCACCGCAGCCCTCCAGAACGCACAGGAGGCTGGCAGCATACAAAACGTCCTGTCCAACGCCCTTGTCCAACAGCTGGCCCACGCTGATCGCCAGCAGACCTTTGTGATCCCGGCTCAATTTCTCGCCCATCCAAGCCTGCGCCTGCTGGCCGGCGATGCCCTGGCAGCCGGCCGCGTGCGTGCCCTGGATTTTGGCACCACCCTCCCCTACACGACACAGCCGCCCGGCGATGTGATCTATCTGGTGCCCAGCAACCAACACCAGCTGCTCAGCCAGCTGCAGCAGATCTACCCGGCAGCCCAGGTGACCGGCGGCCCGCTCGACAACGCCTGGTCGATCGACGCAGAGGCTCCTCTGTTCAGTACCGTCACCGTCCCCCAGACCGCGATCGTGGCCAGCCAGAGCCTGCAGTTGTGGCTGTACCAGCGGGGCAGCGACAGCCCGACAGTGGATCTGAGGGTGCGAGAGACCCACTTTGACTGGCAACAACACCCACCGCTCCCGCCGCCGTTCAGCGGCCAGCTGCTGGCATCCCTTGCCATCCCAACCGCTGGCATCTATCTCTTTTCTGCCGAAGCCGGCAACGCTGGCCTGACCCTGCGCATCGACGACCAGCTCGTGCTCGATACCCAGCTTGGGGTCAGCCAGCAGGCCGCAGAGCTTGCCCAGGGCCTCCACACACTCTCCATCGATTACCGCAGCGGAGATGTTCCAGCTTCCCTGCGGCTTTACTGGCAACCCCCAGCCGGAGAGCGGGTGCCGCTGCCCGTCACCACCCTCTACAGCCCACAGCTGCCCCCTGCTGGGCTCTCTGGCGACTATCGGGCCGGCAACGATCCCCAAGGCCCCCTGCTGACCCGGCGCCAGGACCGCCTGCTCGGTTTTGACGCTGGGATCGAGCCACCCTACAACGTTTTTTGGCAGGGCACGCTGGGGGTTGCACGCGCCGGCGAATACCGGATCGCCGCCCTGGCCGACGGCCCGAGCCAGATCGAGGTCGCCGGTCAACTTGTCGTCTCTGGCCAGCCAGAGAGCAACGAGTCGCTGACGACCTTTTACCAGGAAGGGCTGCTCTATCTGACCCGTGGCTGGCACGACCTGACCATTCGTTATCAGACACAAAGCGACGCTCCTGAATTTCGCCTGCTCTGGCAGCCCCCTGGCAGCTCCCCTGGCGAGCTGGAGAGCAGCTCCCTGCGCCCTGCCCGCGGCGAGCTCGGCGTCGCCGCCCCCCCGCTGCCCTCTCCCCCCCCGCTGCTCCACCCACAGCTCGGCACCGATGAGTTTGCACTGACACGTGCCGACAAGACCTGGCAGCCCGCTCGCCGTATCCCTGCCACCGCCCTGCCGCCCCTCCCCCTGGAAATCCTCTGGAGCGCCGGCGCTGGCTGCGGCGCCGGCCCGAACCAGTTCAACGCGCCGCACGGGCTGGCCTTCCACCCGCTGACCGGACAGCTCTACGTGGCCGACACCGGCAATCGCCGCGTGCAGGTGCTCGAACGCTCCGGCAGCTTTGGCCCAACCTTCTCAGACCCGGCATTTGCCGAGCCGGTCGACATCACCTTTGTCCCCGACGGCTCACCGCTCGTGCTCGACGCAGTCGCCGGACCCATCTACCGCCTCGCAGCTGACGGCACTGCCCACTTGATGGATCTGCAAAGCACCTTCTACCGCCCACGTGGCTTCGCCAGCGGAAGCGACGGCACGATCGCCGTCGCCGATACCGGCGGCGGACGCGTCGTCCTCCTCTCCCCGACCGGCAACGAACAAGCTGTGCTGGGCGGCCCGGATACTTTGCTGGCACGCGGCCAGCCGGTCGATACCCTTTTCACCCCCACCGGCCTTTGGGCCATCAGCGCCGAAGACGGTCGGCTGTGGAACCTGAGCAGCGATGGCAGCCTGACCGCCATCCAGCCCACCCAGACCCTCGACGGCCCCCACCTGGCCGCCCTGCCCAGCGGCGGGCTGCTGGCCAGCGACCCGCTGCGCCGAACCTTCACCCTCTTCTCCGCAGCCGGCCAGCCCCTGCAGCAATTTGCCTACCCGGACCAGCTGCCCACCGGCCTGGCAACCTGGACAGCAGGCAACCAGCTCTTGATCGCCGCCAGCGATACCCGCTCGTGCAGCGTTTCCCTTTGGAAGACAACGGTGGACTGGCTCCCATGAAAATTGATCTCCAAACACCAGCAGCCTGGCTGGCCACACTCGTTCGCTCTCTCGGAATTTTATCGATCGCGGCTGGGCTGGCAGCGTGCACGCCGCCAGCCCAGCCGCCACCCACAGCAGCCCCCACAGCAGCCCCCACAGCAGCGCCTACCTCAGCGCCCCCGCCGGTCTCCGCAGCCAAATTGCAGGCGCTGGCCACACTCGACCAGCTCTTGCAAGCCGAGCTGCCACACCGCGACCCGGTGCAACTGGTCGCAGAGTTACATCCTCCACCCGCCGACGCCCCAGCGTCCGCTCCCCCCACACAAACATCAGCCACCTACCAGACCGGCGACACCGTTCAATTTTGGGTACACAACTCAGATGCCCGACAGAACATCCGGATCGAAGCCAGGCTGGTCTATCAGTCCGCAGTCGCCAATGTCTGGGTCGAAGAGGGCCAACCCTACGACAGCCGCCCCCTGCGCCGCTCGATCGACCGCTTTACCGACAACATCTACCCCGCTCTGGTTGCAGCGTTCGGATCTGAAGCCAACCCAGGTGTCGACAACGACCCGCGGCTGCATGTGCTCCATGCCACCCAGCTGGGTTCAGGAATTGCCGGTTATTTCTACAGCGCCGACAAATACCCGACGACCGTCAACCCCTTTTCCAACCAGAAGGAGATCTTCTTCATCAACCTGAGCTGGCTCAACCAACTGCGCGACTACACCCCCTATGAAACAGTGCTGGCACACGAATTCCAACACATGATTCATTGGAACCAGGATCGGGGCGAAGATCTCTGGCTCAACGAGGGACTGAGCGAGTATGCCCAGGAGCTGGCCGGCTACGCACCCGACGTCAATTTTGCAACCCTCTTTCTGGCCGACCCAGACCTGCCCCTGACAGCCTGGAGCGCCACCCCAGGAGCCAGCGCTCCCCATTACGGCGCCTCCTATCTCTGGGTCGCTTATCTGGCACAGCGTTTCGGCGACAATTTTTTGCGCACCCTGGTGGCAGAGCAGGCCAACGGCGCTGCCGGGATTGGCCGGGCCCTGGCCCAGCACGCCGTGGAGACCCCCTTTGATACGCTCTTCGCTGACTGGGTAGTGGCCAACTGGGTGGATGACCCGGCCGCGCTGGCTGCCGATGGACGCTACGGCTATGAAGCGATCGAACTGCCAGAACGCCAGGCAGCAGCGCAGCAGATCCACCTGCCGCTCTCAAGGACGGCGGGGGAAGTTGCCAACTATGGCACGGACTATCTTGCGTTTCGCACCCCAGGAGACTGGACCCTGCACTTTGCCGGTACGACCACCACGCGCCTGGCTGCGTTGCCCGCTGGCCACAGCCACCTCTGGTGGAGCAACCGGGGCGACGATGCCAACTCGCGCCTGACACGCCTGTTCGACCTCGGCGCGCTGCAACCAGGCCAGCCCGTTACCCTGACCGTCGACAGCTGGTGGCAGATCGAGGAAGACTACGACTACGCCTATGTGCAGGCCAGCAGCGACAGGATACACTGGCAGATTTTGGCTGGCCAGCGCACCCGCACCGACAACCCGACCGGCAACGCGCTCGGAGCAGGCTACACAGGCAGCAGCGCCCAAGGCGATGCAGAGCGCTGGGTACGCGAGATCTACGACCTGGGGGCCTTTGCGGGTGGCCCGCTCTGGCTGCGCTTCAGCTATGTGACCGACGATGCCGTCAACACCGAGGGCTGGTT
This sequence comes from uncultured Chloroflexota bacterium, assembly GCA_903858085.1. Classification (GTDB taxonomy): domain Bacteria; phylum Chloroflexota; class Anaerolineae; order Caldilineales; family Caldilineaceae; genus Caldilinea. The sequence goes on from CAIOHJ010000159.1 coordinate 15,712, forward strand.
CCTCGATGCAGTCGAACTCCCCGCCATCGGCTTCGTCGACAGCTTCGACGGCGATGTGACCGGCTGGCTGAGCGAAGGCTGGGTGCTGACCGAGAATCTTCTTCCTCAACGTTGGCTGGTCCAGCTGTTGGAATTTGAAAACGAACGGCTGGTCCGGGTCACCCCCGTGACGGTGGATGCAGCCGGAAACGGCACGGTCGATCTGGCCAGAATGGAAGAGACAGACCATGCCGTGGTGGCTGTCAGCGCTCTGACACCCGTGACCACCGAACGGGCCACCTACCGCTACTGGGTGGAAGAGCGTTCCAGCAGGGCTCCTTGAACAACCAGACAATGGGCTCCGATACACTGCGCGGCGTCGTCGAACGCCTCACCTATCACAACGAGGAGAACGGCTACACAGTGGCCAAAGTGCTGCCAGAACGCGCTGGCCCCAGCCTCTTTGGCACAGGGCGCGAGGTGACGGTGGTCGGCAACATGCTGGGGTTGAACGTCGGGGAATCAGTCGAGTTGACCGGACGCTGGACAGTGCATGGGGAGTACGGCCGTCAGTTCCAGGTGGAAACCTTTCGCCCAGTGCTGCCAGCCACGATCGTCGGCATGGAGAAATACCTGGGCAGTGGGTTGATCCAGGGAGTTGGGCCAGTGACAGCTCGCCGCATCGTCAAACAGTTTGGGCTGGAGACCCTCACCGTGATCGAAAAGACCCCCGAACGGCTGGTCGAAGTGCCCGGCGTCGGTGCCCGCCGGGTCGAGCTGATCCAGACAGCCTGGGCCGAGCAGCGTGCCATCAAAGAGGTGATGCTCTTTCTGCAGGGCAACGGCATCAGCACCAGCCTGGCCACCCGCATCTACAAACAGTACGGCGACCACGCGATCACCGTCGTGCGCTCCGACCCGTATCGGCTGGCGCGCGATGTCTTTGGCATCGGTTTTTTGACCGCCGACAAGATCGCACGCGCGCTGGGCATGGCCGACGACGCGCCAGAACGGGTCGCCGCTGGGGTCACCTATGCCCTCAATGTGGCAAGCGAGGAGGGACATGTCTTTCTGCCTACATCCGAACTGGTCAAACAAGCAGCTGAATTGCTCGACGTTGTCCCCGACCGCGTCGGGATCGGGCTGGCCCGCATGTGGCAGGAAGATCAGATCAAAGTTGCACCGACAGCCGGGGGCGAGGCGCTGACGCCGCCGGCTGGCCAGACAGGCGTGCCAGCGCTGGTCGCGCACCAGGGGCAGCTGCTGGCCACGCAAAGCCTCGACGAAGCCCGCTGGCTGTTGAACACAGAGCAGATCCACTACTTGACCCCGCTCTATTACAGCGAGGTCGGTGTGGCAAGAGGCATCCACCGCCTGCTGCGTGGAGAGCCCCAGAGCCGGCTCGCTGCCTTTCAGCACTATACCCAGAGCGCCTGGAATCAGGCGATCGCCCGGGCCGAGCAGCACAGCGGCTTCCCGCTGGCCCCCCAACAGCGTCAGATCGTCCAGGCTGCACTCACCCATCGTGTCACTGTGCTGACCGGCGGGCCCGGCACCGGCAAGACCACCACGGTACGTGCCCTGCTCGATCTGTGCGAACATGAACGCTGCCGCGTGCTGCTGGCCGCTCCTACCGGCCGCGCCGCCAAACGGCTGGCTGAAACCACCGGCGCAGAAGCCAAGACCCTTCACCGCCTGCTGGCCTTCAAACCCGGCGAAGGGCTCACCTTCGAACGCAACGACCAGAACCCGCTCGACGGAGATCTGTTGATCGTCGACGAGGCTTCCATGCTCGACCTCGTGCTGACCAACCACCTGCTCAAGGCGATCCCCTCTGGCATGCACCTGCTGCTCGTCGGCGACATCGACCAGCTGCCCAGCGTCGGGCCCGGCAACGTGCTCAAAGACCTGATCGTCGCCCTGGAAAAGCCCGCCGCCCCCCATCTGGCCCGCACAGCCGTGATCCGCCTGCAGACCATCTTTCGTCAGGCCGCTGACTCATGGATCATCGCCAACGCCCACCGCATCAACGCCGGCGAACTGCCGGTCGTCGACAACCAAAAGGGGAGCGACTTTTTCCTGTTCAAGACCGAAGAGGCCGAACGGGCGGCAGAACTCTGTGTCGAGTTGGTGGCAGAACGAATCCCGCGTCGTTTCGGCATCCCCACAACAGAGATCCAAGTGCTCTCGCCGATGCATCGGGGCGCAGCAGGGGTGGCTGCCCTCAACAGCGCACTGCAAAACGCACTCAACCCGGCGGGGACAGGACGCGCCGAGCGAATGATCGGCAGCCACATCTACCGAGTCGGCGACCGGGTGATGCAGATCCGCAACAACTATGACAAAGAGGTCTACAACGGCGACATGGGACACATCACAGCGCTGGATTCGCTCCTGCATACCGCCACGGTGCGGTTCGACGGGCGGGCAGTGCAGTATGCTTTTCTCGAAATGGATGAACTGACCCACGCCTACGCGATCAGCGTCCACAAAAGCCAGGGCAGCGAATTTCCAGCGGTGGTCATTCCACTGCTCACCGCACACGCGCTGATGTTGCAGCGCAACTTGCTCTACACGGCCGTGACACGGGCACGGCAGCTGGTCGTACTGGTCGGCCAGCCGCGTGCGCTGGCACTGGCGGTGAACCACCACGAGGTGACCGCTCGCTACAGCGGTCTGACCGAGCGGCTGCTTGGCTGAAAGCACACCACCAGGAACAGGCCCGCCAACCGAACTGTCCCCCTGCCGAGAATCGTTGCTTTGCTGTCCGCCCAGTTGAATGGTACACTGGATTCATGTCCACTGCACTCTATCGTAAATGGCGCAGCCAGACATTCGACGAAGTCGTCGGCCAGGAACACGTGACCCGCACGTTGCAGAACGCGCTGCGGGACGATCGGGTTGCCCACGCCTATCTGTTCTCCGGGCCACGCGGCACCGGCAAGACCAGCACGGCCCGCATCCTGGCCAAGGCCCTCAACTGCGGCGCGCCAGAAGGCGAGCGCCCCTGCAACCGTTGCGCAACCTGCCGGGCAATCGCCGAAGGACGTATGATTGACCTGGTCGAGATCGACGCGGCCTCCAACAACAGCGTGGACGATGTCCGCGAGCTGCGCGACAAGGTGGGCTTTCGCCCCAGCGAAGGGCGCTTCAAAATTTATATCATCGACGAAGTCCATATGCTGAGCGGCAGCGCCTTCAACGCTTTGCTCAAAACGCTGGAAGAACCCCCGCCACATGCCCGTTTTATTCTGGCCACCACCGAGCCACACAAAATTCCAGCCACGGTGCTCAGCCGCTGCCAACGCTTCGACTTCCGGCGGATCCCTGCCCCCGAAATCGCCCAACATCTGCAGCACATCGCCGACGAAGAAGCGTTCCAGGCCGAAACAGAGGCGCTGCTCATGATTGCCCGCAGCGCCCAAGGCTGCATGCGCGACGCCGTCAGCCTGCTTGACCAGATGCTCAGCTTTGGCCACGACCAGGTCTCTTTGGCCCAGGTCCAACAGGTGCTGGGGGCCGTCAACACCCAGACTGTGCTCGATTTTCTGGATGCAGTGGCTGCCCGCAATGCCCGCCAGGGGCTGGCGTTGATCCACCGGCTGATGGCCGGCGGGGTCAGCCTGCCCGAATTTTGCCAGCAGGTCGTCGAACAGCTGCGTGCCATCATGGTGTTGCAGATGACCAACGACCCTGCACTGCTGGACGATCTGCCTGCTGAGACCGTGCAGCAGCTGGCAGCCCAGGCCAGGCAGCTGGAACCGACAACCACGATCCATGCCATCAAGCGGTTCAGTGCCGCGATCACCGAACTCAAAGGGAGCTTTCAACCGCAGCTGCCGCTCGAGATGGCGCTGATCGAAGTGACACAGGGCGAAATTTTTGCGCCGATGGTGGCGAACAGCCAGTTCCAGCCAGCAGCTCGCAGCCAGACCCGGCCGGCAGCGAGCGCCCCCCCCCCTCTGCCGGTGGCCGCAGCCGGCGAAGCGCCGCGCAGCGACGCTGCCGTCGACGCCGAGACAACCCGTCGTCTCTGGTCGCGTTGGAAAGAGTTTCTGGCCCAGGTGCGCACACAAAATGGGCAGCAGGTCAACGCGGCCCTCCAGGCCGTGCGCGATGTCGCCGTCGCCGACCAGCGGGCTGCGTTCGCTTTCGGCAACAACGAATTCTCGCGCAGCCTGGTCGCCAAACTCGACGTGCTGCCCGGCGTGTCCACCACCTTGTCCAAATTCCTCGGACGCGAACTCTCCCTGGAATGCCAGCTCGGCGACCGAGCACTCCTGTCCGGGGTCGTGACAACCGCCCAGACCCCACCGACAGACGGCCCCGACCCGCTGGTCGAATATGCGGTCAGCGACCTGGGTGCCCAAGTCGCCCCCAATCCCGTCGCCTCCCCCCCCACAGAAAAACGGACACGATCGTGAGCCGTCGACACCCTCTCTCTCCATTTCCGAGCAGCACAGTCTCTGCTCACCCACAGCACTCCTTCAGAAAGGACAGCAGACCATGAACAAAAAACGCAGCGGCAGCGGACGTACCGGGTTCGGCAGCGGCGGGTTTGGCGGCGGCGGATTCGGTGGCGGCGGCATGGGCAACATCATGTCACAGATGCAAAAACTGCAGGCAGAGATGGAAAAAACCCAGGCCGAGCTCTCGACAGAAGAGCTCACCGTCAGTGCCGGCGGCGGTGCTGTGACGATCGTCGTCACCGGCAGCCGAGAATTCAAAAGCGTCACCCTCAAACCCGAAGTTGTGAACCCAGAAGATATCGAAATGCTCCAGGACCTGCTGCTGGCAGCCTTCAACGATGCCCTCAGCCAGGCCAAACAGCTCGAAGAGCAACGGATGAGCAGCCTCACCGGCGGTCTTGGCCTGCCGCCAGGCCTTTTTTAGAAGAGACCCCAGCTGTGCCAGCCTCTCTTGAGACGGGAAACCCACCATGCAACCACTTGCCGAGCCGGTCTCCAAGCTGATCGACGCCTTTACCCAGCTCCCTGGGATCGGACCCAAAACAGCGACACGGCTGACCTACTATCTGCTGCGCAACGACGAAGCCGTGGCACTCCGACTGGCCCGCGCCCTGGAAGAGCTCAAACAGCGGACACTCTTTTGCAGCGTCTGTTTCAACATCGCCGACCAGGACCCCTGCCCCATCTGCGCAGCCACCCAGCGGGACAGTGGGCTGATCTGCGTGGTCGAAGAACCGTTGGATGTCCAGGCGATCGAGCGCACGCGCGAGTTCACCGGCCTCTACCATGTGCTGCACGGAGCCATCTCCCCTGTCGAAGGGATTGGCCCGGAAAATCTGAAAATTGGCGAGCTGCTGCAGCGGATCCGGCGGAGTGAACCGCCGGTGCGCGAGCTGCTGCTGGCCACCAACCCCAACCTGGAAGGGGAGGCAACCGCCATGTACATTGCCCGCCTGACCAAACCGTTGGGGCTGCGGGTCACCCGACTGGCACGCGGGCTGCCGATGGGGGGAGATCTCGAATATGCCGATGAAGTAACCCTGGGCCGGGCCCTGACCGGGCGCAGCGAAATGTAAGCGACGCACTTCAGCCCCCCCACAGCGGGGAGGGCCTCCATCCAATGTACGGCAGATTGTGGAGAAAAAAATATGGCAGAACCCAATCCGTCCTCCCTGGCAGAGCAAAAGGCACGCTGGGAAGCAGAGACCCTGGCGCCGCTGGTCACCCGCTTCGGCGAACGGAAAAAACCGTTCACGACCAGCGACGAAAAAATGGTCGTCTCTACCGTCTATACACCTGCCGACGGCGACGAGGCGTACCCCCAAAAACTGGGGCTGCCCGGCGAATACCCCTTCACCCGTGGGGTCCAGCCCAACCTCTACCGGGGACGGCTCTGGACCATGCGCCAGTACGCCGGCTTTGGCAACGCCCAAGAGAGCAACGAGCGCTACAAATTCCTGATCGCACAGGGGCAGACCGGCCTCTCCGTCGCCTTCGATCTGCCCACCCAGATCGGCTACGACGCCGACCACCCCTTTGCCGAGGGAGAAGTGGGCAAAGTCGGCGTCTCGATCTCCAGCCTGCGCGACATGCACACCCTGCTCGCCGACATCCCCCTCGACAAAGTCAGCATCAGCATGACCATCAACGCACCGGCTGCGGTGCTGCTGGCGATGGTGATCGCCGTCGGCAAAACGCAGGGGGTCCCTGCCCACCAACTGCGCGGCACCATTCAAAATGACATCCTCAAGGAATATATTGCGCGCGGCACCTACATCTTCCCGCCCGCCCCGTCGATGCGGCTGATCACCGACATCTTTCGCTACTGCGCCAGCGACGTGCCCAAGTGGAATACCATCTCGATCAGCGGCTACCACATCCGTGAGGCAGGCAGCACCGCGGTCCAGGAGGTGGCCTTCACACTGGCCAACGGGATCGAATATGTGCGGCAGGCCCTGGCAGTCGGGCTGGATGTCGACCAGTTTGCCCCCCAACTCAGTTTCTTCTTCAATGCCCACAACAATTTTTTGGAAGAGGTGGGCAAGTTCCGAGCAGCCCGCCGACTGTGGGCGCGCATCATGCGCCAGCGTTTCGGCGCCAAAAACCCAGACTCCTGGAAGCTGCGCTTCCACACCCAGACTGGAGGCAGCACCCTCACCGCCCAACAACCAGACAACAACATCGTGCGGGTCACCCTGCAGGCGCTGGCCGCCATACTCGGCGGAACCCAGAGCCTGCATACCAACAGCCGGGACGAAGCGCTGGCACTGCCCACCGAAAAATCGGTCGAGATCGCCCTGCGCACCCAGCAGATCCTTGCCTACGAGAGCGGGGCCGCCGATACAGTAGACCCGCTGGCCGGCTCCTATTATGTCGAATGGCTGACCGACGAGATCGAACGCCGCGCCGAGGAGTATATCGCCAGGATTGACGAGCTGGGCGGTGCGCTGGCCGCAGTCGAAGAAGGCTACATCCAACGCGAGATCCAGGATGCCGCCTACCGCACCCAGCGTGCGGTCGAAAAAGGCAGTGAGGTCGTGGTCGGTGTCAACCGTTTCCAGACCGGCGAACAGCCGCATGGAGAGCTGCTGCGGGTCGATGAACGCGTACGGCAGGAGCAGTGTGCAGCGCTGGCCGCACTGCGGGCAGAACGCGCCCCGCAGGCAGTCCAGAGCGCTCTTGCCAGCCTGGCCCAGGCCGCCCAGGATCCACAGGCACCCTTGATGGCGCTGATCGTGGCAGCGGTCGAAAGCCATGCCACGCTGGGGGAGATCTGCGACACGCTGCGGGGGGTCTTCGGAGAATATACGCCGGAAAACTGGGTGTAGCGCGCGAACTGCCCGCGACAGGATGTCAAGCGGTGATCGGACGGCACTGGAGCAAATACAGCCGATTCTGCCAGTAGGCGGCCTCCACGTCTACTGGCCAGCCCATCTCCCCCTCCAGACGGCGGGCCAGCTGAGCGACCTCCTGGATCTGTGCTTCAGACAGGACGGCCAGCCCCCGCATCGAACGTGGGGTCGGAACCTGTTTGATCCCGGCTGCAAACCGAACCACCATCGTCTCCTTGGCGCCAATCGTGCGCTGCACCAGCGTCTGGTCAGGCGAGACCACATAGGTGTCAGGGGTCACACTGCCATCTACCAGCCCCTGTCCCAACCCCCAAACCGCATTGATCACCACCTCGGGCGACCGCGTGAGCGGGTGGCGGCTGAAGGCAACCATCGCCATGTCTGCCGGCACCAGCTGTTGAACCAGCACGGCCAGAGGGGTCTGTACGCCGCGACGGTAGCGCTGGACTCGCTCGGCAAAGGCTGAATGCCAACAGGAAAGGATCGCTGTAAAAAGCGCCTCCACCCCGCAAATGTTCAAAAAACTCTCGTATTGACCGGCAAAGGAAGCACGTTGGCCATCTTCGTCGACCGCCGAAGAACGTACAGCGACCGGCAGAGGGTCCAGTTGCACAGCGTCGGAGAGCTGCTGATAGGCATCGGCGACCGCGGCCTGCCAGGGCGCTGGCAGCTGACCGGGCGAGCCCTGGGCCACCCACTCCTCAAAAACGTCTGTCGGAAGACAAAACCCAGAGGGAATGGGGTAGCGCATAAAGAGCCGGCTCAGCTGGGCAGATTTTCCACCCAAAGTGGCCAGATTGTCACTTTGACCTAACCAGACGACCATGCATTCCTCATTTCAAAAAGTATATTCAACGTCTCAACGTTGCCATCCAACGGTCCGCCAGCAGATTGACCGCAACGACCAGGGTCGAAATGGCCAGCGCAGGAAAGAGAACGATCCAGGGTGCAGCAACCAACCAGTCGCGTCCTTCGCTGATCTGTGCCCCCCAGTCAGGAGAGGGCGGCTGCACCCCCAACCCCAAAAAACCCAGGCTCGAACTGAGCAGAATGGCGTAGCCAAAATAGAGCGTGAGTTCGACCAGCAACCAGTTCAACAGATTGGGCAGAATCTCTCGACGCAGAATGCGGGGATCCGAAGAGCCAATCATGCGGGCCGCCTCCAAAAATTCACGCGTCTTCAGGTCGATGACCACGCCACGCACCACGCGGGCAACGCCCGGTGCAAAAATCACGCCGATACACAAAATCAGATAGACCATCTCCGACCCTAAAGCGCTGACAATGAGCAGGGCCAGCAACATCGAAGGGAAACAGAACAACAGATCGGTGGCGCGCATCAACACTTCATCGACCACCCCTCCCCAATAGGCCGCTATCATCCCACTGCCTCCCCCAAGGATCACCGCCAGCAAAGAGGAAGCAGTCGCCAACCCCACGATGCTGCGACACCCCATCATTACCCGGCTCAAGATATCACGGCCAAATTGATCGGTGCCAAAGAGATGCTGCCAGGAAGGAGGCTGCAGCGAATTGGTCAAATTTTGTGCCGAAAAATGGTAGGGAGCAAGCCATTCACCAAACAAGGCAACGCCGACAGCCAACGTGACCACGGCCAGAGAGAACAGGGAGACCGGATCGACGACGCCCAAAAATGAACGCAACCGCGGCAGATGGGGGGCCCGAACAGGATGTTGCACAACCAATTGCCTACAAGGAACGCAGTCTCGGGTTGAGAGAGAAGACGACCAGATCGGCCACCAGGTTGATCAGCGCAAAAAGCGCTGCTGACACCAAAGCCACTGCCTGCAGCAACGGCAGATCGCGCTGCGTCACTGCCTGGAGCAGCAGCCGTCCCATTCCTGGATAGGCAAAAACGCTTTCAACCACGACGACCCCTCCCAACAAAAACGCCAGATTGAGTGCCAATACACTGATTGCAGGCAGCAGGGCATTGCGAAGCGCATGGTGCCAAACCAGGGTGTGGGCAGGCAGCCCTTTTCCTTTGGCTGTACGAATATAGTCTTGGTGCATCACTTCGATGACACTCAGACGCACAATTCGGACCACCTCAGTCGAACTGATGACGGTCAACACCACTGTAGGCAAGATAAAAAAACGCAGCGAACCCCAAAAGTCGCTCTCTGCTGCCAGCATGCTGGCAGCAGGCAGCCACTGCAACCAGATCGAAAAGCAAAGAATCAGCAGGACTGCCAGGACAAATGAAGGGATACTCACCGCAAACAACGCCAGTGCAGAGATAACCCGGTCCAACCAACGGTTGGCATGCAACCCTGCTGCCAGCCCCAGGCCGACGCCAAAAAAAACGCTGAAAGGCCAGGCCAACAGTGCCAGCCTGGCAGAGTTGGCCAGACGCTGTTGCAACAACGGCCAGACGGGACGGCGCAAAATCATCGACTCCCCCCAGTCCCCCTGCAAAATGCCACCCAGCCACCCCAGATACCGCTCAGAGGGCGGACGATCCAGCCCCATCTGGCTGCGCAACAACGTCAACTTTTCCGAAGTCGCATCCTTGCCCAGCACCAGATAGGCAGCATCTCCAGGCAACAGCTCGGTCACCACAAAGATGGCCAGCGAAATCAAAAACAACACCCCCCCTGTAAAAAGCAGACGGCGCGCCACAAACTGCACCATAGAGTTCCCCATCTAGGAGCGGACGGTGCGGGGAGAGCAGCCCGTGCGGCTCTCCCCGCTGCACACTATTGCAGCCAAAGATCCCGGAACACAAGACGCAGACCCGGGAAATGGCCCTGCAAACGCGTCGATGCAGCCTGCAAATAGGGCGCAAAATAGGGAATCAACACCCCCCCTTCTGTGCTGATCCGCTGTTGAATCTCTGCATAGAGTGTTTTGCGTTTTTCAAGGTCCAGCTCGGTTCGCCCAGCCGCCACCCACTCGTCGACCTGCGGATCCCCCCAACCACTTTCGTTGTAGGCACCGGTCGAAATGTACGCCAACGGCAAAATTGCGTCCGGCTCACTGAATGTCGGAAACCAAGAGGTAAAGAAGGGCACTTGCAGATAGGCTTCCGCGTAATAGGAGGCCCCCGGAACATTTTCAATGGTCAACGTGATCCCAGCAGCTTTGAGCATTTCCTGAAGTGCAACCGCCGCAGCGTTCACACCAGGGCCGCCATCCATCAATTCAGAGGTGTGCAAGGTCAGCTCCAGACCCTCTGGGTAGCCAGCCTCCGCCAGCAGCGCTTTGGCTTTTTCCACATCGTAGGCCAGCGGTGCCACATTCGCCCAAAATGGGGAGCCCGGGTCGATCGGCTGGTCGTTCCCAATCGAACCCCGCCCCTGCAGGATGGCCGCGACCAGGCCTGCCCGGTCCACCGCATGTTTGACAGCCTGACGGACACGCACATCGTCAAATGGTTTTTGGTCGACACGCATGGCAAACACCGGGTAGAGCCCCTGACGGCACTCCAACACAACAACATCGGCGGCACCTTCCAACAAGACCAGATTTTCGCGTTCGACACTCTGGACCAGTTCAATCGACCCACTCATCAACGCCGCGATCTGCGTGGTGGCTTCTGGGATGATCAGCATCTGCAGCTCATCGAGATAAGGCCGCTCCGAATCCCAGTACTTCTCGTTGCGTTTGCCTACGATCCGTTCTCCTTGAACCCATTCTGCAACCAAAAACGGCCCTGTGCCAGCAGGTTCCTCGGCAAGCTGTTCGTCTGTACGGTCATGGGGCACAATCTTGAGTCCCTGTTGCCCCATGTTGTAGGGCCAGGTCACATTGGTGGATTTCAAATGGAATTCAACCGTAAAGTCGTCGACTACAACCAGTTGCTCGATGGCATCCAATCCGCTGACAACACCCTGAAAGGCTGGGTCGCGCAGACGGTTGAACGTGTGCTCGACATCTTTGGCAGTAAAAGGCGTACCA
>CAIOHJ010000160.1 GCA_903858085.1 uncultured Chloroflexota bacterium
TGCTTGGCCATCCAAAGTCTTCGGTTTCAATCCCTCATATGGGTTGCATGCCCTACGGGCGGAGTGGAGCAATGGCAAAATTCGTGTTAGAGTTTAGTTTCAATCCCTCATATGGGTTGCATGCCCTACGGGCCGCCATCTATATTTGAAAGGATTGAACAATGTCTCGCAGTTTCAATCCCTCATATGGGTTGCATGCCCTACGGGCGACCGAGAGTTTGAAACTCTCCAAGCCCTAATCGATGTTTCAATCCCTCATATGGGTTGCATGCCCTACGGGCTAGGCAAGTATAATTCGACCTTCTCTATCCAAGTGTTTCAATCCCTCATATGGGTTGCATGCCCTACGGGCGCCAGACTCTATTCGGGTTCTGGCAATTGACTTACAGTTTCAATCCCTCATATGGGTTGCATGCCCTACGGGCAACATTATTTCCTCCGTCTGGTACGATACAAAAAAAGTTTCAATCCCTCATATGGGTTGCATGCCCTACGGGCTGCGATTCTACTCACCCTGCATTCACATCCATTTCGTACAAACATGTAGGCAGTATACCTGAATTTTGTCGATTTTTCAAATTCACTCCCCTCCTTTTTTTGCCCAAAAAGGGCAAACGTCCCACCTGCGAGCATCCCAGCCAACCACTGGCCCGTCCGCCTCACTTTCCCGCTCCTCCAGCTGTTCTGGACAGACCCTTGCCCCCCTCCTCTCCTGAAAACCACCCCCAGCCGCAGCTGCGAGCATCTCCCCTCCAACACCCCAGTTGCTACGATGCTCGCTCCCCCCTCACACAATGTACAAAAGCGGTTCCGATGGCCTCGCACTGCCAATCGTCTCCACACGCTCCCGACAAACCGCACAGACCGGATAAAACCGAATGGAATCTTCGCCCGCCGCCACCTGCCGCTCCACCCGATGACGCAGCTGAATGTACTGTTTCTCCGTCAAAAAACACTCAAAAAGACTGTACTGCGTCCAATGCCCATACCCACTCAAAATTTTATGCACCTTCCCACGCCGCCGATCATCCGGAATGTCGTAGGCGATGATGTACAGGGTCGTCGTCCGGTTGTCCACTCCCCCCCCTCACCGCACCTGAAACGGCCGATACTCGGACAGCTCCCCCAATACATGCTTGGCCAATAAACGCGCCTGCAGCTCCAGACAACGCCGATAGGTCGCTTTGTACTGAAAAACTGGATGCTCAATCTCCGTGTTCAGCCGATGTTCAAATTGCTGCAAAAAAAGCTTGCGCCCACTCGCCGTCAGCCGATATACCCCCAACACCAACTCAAAATGCTCCGCCCGCACAATGTTTTTGTTGATGACCGTCAAGACCACCGAATCCACAATCGGTGTCCGCATTTCTTCCATCAAATCCAACGCCAACGCCGGTTTCCCATACCCCTCACTGTGTAAATATCCAAGATATGGGTCAAACCCAACCACCTGCACCGCACTCATCACATGGTTCATCAACAACGTGTACCCGTAGCTGAGCAGCACATTCACCGGATCGGTCGGCGGACGACGATGCCGCCCGTCAAACCCCAAATCCTGCTTGATCAGCCGACGCAACGCTTTGAAAAAAGCCGCCGCCCCCACTCCCTCATACCCGTTCAGCTCCCCCAACGCCGACTGCGCCTGCGGTACACGCGGGTCCGGCGGACCGTCAGCGTCGATCCGCAGCTGGTCCACCTGCTCGATCAACTGCCCAATCTGACCAGCTATCCCCGCCAATTGCTCCCCAGTCGCCGCATCCGCCTGGCCACGCGCCCCCCGCAGCACCAACGTGCGCTGGTTGTGCAGCTTGCCACGCACAAAACGAGCCGCCAGTTGAACCCGCTGACGATAGTTCTCATGCAACCGAAATTGAGAGATGCGCACAAAAATATTCTTGCTTACCTCAGGCGCCAACCTCCCCTTGAAGTTGCCCCAGTAGTCGCAAAAACAGATCTCCGCATTTTGTTCGAGCAACGCCAACAGCGCCGGCGTGGTCACCGTGCTGTCCCCCAACACAACAACCTGCTCGACCTGGTGCATCGGCACCCGCACACTCCGCTTCGACACACCACTCTCTTTGTTTTCCGGCACGTTCACCACCAAGGTGTCCCCATCTTTGCGAACAACACTGTACGGCTCCGTCAAATATAAGGTGGTCATACATCCTCAAAAAAACTGCATGAAATTTCCCGGGTCAGACAGGCCCGGCTCTCTGTAAAAACCCGCTCTCTACCGGCAGACAGACATCATACAAGCTGCACCCCTTGCAGCGCGCCGGCTGCTCGGTGTGCGGCGGCCGTTCCCCCCGCACCAGCGCATCCCGTATCCTCTGAATTAACTCCACCGTAAATGCCCGCAACTCCGCCGTAAATGACACTTCCTCCCGCCGACGTTCGCTGAAATAAAACAAAAACCCCTGCTCAATCCTGCACCCCGTCATCTCCTCCAAACAAAGCGCCTGCGCACAAAGCTGCACATGGTCGTTGCGCCAACGCCCACGCTTGCCCTGCTTGTACTCCACAGGCGTCAATCCCCCCCCTACCCTCTCTTCCACCAGATCACAAATCCCGCTAATCCCCAACGTGTGGCTGTACACATGCACGCTGCGCCGCAACAGCACCCCCGGCTCACTCCGCTCCTGCCCAATCGTGTGCACCCGCTCATGGTTGAGCACCCCCTGCACGGTGTGCTCGTTCTCCCCCTGCTCCCCTTCTACATACATGTACCAAAAACGCCGCGCACAGTAGACATACTGGTTCAAAAAAGAGATCGGCAACAGCTCCCGCTCGGTCATATCAGCCGAACCTGCCCCAGCCCCATCGTGGTCTTGTACCCAACCCCCGTGTAAAATGCCAGGTGAAAGAGCCGGTTGAGATGCGCCAGGTGCTCTCTGCGCCCAGTATCCAGCAGCTGATAGTCCAAAACCCCCACCCCCCCCCGATACTGCTGACGCTGATAGGTGAAGCTCTCCATCTGCCAGCGCCGCACCGCCCCCACAATCACATTGCGCTCCACCCACTCTTCAAAGTCCCGCCCCCACTGCTCCCCCGTCAGCCGATCCCAGCGCGCACGCAGCCCCGCCACAACCATGCGCGGCTGCGGAAATATTTCAATGCGCCGTACCGCATTGTCCGCACTGCCCCAACGAATCGCCGTCGGGCTGGCAAATTCAACCGTCCAACGCGCTTCCCCAGCCTCCAACGCCGCCAGCTGCTCCACCGTGCTGTACCCACACCACGGATGGCTCCCCGGCGCACCGTAGACATGGGTGATGGCCAGCGGAATACGCCCGATCCGAATCGTGGGCAGCGGGCTGCGCAACAGATGCTCCTGAAACACCTCAAAAAGTGTGTCGTCAAGCAGACTGACCCGCATCCAGGCACCCTGCCCACTCTGTACTTTGATTTTCCTGTCGTACGGCGTGCGCCAATACCCGTACAACGGAGAAATTGCAAAGGCCGAACGCCCCTGCGCATCGTGCATCTGCTGCGAAAGCACCGGGTCTATCGTCTCCACTATCGCATAAAAAGCAGCATGCGCCAGCTCGCCCGCCAGCAACGGCAAAAATCCCTCCTCCAACGCCATCATGTCCAACACCAACGCACGAACCGCAGTTGTCGTCATACCCCCCTCCATCGCTAGACGCCTGCCGACTGCTCCCAGCCGGCAGGCACAGAGCTCCCCCCTCACCCCTTCGGAAAGCGATAGGCCAGCTGCGCCGGCAGACGGCTCCCATCGGTCAGCTGCCAGTACGGCCCCGAAAGCTGAACGTTGTCCAACAAGCTGACCGGCGGCATCGAAATCAGGTCGTAGGCCAGCACACGGCTCTCCCCATCCAGGTCGAGCGGGTTGAGCGGCCAGTCCGACTCGAAAAAACCCTGCCCCTGTTTCTGAACTGCCAGCTCCCCCGTCACCTCCACCGCCGCCTTGCTCATCCATTTCCCCAGCCGTACCCAACGCGGGATCGCAGCCGCTTTCACCCCCAGCACAGCCAAGGTGAAGGTGCTGCCTGCCGCCACTTCTTTGGCACGGCCAAAACTCGGGGTGTTGTGTGACGACTGCTCCATTTTGACCCGATAACGGTTGTCCGCATATTTGAAGGTGTTCAGCTCAAAACTGATCTCCTGCGGACGAGCCGGCGTGACGTAGATCGAACGCTCGTTCAACACCGTCAGGTCGTCAGCATAGTTCGGAGCCGCCCGAGCATTGTAGTAGGGCGCAACCGCCAGCCCCAACGCATAGGTGAGCCCATAGTTGTGCAGATAGCGCCCGGTTTCATAGAGCCGCCCAATCTCCCGGGTGGCATAAAACAGGTTTTCATGAAGGGTCAATCTGCAGCATGTTACCTGCATCGCACAGACTCCTCCCTATTTTTTGGCCCGATTCTTGGCCAGCCAAGTGTCGTGATAGTTTTTGCTGGACACCCATGCCGCCTCGAGCAAGGCGCGCATGCCAGCCTCACTGGCCGTTTCAGCAGCCAGATCGCGCAGCAACGCATCTAGATCGTCGCCCAAAAGCAGCTGGGTGACCGCAACCCCATCCTCCGCCACCATCTGCGGAATCAGCTGCTGCATCGCCGCAGCGGCCACCACCGGGTCGATCGGGTCGGGCGGCACAAGCGCCCCCTGCATCTTCAAGACGTCGTAGAGCCGCTGCGTCAACGCAAGGTTGCTCATGATCTCCCCGTCACACAACACAACCGCCACCAGCCGGTTGTCCACCCGCCCCGTCCGCGTCGTCTGTGCCCCATACCGCCGGGTGCGCAATACGTTGTTGAGCACATAGCGAAAAAGCGGCAAGGTCAGGTCGCGCGTGGTCAGCACCGTTGGGAAAAGTACCTGCGGCACCACATGGTCCTGCTCGTTGATCCGGCTGGTAACCTCCCCCCGCTGGCTCATGGTGCCACTCTCGTAGGGAGCGTTGAGGGTAAAGGCCTCATGGCTGTCGTCGTACGCAGTGACCGAGTACCCCGTGTCGCTCAAAACCTTGCTGCGCTCAGAACCGCTGTCCCCAATCGCATACCCGTAGGCGATCGCATCCGGCGTCCACTGACAAAATCTGACGTTGTATTCGTCAAACGGCAGCCCGCTCTCATCCTCGACCCGCTTGTCTTTCGAGTCAAAAACCGGTTCCGCACTGATCAGACCGTACCGCCGCAGCAGCTCACGCCCAATCAGCCGTTCGGGCGTGGTCTGCTTGCGCTTGAAAATCGTCAGCCGCGTGATCGGGGTGCGCTCCTTGACCCCTGCCATCACACGCGCTGTGTTGAGCTCCCCGTCTGTCTGAAAAAGCGGGTAACTCTCGGTCACCCGCAATATCACCAGATGGGCATAGTAGCCGGAGGGCTTGGCTGGTACTTCGACCGGAAAGCCCTGTGGGTGGAATGCAAGCATGATCTTTTCTCTCTTTCCAGGCAATGATCAATACACTATGCTAGACGACAAACGACTGCTCACTCTCGGCTCTGGGCCTCTTCCAAGTCCGCAGAGCTCTCTTTCTCCGCTGAATTGCGCTTGGCCCACTCCTGCTGCCGCAGGTCAAGATAGAGAACTTCACAGGCATTTTTCAAAAGGTTGAGCTGACGCCCACGCAGCGCGCTGACATCCCCAGCCAGCGCTGTGTAAAAGAGGTCGTTGACAAAATACTCGGCAAATTGCCGGACAGCCTCCTGGTCGATCCGTTTCTGCCCGTCGATCTCCACACGAGGCACGTAGCCCTCGGCCCGCCGACTGGCCACACGGTCGACAAAACCAGCCAGCTCCCCGCGCACAATCTCCACCAACCCCTCTGCATCACCGTACAGCCGCCGGTCCGCAGCCAGCACCGCATTCGCAGCCACCGTGAGCGGACGCAATATCGCAGCAGAAGATGCCTGGTTGCTGGCCCGGTAAAACCGCCAGTACAGTTCGGTCAAGGTGCGCGCATGGCTCATCTCTTTTTCTCCTTTGTCGTTGGGTTTGGTGCGATCCAGCAAGGCCTGATGGCCCAGGTAACACTGTATTTTGTGCGACGGCAACCCCTCCTGTTTGGCAGAACGCTGCCATTTTTTGAGGTAGTGAAACGCATGGAGCGATGACTCCGACAGACGCCGCGCCAGCGGCGGCAGATCCTGCCAGCGGTAGTCGTAGCCCCTTTGTCCCATGCCCGCATTGGCATCCAGATGAATGAAATAGGCGACGGTGAGCCGGTTGAGCAGGGGCAACACATGGTCCAGGTTGACCCGAGACGGACCGAGCAGGTAGCGGATCGCTGCATGGGCACCGTCGAAGATCACGGTCTCCGTAAATTCGTCCGCCCCATTGAACAGCGGCAGCGAACTCTCGCTGGCCACTACCTTGACGTCGATGCAGAGCGGAAGCAGCAACGCCAGCCAGGCTGGGTGCACCCAGCTCTCGCCATCCTTCGCATCGCGATCCGGCAGAGGAACCCCCAAAAAAAAGAAGGTGATGAGCTCGTCTTCGCTGAACCGCATGCGCAGATGGCGATCCGGCCTGCCATCCCCCTGGTCAGAAGCTTCCAACATCAGGTCTTGCAGATGTTGCCAGTCGCACGACGCCACCCCTTCTCCCTCACGCCCCACCATCTTCTCCAAAAGCTGCCTCTTCAGTTCGGTAAAACTTATCCCACGCAGGGTATTCTGGATGCGGCGAAAGAGACGCAGGGTCTCCGGCGTAAAAAAGTAGGCAGGGTAGAAGTAGAGATAGCGCATTTTGAGCGCCTCAAATTTGCCGCCGTTGAGGCTGTTGTTTTTCATCAGCAGCTGGCGCAGCATCATCTCCAACCCACAGATCGAGCAGATGTTGCGCCGGGCATCGGTCCCGTGCAGGCCCAGTTTGTTGCTGTAGACCTGGGGCGCAGAAAGGCTGCCCGCCTCCTGCTGCTTTTCTACCTTGTAGGACGAAGAGCAGAGCGCACACAGCGCAGCTTTGCCGCGCGTCTTGGCTGCACTGTAGCGGTGGAGCTCAACGGCAAAGTGCGCAACCTCGGACGCCCCCTCGACCGGGCCAAAGGCGAGCACCCGTTCCACATACCGACGCAGGTCATCAAAACCATCTCCCCCCCCTGCCACAGCCACAGCCTTCTGGCGCAGATAAAGACTCAAGCCGCGCATCTGGTCGCGCAGCCACTCCTCCCATTCCTGCGGGTCCAACCCACGCCGCCGGTGCAGCGCATGGGCGGCGGCCAGATACCAGTGGTAGCCCACCCCTCCTGCCCGGTTGTCGCGCGGTACCGACAAGAACAGCTCCCGCAGATCCGCCAGCCCCATCTGGTCGAGCAGCCACAACGGCACCTCCTCACGGCCCAGCAGATCCCGCCCCGTCTTTTCCGCAAAATAGGCCCACTCCGCCAGCTGGTCGACGCGCACATCCTCCATCTGGTCGCGAGAGAGCCCAACCTCCACCCAGCCGCTGAGTTTCTCCCACCGCTTGCCCGCAGCCGGTACCTTGGCCGGGTTCACTATCTTCAACGTGGCCTTCAGAGCCACCTCCATCAGGTCGATCGGTTCAAAAAAAAGATGGTAGTAGTCCGCATGCTTGATGCCTTTGCCGTCCCGCCCAAAACCAGTCAAATTGTTCTCAAGACGCTGCCGCGCGCTCTGCCGCAGACGGGCCACCACAGCTTCGCCGATGGGCTGCACCGCAGGCGCCTGCCACTGGCCCCGACGGGTCAGATAGACCACCCCGTTGGGCGAGTAGAGCAGGGGCAGGCCACCCGCTGCCTCCCCCGCCGCCAACGCAGCGTTCTGAATCAGGTTGGTCAAAACCCCACGCACGTCGGCGATCTGGTGATAGACCAGCTGCGCCTGCTGGTCGCTCAGTTCGGCCAGCAGGCTGTGAATCGAACGGTGGGCCGCAGCCTCCCGCGGGCTGCGCCCTACATAGGCCAGGTAGTCGGCCAGCCGACAAAGCTGTTCGGCCAGAGCCCGCTGCGCACCCGGCAGACGCAGTTCGGGCAGCGCCGCCAAATTGCGCAGCGTCCCCCACTTGACCTGCGTGTTGCAGGCCAGAAAGATCAGTTCGTGCAGATTGGCAGCCAACCCACCGACCGGCTCCAAAAAGGCCGCCAGCCCCAGCCGCTCCCCCCACCGCTCAAAAATGGCCTCCACCACACCCCGCTGCTGGGCAGCGTTGACCCGGTCCTGGCGCAGCCCCAGACCCTCCAGCTCCTGGTCAACCTCAGGCAATTTGAGCCAGTCATGCAGCACAAACCCTGCAATCCAGAGCCGACGCACAGTGTCGTCGTAACAGCGCAACTGGGGCGCCCCCCACGCCTGCAGCGCACGCGCCACATGCAGCACAGGAAAAAGCCCGTTGACCAGATGGGCACGCAGCGACTGGTCTGCCCCATACCGTTCGACCTCCGCCGCCCCTTTGGCCACACGTCGCTCCGCAGCAAAATCCCCCCCCTTGGCTGCTACATGGCCGAGTAGCTCGGAGAGCGGCGCTGCCACATGGTCAACAAAATCTGCGAGAACCGGGTCCTGCCCCCACTGTGCCCGCACCGCATCGCGCAGCAGCGCCGCAAACAGTGGCTCCGCTGGCCACACCTGCTCCCCAGAAGCCCCCTCGTCCGGCTCCTCCCCCCAAAAAAACCCCTCTTCTTCTTCCAGATCCGAATCCTCCGGCAGCTCCAAGGCCGCCAGGGCCGTCGGTTGGACAGTTTTCTTTTTCATCCTCTTCCCCCCCATTTCACAAAATCAAAGCAGTGTCGTTGCCGCTGCAGTTCAGACGGCTCTGCTTCAACGCGGTGTGCAACAAAAGCGCCTCGCGGCCAAACACAATCGACCCTTCCCGCCCATCCAGACTCACAAACGCATACACCGGAAAGAGCAGCGGCAGACGCAGGCGCCGTTTGAGCTGCAGCGGGTGGTGCAGACAGACCACGGCCGGCACTTTGCGACGAGCCAGCTGGTGGTTGATCGCGTTGTAGCCCGGAATCTGCTGCGGAAACTCTGCCTGAATCTGCACCCCCTGGAGCACCTGGGCGGTGCCAAACCGGGTGCCGTCCCAGTCACCGACCTCCTGCAAAAGCAGGACCTTGTACTGCGTCCGTTCGGGCAGAAAGCCCAGCAGACGAAAATAGGCCACCAGCCCTTTCGAATTGGACCACTCCACCCCATGCCCTTCGACAAACGCCCGAAATTCGTCGGGCTGCAGCGCAGCCAGCCGGGCACTGGCCAGCAGCGCAAACAGATCGTAGCGCTTGATCTGGTCGGCCCCCTGCTCTGTCTCGTCCAACACCCCACACTCAAAATAACTGCCCCCGCGAAAAGCGGTGATCTCTTCGTACAGCGGGACCTGATGTTTGCACAGCTCCCAGTACCCCCGGGCCTTTTGGAGGATGCTGGTGCGAAAGGTCTCTTTGTAGCGGGCCAGCAGACGGTCGCGCAGCTCGGCATACTGGCCGCGCACCAGCGGGTTGGACAACGCATTCACGATCCGATAGGATTGATAGGCTCCCCAGTCACGCGCATAGGCGTCGAAAGAGGCCGTGGGCGGGTAGGCCAGCTGGATCGTCTGGTTGAACTCCGCCCGGTCGAGCACAGCCCCATGTTGCAGCAGAGGCGGCGCATCGCTGCGCCCAACCGCCAGGGTCTCGTAGATCCAAGAAGGAACCAACGCATAGGCGACAAAATGGCCGCCAAAAAAAATTGTCTTTCCCTCACGCACATAGCCGGAATGGCGTCCGATCCGGCCCAGCCGCTGGACAAATGTGCCCGCATCCCGGCTTTCAAAGAGCAGAAAGTTGATCTGAAAGTCGATGCCGATATCGACCGTGCTGGTGCCGATCAGCAGATCACAGCCGTAGGAGCGGCCGCGCTGCGTCCGGCTGGTCAGGCCGGTGTTCTCGCCGACGGTCAGCCCGTGGCGGGCAAATTCACCCTGCAGCCGCTCCACCAGCCGTTTGGCCTGCGCAACGCTGTTGACGATCACCGCCCCTTTGGCCTGGGGCGCATGCTCCAAAAAAAAGGGAAGTAGCCGATCGTGCAGATGCTGGTCTACCCAGGCTTCGACACTGTCCGGGCAAATCTGCAGCTGCACCTCGTGCAAAATCTGCCGCCAGCGGGTCGGGTCGGCAGGAGGCGCCCCATGACAGTAGCTTCCGTCGATCACCTCCACCGCAAAGCCTGCCCGCTGCAACGACTCCTGCAGCAGGGGGCGGGGGGTGGCAGACTGAAAGAGAAACTGGCGGCGCTGGCCGCGCGTCATTTCGTCGATCAGCAGCAGCGCATTGACGACACCGACAATCTGCGGCGCGTCAAAGATATGAAATTCGTCGAACGTAAACTGCTGAAACGCCTGCACCAGCGGGCCCAGAAGCCGGTCCGGCGCATCCCCTACCTTGCCAGTCCGCACATAAAACAGGTGCATCACGTAGTAAAAAATGTCCGGATTGGTGAGCACCACGTCGTGGTTGTTGAGCAGCGCCTGCAACGCCTGCCCGCGCTGCGCAAAATCGCCGCCCGCCATCCGGCGGTCCAGCACGTCGCTGTCCAGCGCAGCCACCACCGGCTTCTGGCCCCACAGCGCCCAGGTCTGCTGGGTCTGGCGCAGCTGGTCCCGAATCAGCTCATTGGTCGGGTACATGGCAAAAAGCTTGTGACGCCAGCCCTGCACCAGCGACGGCAACTGCCCAGCCAGACTCTTGCCGTCGCCGGTCATCGCTGTGTTGAAGATCACCTCCGGCCCGTCAGGACGGGTGAGCGCCCGGTAGGTGGCCAGTTGGTGGCAGGAGAGACGCCAGGACGAA
>CAIOHJ010000161.1 GCA_903858085.1 uncultured Chloroflexota bacterium
GGAAACCGCCCGCAGCTGGCCGCTGCCAGCCAGAAAAACGGTCACATCGTTGACGGCCAGCATCGCCTGCGGGCTGCCCGCTGCATAGGTCCAGAGCTGGAACCCGGTATGGGCGTCCAGGGCGTGCAGCAGGCCGTTCGTATCCACCACATAGAGTTCTGCGGAGCGCAGCTGTCCCGGGTAGGCATAGACGGGCGGAGCCGCTACGTTGAACACATCGGGGCTGCTCCAGATGACTTCGGGGGCTCGCCACCAGTTGGCGTCGACGGCCCACAGGCGATCGGCTGCTACGTACACCGTCTCCTGCCCGATCGCCGGCTGCTGGATCCGGGACTGGGGCTCCTCGAAGGTGCGCCGGTCCCCCAGGTTGTCGCGTTTCATGCCGACCAGCTTTGTATCGACGTTGTCACCGACCCCCACAAACACAATGTCGTTTTGAAAAGTGGGCGAGGTTGTGATGGGCCCTGGCAAATCGACGTCAGAGACCTGGTTGGCTGCATTCCCGCCATCTTGCAGCACGACCATGCGGTTGCCTGCATAGGGGAAATAGATGCGTCCATCCTGGATGGCGGGTGCCAGCGTGCCGCTGTTGTTCAGGTTGTACCGCCAGCGCTGTGTGCCGTTGCTGCGGTTCTGGCTGTACAACTGCCCATCCTGGTTGGAGGCAATCACGTTTTCCCCCATCACAGCCACCGGCGAACCAAAAATTTGTCCCGCCATCTGCAGATTGCCCCAGATGTCACGCAGCGGCGGTCGCGGGAGCATCGGCAGACGGCCTGTGTTGCCGGGGGTGTACCGTGCCAGCGGGTAGTCGTTGGGGGGGGGCTGGGTGGCTTGGGGGCGCGGCACCACGTCGGGTTCCTGGTAGACTGACAACCATTTGGGGTTATTGGGGTTCCACTGCAGGCTATTGGGATCGACGCCGGCTGGGAACCCGGCAGGCACCGGGTTGTTGACGAGCGTCACATGTGCAGGCCGTACCCAGAAGGTTTCCCCGCTGCTGGTGCAGCAGCCGTAGAGCCAGTCGCCCTCCAAGCTGCGCCCACGCAGTTCGATACTGGCGTTGGGGGTCAACGGGGTATTGGTCTGGCTGTAGTAGGTGCTGGGTCCAATGTAGACAGGGGTATCGGTGTTGCGTACCGTCGCAGCCAGTCGGTCGACCTGCACGGCAAAGCCGGTCGCCGCCGCAGTCGGGGTCGGCGGCAGGGTCGGGGTTGGCGGCAGGGTCGGGGTCGGCGGCAGGGTCGGGGTCGGTTCTGCCATGGGCGCGGTCGGTTGTGGCCCGGGGACCTCTACATCGGGCAAGTAGGCGGCTGGCGCGGTCGGGGGGGCTGGGGGCAGCGCTGTCGGAACCGGCGTGGCCTCTGTCTGGCCTGAGACCAGCGGCAGCTGCACTGCTGGCTGGGTCCCCGCCGGCGACGCAGCTGGCTCGGGTGTGGCCGGGCTCTCTGCCGACAGCGCTGCTGCGGTCAGGGCAGCGGGGTCGATCCGGGCCAGCGCGGTCGCCGAATAGGCGATCTGGGTCAGCATGTCGGCGGCCACGAGGGTGGCGCGCACGTCGGGTGTTGGGGTGCGCGTCGCTGCCAGTGGTGTGGGGGTGGCGGTCGGGGTTGCCCCCCCCAGCAGCCCATCCTGAAAGACAAAAAACAGCCAGCCAACCCCGATCAAAACAAAAAACGCCACCAGGAGGCTGGTCGTCAAGACCAACGCTGTGCGGTTTCTGGGCGACGAAGCAGCCGGGCGGGAAAATGACATGGCGTTGCGATCCCTGGATACGGACAAGATTTGCTTATTCTAACAACAAAGCAGGCTGCCGCCAAACGGTTCCGCCCAGGATTACAGGAGCCCTGCAGCCGTCGATCAGTGACGAAAATGGCGCACGCCCGTGAAACACAGGACCAATTCCAGCCGGTCGGCGGCGGCGATGACCTCTTCGTCGCGCACAGAGCCACCTGGCTGCACGACCGCCGTGATCCCATGGCGGGCAGCAGCTTCTAGCCCATCGGCAAACGGAAAAAAGGCGTCGGAAGCCATGACTGCGCCCAAACTGCGTTCGCCCGCCTTGTGTCCGGCCACCATGACCGAATCTACCCGGCTCATCTGGCCAGCCCCGACCCCGACTGTCGCCAGGTTTTTGGCATAGACGATTGCGTTGCTTTTCACGTGGCGTGCAACCCTCCAGGCAAAGGCCAGATCGGCGCGCTGGGCCGCAGCTGGCTGGCGCTGGCTGACCACTTGCCAGCCAGCCGGCTCCATGTCCTGTTCGCTGCGGTCTGCTTCCTGAACCAGGACCCCGCCTACGATGCTGCGCAGGCTGAGCGGGCGCAGCGGGACCCCCCAGGAGTGTAGAATGCGCACATTCTTCTTTTTTTGGAGCAGGGCCAGGGCCTCCGGTTCGTATGCCGGCGCCGCAACGACTTCTAAAAACAGATCGAAGAGACGCTGCGCTGTTCCCAGCCCCAAAGGGCGGTTGACCGCCAGGATACCGCCGAAGGCGCTGATTGGGTCGGAGGCCAGGGCTTTGCTGTAGGCCTCTTCCAAGGTCTCCGCGCAGGCCAGCCCGCAAGGGTTGCCGTGCTTGACGATGGCGGCTGTGGGCGCTGCAAAGTCCTGGGCGGCCAGCCAGGCACTGTCCAGATCCAGCCAGTTGTTGTAGCTCATCTCTTTGCCATGCAACACTGCAAACGCAGGCGGCTCCTTGGCGTACCCGTAGAGTGCTCCTGCCTGATGGGGGTTCTCTCCGTAGCGGTTGCGTTGGATCAGGGCCAGATCCAGATGGAGCGCGTCTGGCAGTTCGCCGGTGGTGGCTGCTGGCGCAGGTGTCCCCTCCGCCACCAGATAGGCGGCGATCGCAGTGTCGTAGGCGGCGGTATGTTGGAAGGCCTTGACGGCCAGCTGGCGGCGCAGCTGTGCTCCCACCCCCCCTGAGGCCAGAGCACCGGCGAGTGCTGGATAATCTGTCGGGTCACAGACCACGGCGACGTCTGCGTAGTTTTTGGCCGCCGCCCGCAACAGGGCCACGCCGCCGATGTCGATCTCCTCGATCGCGGTCGACAGCGCCACGTTGGGCTGTGCCACAGTCTGCTGGAAGGGGTAGAGGTTGACCACGACCAGGTCGATCGGGCGGATTCGGTGCTGGGCCAGTTCGTCCAGATCTTCTGCGGTACGGCGGGCCAAGATGGCGCCGTGGATGGCTGGGTGCAATGTCTTGACCCGTCCACCCAAAATTTCAGGAAACCCGGTGACCGTCTCCACCGTCTGCACGGGCAGCCCGGCGGCAGCCAGCTGGCGGGCGGTCCCACCGCTGGCGATCAGCTCCCCGCCGGCGGCGACCAGCTGGCGGGCAAATGCGTCCAGCCCGGTTTTGTCCGAGACCGACAACAGTGCACGAAACGATGGCATGGCTTCCTCCTTTTTGAATCCGACAGACCCGACCGGACGCTGCTTTTTTATGTGCTGTGGGCCAGCACGTGACGGCGGCCTTCCAAATACTCCAGGGACTGATGGCGGAAGTAGGTGGCATAGAGGCTGGCATAGTGCCCGCCGAACGCCATCAGCGCCTCATGGCTGCCCTGCTCCAAAATCTGCCCCTGGCGCAGCACCAAGATGCGGTCTGCTGCTTTGACCGTGGAGAGCCGATGGGCGATGACGATCGAAGTCCGCTGTTTGAGAATCAGCTGGAGCGCAGACTGGATTTGGCTTTCGGTGAAGGGATCGACGCTGGCGGTCGCCTCGTCGAGAATGAAGATCGCTGGGTTCTGGGCCAGCATGCGCGCCAGCACGACCAGCTGGCGTTGCCCCAGGCTTAGCCGTGCGCCCCGCTCGCCGACTGGGGTTTGCAGCCCTTCCGGGAGGGTTTCCAGCCACTCACCACCGCCGATCTGGCAGGCGACCTGCTCGACGGCCCGGTCGTTTAGCCCAGGGGTCGCATAGCGAATGTTGTCGGCGACAGTCCCTGAAAATAGGAAAGGTGTCTGGCCAACGATCCCCAGCTGTCGACGGTACTGCTGCAGGTCCAGACTGCGGATATCCTGGCCGTCGATGCGCAGCTGGCCCGACTGGAACTCATAAAAGCGAGTGACCAGCTTGATGATGCTCGATTTGCCTGCCCCTGTATGGCCGACCAGCGCCACGCTCTCTCCCGGTTGGATGTGCAGGCTGAAATTTTGCAGCACCTGCTCTTTTTCTGAGTAGCGAAACGAGAGATGCTCGAACTGAATTTCGCCGCGCAACCTCGGCACCGGCTGCTTTCCAGCCTGGACCACTGCCGGTTCGGCGTCGATCAAGGCAAAGATGCGCTCGGTTGCGCTGAGTGCACCCTGAACCTGCCCCCAAAAGGCTGACAGATTGCTCATCGGGAACCAAAACAAGTTGACGCTGTTCATAAAAAGCAGCCAGATCCCTGCACTGAGCGTCCCTGCATAGGTGGCATAGCCCCCTGCATAAAGCAGCACTGTGGTGCCTATCCCAGAAAAAAGCTGCAGCGTCGGAAAGATCAGAGACAACACCCACCCACGCCGCACATGCATGGTGTAGCTGCGTTGGTTGATGCTCAAAAATTCGTCGTAGATGCCTTGCTCGCGTCGAAAATTTTTGGCAACCCGAATGCCGGTGACCGCCTCTTGAATGCTGGCGTTGACGTCGGCAACTGCCTGTTGGCTGCCGCGGGTGGCCTGGCGTGCCCACCGCTGAAAGAAATAGGTGGTTCCGATCACAGCCGGTGCCAGGGCCAGCAGCAGCAGGGTGAGCGGCCAGTTGATCGAACACAGATAGACGACCAGAATGAGAACCAGCAACAGCTGAGAACCCACTTCTGTGACCAACACAGCGACCCGGCTGAATTCGTCGGTGTCGGTCGTGATCCGGCTGACGATCCGCCCCGACTGGTTGCGGTCAAAAAAGCTCATGTCATGGTTCATCACTGCACGAAAAGCATCGACCCGCAGCGCAAGCACGACATCGCCGAGCAGACGGGCAGTGAGAATGCGGCGCACCCAGTTGATGGCCCAGTTGGCCACGCCCATCCCCAGCACCAAGGCCACCAGCACAACCAGCACAGAGGTGCTGCTGCCCACAGCACCGCCTGCCCAGTTGACCCCCTGCGCCATCACAATCGGCAACAGGGCCCCCGACAGCGACAGCAGGCTGACCAGGAGGATCACTGCAACAAAATGCCTTCCAAACAGCCGGAAATAAGCGGACAGTCGTCTGAAAAGTGTCCGATTGGTGTAGGCTCGGTCGTAGTTTTCAGACCTCAGCCCATAGCGTATGATACTCATCCGTCGGCATCCTCGCTGGCACCCGTGCGGCGCCACCCATGCTGTGCAGGCGCAAAACAGAGCAGCTGGGCAAGAATCAGGCCATCGGCAGCCTCACCTTGCTGCAGTTTTGCGCTGCATGTTTGTATCTCTTACCATACCTACAAATCTCTCTGATGCCAAACAGAGAGGGGTGGCAAACGCATGCGGCCAGCTTCGCCGGATCATTCGATCCATTGCTCCTGTTC
Source organism: uncultured Chloroflexota bacterium (assembly GCA_903858085.1). GTDB lineage: Bacteria > Chloroflexota > Anaerolineae > Caldilineales > Caldilineaceae > Caldilinea. The sequence goes on from CAIOHJ010000161.1 coordinate 5,507, forward strand.
ACCGACAATTTTGAATCGGCGAGCCCCCAGCCGGGGCGTCGACCAGTACTCCTCGACGCTCGGCTGTTGCGGGTGAAATCCGGCTGACGGCAGCTGTGGCTGTCCAGCCAGCACAACCACAGGCGGCGGATAGACCGCCGATGTTTCGGGCGCCGAGCGCAAAGAATGTGCTTCCTGTTGTGCAATCTGGCGCTGGCTGCCCGCCAAAATCAGCAGCGAGGCCGGGATGCTGGCCAGCACACCCAGGACAATCCCCAGTGCCATTCCAACCGCATCGTCGCTCAGCCGCCCTCCCAGCTGCCAAATGGCAATCCCCCCCAAGATCACCGCCCCTACTCCCCATCGTTGCATCACACACCTTCCTTCGTTTTTTGACCAATCGTTTCGATCGTTGCCTGAGAGCAGCCCACCCTAGCGGGCTGGAGGCCAACGCTGAGTGACAAGGGAACGGCACTCCTCAGCGTCGATCCAGGCTGCCTGGAAGCGCAGCGCATCCCCTTTGGCGATCAGCAGAAAATCGCCTCGCCCGGTCAGTTTTTCGGCGCCACTGTCTGCAATCCCGGTCGCATAGCGTGCTTCGTCCCGGCTCGCCACCGCACCGACCAGCCGTACAGGAAAATTTGCCTTCATTGCGCTGCCTATCAACTGGGCTGACGGTTTTTGCGTGCAGGCCACCAGGTGGATGCCCGCCTGACGACCGCGCTGTGCCAGTCTGGTCAGGGCAGACTCCACAAGCTTGCCGCCGGTCTGCAGCAGATCATTGAGCTCGTCGATCGCGACCACCAGCAGCGGCCTGCTGGTCTGGGCCTGGTCGCGGCGCTCCATTTCACAGACGAGCAGCCGCAGAGAACGTGCTGCCTGCTCGGTGTCGGCGATCAGCCCGCCATCGACATGGGGCAGCTCCGCCAGCGGGGCAAATCCGCGCCGCTTCGGGTCGATCAGCACCAGCCTCACCCGGTCAGGCGCATTGGTCAGCACCAACGCCGCCAGCAGCGTGCGCGCCAACGCGCTTTTTCCGCTGCCGGTTGTCCCGACAATCAACACATGCACAACATCGGGGGCCGGCAGCCGCAGCAACAAGGGATCGCCTGACTCTTCGACACCCAGCAGCGCCGTGTCTGGGGGAACCGGCTCACCCAAAGAAGCCAGCAGCCGCAACAGACGGATCGGTGTCTCCATAGGCTGGGGGACCTCTATGTGGACCAGAGCACCGCTGCGCGCAACCCGCACAGACTCGCATCCCAGCCCCAGGGCCAATTCCTCGCCTAGCTGCAGCAGCCGGCTGACACGCACCGACGGCGCCGGTCGGACACGAAATTGCACAAAACGCGGCGCCACAACCCCCCCTATCACCGCCCCAGGGGCTTTGTGCTGCGCCAAAATGCTTTCTACTCGGTCTGCATGACGGTTCAGCCACTCTCGATCTGTTTTCATTGCTGGGCCCTCCTGATCATGTATTTTATAGAACATATGTTCTGTTTGTCAAAACCACAGCAGAACAGTGCGCTTCCAGAAAGCAATCCCAGACGACCCGATCGCCGAGATCCGCTTGTTTGGGAATTTGAGGGACTGCCGTTATACTCTGAGCTGATCCGAACAGAAAATGCGAAGACACAACTCAAAAGGAGCATACAATGGCAAACTTGCATAGACTGCGTCGAAGAACATTGCCAATCTTACCGATTGTTTTGATATTGCTTTTTGGCGCGATGCTGTGGTTTGGCTCTTCTTATGCGCAGGCAGCCGATCGGCCGTTGGATCTGCAGCAGACAATCCCGACGCCGCTGCCGACAGCCCCGGAGCCGACTGCGGTTCCACCCACACCGATCCCGCCGCGCCCGAACGACGAAAAAGCTGATCAGGAACAGGAGAAAGCCGAGGAAAGTCCGGCGCCTGCAGAAAGCCAACCAGAAATCCCTGCTGCCCCCCAGATCACCACAACGACATTGCTTTCCGCCACCGTTCTGTCTCCCCGTATCAATATGCGCCAGGGACCAGGCTCCAATTTTGCTGTGATCGGCAATTTGATTGTGGGCACGCAGGGAACTGTGCTAGGAACCGATGCCAGCAGAACCTGGTTCAATCTCTGCTGCCTTCCCGGCACCGAAACAACAGGTTGGGTCAGTGCATCTTTGGTTGCCGTTGAAGGAACTGCAGAAGAACTAGCCGCTCTGCCAGTGATAGAACATGAGACAATGGCAGAAACTTCATCTGCTGTGGTAACCGCTGAGAGATCTGCGCCCGCTGCTGCCGGGGCGACACCCGCCGCTGCCGAAGAAGCTGCTGCGGAGGCGACACCCGCCGCTGCCGAAGAAGCTGCTGCGGAGGCGACACCTGCCGCTGCCGAGGAAGCTGCTGCGGAGGCGACACCCGCCGCTGCCGAAGAAGCTGCTGCCGAGGCGACACCCGCCGCTGCCGAGGAAGCTGCTGCGGAGGCGACACCTGCCGCTGCCGAGGAAGCTGCTGCTGAGGCGACACCTGCCGCTGCCGAAGAAGCTGCTGCTGAGGCGACACCTGCCGCTGCCGAAGAAGCTGCTGCTGAGGCGACACCTGCCGCTGCCGAAGAAGCTGCTGCTGAGGCGACACCCGCCGCTGCCGAAGAAGCTGCTGCCGAGGCGACACCTGCCGCTGCCGAAGAAGCTGCTGCGGAGGCGACACCTGCTGCTGCC
>CAIOHJ010000162.1 GCA_903858085.1 uncultured Chloroflexota bacterium
CTGCTTGGCCTGGCCGCCGCTCCCCACAACCCGAGCCAACTTGAGAAATTGTTCAAGTTTGATGGTCTCTTCCATTTATGCCGCCTTGTGCCGAAATGTCCGCGCACTCCACCCGGTAAAGAACCACGCCACCCCGACAAGGAGCACCAGACAGACCCAAAGCGGGATCGCGCTGCGGCCCAACAACGCTGCCCGCATCCCCTCAACCGCATAGGTGGTTGGGTTGCACAGGGCAATCCCCTGCATCCAGGCCGGGAGAGTCTCCAGCGGATAGAGCGCCGAGCTCAGAAAGAGCAGGGGGATGTTGACCAAAAAGAGCACGACATGATAACCGCCGATCGATTGGCTGCGCAGCGCCATCGCATTGGCAAAACCGACCCCAGCGACGACGTAGGCAGAAAGCACTACCAGCGCAGTGGCCACCCCGAGCGGCGACGTCTGCAGACGGGCGCCAAAGAGCATGGCGGCCAGCACCATCAGCAGAGACTGTACCAGCGTCTTGACCAGCCCGCTGCCGGTGGCCGCCAGCAGAATGCTCACACGCGGGATCGGGGCCACCATGTATTCCTTCAACAGGCCCTTGATCTTCTCCTCCAGAATCGTCATGCCAGCGTTGATCGCACCGCTGAGCGCCGTAAACGCAACGATGCCCGGCAAGAGAAAAGAAGGATAGGTCAGGCCAGCGATCGCATCGGGCATGACCAGCCGCTCCATGCCCAGACCGAAGGTGGCCGCCAACAACAGGGGAGCAGCCAGCGTGCCCCCCACTTCCTGGCCGTTCCGGACAAATTTGTACATGTGTTTGGTAAAAATCACCCAACTGCCCCGCCACAGCTCGCCGGCCGGCGAGGCTGCCGGGAGCGCCCTCTCATTTCCCTGGTGCATCGCGTCTCCTGTTCTTTTCAGCCAGCAGACCGCCACAGCCAATGGCAGCCGGTGCTGTTCACACTCCCCCACTGCATAGTCTACGCCAGAGGAGCACAACCGTTCAACTTGACAACAGGCTGGAGAAAACCCTCCCCAATCGGACCCCCCGATCTGATTTGCATGGAGGATGGGGTGTCCTCTCCAATGGAGGTCGGCTGCGGTCATGTTCGTGCAGGCAGGGTGGCTGTAGGGCGGGATGTTTGTAGGGCGAAGTGCCACTTCGCCCTCTTTGCAGGTTGCGGTCTGTCACGCGCACACCCAGGTACCCGTGCTCAGCTGGCTGCTCAGCATCGTCACGCCTGCGACCATGCCGACGTTCGCCGAACGGCTGGCCCAGCGGGCGGGGATCGCGGCACAATCAGCGGCCTGATCCAGCGGTTTTGGAGAGGATACAGGATGGGTCTACAATAAAATGAAAGGCTGTGGAGTGAGACGTGCTGGAACAAAGCAAAGGAAGAGACCAGATGAATCCGTCGACGAATCGTATCTCTGGCCTGTTGCGGGGAGGAGTGGTGGCACTCACCGCCTTGACCGCAGCGATCCATCTCTGGCTGAGCCTCGGCTTTCTGGATTCGGGCGGTCTGATCTTTGTGCTCAACGGCCTGGGCTATCTGGCCCTGCTTTTCCTCTTCTCCGCTCCGCTTGCGTCCCTGACCCCCTACCGCGCCGCTGTACGCTGGGCGCTGATCGCCTACACCGCAGTCACTGTGATCGCCTGGCTGTTGATCGGGACACGCTCGCCGCTGGCATATGTCGACAAAGTGGCTGAGGGTGTCCTGATTGTCTTGCTCTGGCTCGATGCCCAGCAGCAGTGACCAGACCCCATCGGTATTTTTCCGCCGCACACCAGAATGGACATCTGTATGACGACAACCGCTGTTCCGACCCGTGCCGAAATCCCGGTCGAATTCACCTGGGATCTGGCCAGCATCTTCCCGACCTCGGCCAGCTGGGAAGCCAGCCTGGCCGAGCTGAACACGCGCCTCGCAGAGACCCGACGCTTTCAGGGGCGCCTGGGCGAGGATGCAGAGCAACTGGCCGACTGGCTCGAACATTCGCAGACCCTTCTCAAGGAGATGCAGCGGGTGGTGATGTATGCTGCGCTTGACTACAGCACCGACACCCACAACCAGGCAGCGGCGGCACGCAGGGCGCAGGCTACGACCCTGGCGGCCACCGTGCTGGCTGCCACCGCCTTTGCCGAGCCCGAGCTGATGGCGATCGGGCTGGACAAGCTGCGTCTCTGGCAACAAAACCACCCCCGCCTGGCACCCTATGGCCACTATCTGGACAACCTGGAGCGGCTTTCCCCACACGTGCGTTCGGCAGAGGTGGAAGAGTTGCTCGGCCAGGTCGAAGACCCCTTCGAGACCGCCGCAAACACCCACGGGATCCTGACGAACAGCGAGCTGACCTTTGCCATGGCCCACAACGAGGAGGGCAGCGAGCGCTATGAGGTCACGCACGGCACGCTGGGCGCGCTGCTGACCCACGCCGACCGCACTGTGCGACGGACGGCGTGGGAGAGCTACGCCGACGCCCACATCGCCGTCCACAATACGCTGGCCAACGCGCTGGCGGCTGGGGTCAAACAAGATGTCTTTCTGGCCCGGGCACGCCGCTACAGCTCCTCGCTGGAGGCTGCGCTCACCCCGCCCAACATCCCGGCAGCTGTCTTTCACAACCTGATCGCAACATTTCGCCGCAACCTGCCGACCTGGCACCGCTACTGGCGGCTACGACGCCGGGCGCTGGGGGTCGATACGCTGCGCGAATATGACATCAAGGCCCCTCTGGTCGCAGAGCCGCTCCCGGTTCC
>CAIOHJ010000163.1 GCA_903858085.1 uncultured Chloroflexota bacterium
AATCCTCGGCATGACGATCAAAGGGTTGACAGTCAAAAAAGTCCTGGTCGACCCGGCCGCCAATATCCTCAGCGAAATCTACCTGGGGGCAGTCCTCGACCGCGCCAACCGCCGGGTCGTCCTCATGGCAAGCAGCGAAGGGGGCATCGACATCGAAGAGGTGGCCGCCAAAACCCCCGAAAAAATTGTCAAAGTCATGGCCCACCCCTTCCTGGGCCTCAAACCCCATCAGGCCCGCATCCTGGCAGACGGAATTCACCTGCCCAAAGAGCTGACCAACGACTTTATCAAGATCGCCCAGGGGCTCTATCAGGTCTTTGTCGCCACCGACGCCAGCCTGGCCGAGATCAACCCCCTGGTCATCACAGGCGATAAAAAATTGATGGCCCTGGACGGCAAAATTGCGGTCGACGACAACGCCCTCTATCGCCATCCCGAGCTGGCAGAGATGCAGGACCCCGACGAAGAGGATGCCAGCGAACGCGAAGCGCACCGCTACGGGCTCAGCTACATCCAACTGGAAGGCGAAATCGGCTGTATGGTCAACGGGGCTGGGCTGGCCATGGCGACAATGGATATTGTCAAACTGTACGGCGGCAATCCAGCCAACTTTCTGGATATCGGCGGCGGCGCACAGTCAGACAAAGTCGCTGCGGCGTTGCGCATCATCCTCGGCGACAGCCGGGTCAAAGCAGTGCTGATCAATATCTTCGGCGGCATCACCCGCTGCGACGAGGTCGCTCGCGGGGTGCTGGAAGCGATCGGGACCCTGGAGGTCAGGGTGCCCTTTGTGGTGCGTCTTGTCGGTACCAACGAAGAAGAAGGACGGCTGATTCTGGCGGAAGCCAATCTGATCACCGCCACCAGCCTGGCCGACGCCGCCCAAAAGGCTGTCGCGGCCGCCAAAGGAGAGCAACCATGAGCATTCTGGTCGGCAAACAGACCCGTCTGGTCGTCCAAGGGATCACCGGCCGCGAAGGCGCTTTCCACACCCGACAGATGATCGACTACGGAACCCCTCTCGTCGCCGGCGTGACCCCCGGCAAGGGAGGCGAAACAGCCTTCGGCACCGTCCCTGTGTTTGACACCGTCAGCGACGCCGTGTCCGCCACAGGCGCCAATACCAGCGTCATCTTCGTCCCCGCCCGCTTTGCCGCCGATGCGATTCTGGAAGCAGCCGACGCCGGCATCGAACTGGTCGTCTGTATCACCGAAGGCATCCCGGTGATGGACATGGTGCAGGTGCGCGCCTATCTGGATACCACCCCTACCCGGCTGATTGGCCCCAATTGCCCTGGTTTGATCACACCCGGAGAAGCCAAGGTCGGCATCATCCCCGGCCATATCATGAGCAAAGGCAACGTCGGGCTGGTCAGCCGCTCCGGAACCTTGACCTATGAGGTCGTCTATGCCTTGACCGCCCGCGGGATCGGACAAAGCACCGCCGTCGGCATCGGCGGCGACCCGATCAACGGGACCTCCTTCCTGGAGGTGCTGCAACTGTTCGAACAAGACCCCAACACCGAACAGGTGATCCTGATCGGGGAGATCGGCGGAACCGACGAACAAAAGGCCGCCCACTATATCGGCAGCCAGATGAGCAAACCGGTCACTGGCTTTATCGCCGGCCAGACCGCCCCCCCAGGCCGACGCATGGGCCATGCCGGCGCCATTATCTCCGGCGGGGAAGGCACAGCAGCCGAAAAAATCGCCGCGCTCACCCAGGCCGGTGCCCAGGTGGCCCGCCACCCAGACGAAATTGCTGCCCTGGTGGCCCAGAACCTGCGCTGACCGTCCGCAGCGCCGGCTGGACCCAAAAACCGGAGCCCCTCCTATGCCAAGACGCGCTCTCCCCAGTTGGCTGTTGGGCTGGCTGCTCGCCAGCCTGTCTCTGCTTGTACACCCACCCGCACTCTATGCCCAGCCCCCCGCCGGGGCTGGCGTCTACAAAGCATGGAGCCCAGCAGCCGACGGCAGCGCCGTGGAAAGCACCCTCTTTCTCAACAGCGACAGCACTGCCCTGCTCGTCGAAGTCACCCCGCTCCTGGCCACCACCACGACCCAGTCGGGCCAGTGGGCCGCCGACGGAGAAGGGCTCGTCGTGACCTGGACCGCAAACAGCGCAGGAGCACTGCCCGACCCCCAAACAGTGCTCCTGGACAGCTCTGTCCCCCAACAGCTGGTGATGGCTCCAGACAATCGTCGCTTTTATGCGTCCGAATTCCTCGTCGCCCACCGCGATACGCTTCCCTTCAACCCGGAACTCGTCAGCACCCTGGTGGCCGAACGGGGCCTGGCCGCTGCCTACAAGACATTCGTGCCCACCCCAGAAGGAAGCTGGCAGGATTTGACCTTGACGTTGTTTCCCGATGCCCGGGCTCTGCTGGAACGCTCCCGTTGGGATCCGTCCCCCCCCTCCCTCACCTACGGGGCCTGGCAGGATCTCGGCAACGGCCAGATGGCTCTGCTCCTGACAGAAAGCGACGGGGGGGTCCTCGACCCCCCCGCCGATGTGGGCTTTGTCGTGGAGAACGGCCTCCTGCGCGCCCTCAACAGCTCCGCCGTCAGCGGCACCGACCTGATCGGCGTCCCCTTCTACCGACTGGAGGGGCTGGCCGCAGGAGCCG
>CAIOHJ010000164.1 GCA_903858085.1 uncultured Chloroflexota bacterium
AGTCTGTGGCCTGGGAGAAACGATCGGACGAGCCGCTAGCCTGGTTCAACCGCTTTGAACGTTACCGGCTGTTGGGCCCTCAGCGTTCGCTCGAGGCAGCCAGCCAGCGCTGTGCCGAGGTCGAAGGGCAGCGCTGCCCTAAATCCAGCCGCACCTGGTGTGATGCCAGCCGACGCTGGCAGTGGCAGGAACGAGCCCGGGCATGGGACGCCACCCAGCCTTCCCCTTTGCCAGGGGAGGAGGAAGCCCACCGTTCAGATGCCCGCCAGGAACGCCTGGGGATGATCTCCAAGATTCTCAAAGACCTTTACGTGACCCTCAACCTCGCCGATCTGCCTAATCTGGAACCAGACGAGGCCAGACAGTTTCTGCCCACGCTGCGCCTGTTTTTTCGCGACATGCTGGCCGCCCATCGCACTGAAATGGGGGACGACGAAAACAGCGGTCATAGCGGTCAAATACCCACCTACACCGCCGACGACCTGGTCGAAGCTGCCAAACGGCTACGTGCCTGGCGTGCCACAACTGGGCGTGCGGCGAACGGCGATACTCCCTCTGTGGCGACACCCGCCCAGCTCCCCCACGCAACCCTGCTGGTCGTCATCGGTGCCGACGCCAGCCTGCGCATCGACCTGGCTGCGCTGCGCAAGGTCAAGCGCCAGACCGGACTGGGGTTTCATCGGCTTACCGACGCCAGTACCGAGGATCTCGACGCCTATCTTCGCCGCGAACGCAGCTGCGGACGGCCCGTATCGCTGTTGCATCTGGCTGTCCATGCCGGGCACGAAGGGGTGCAGCTGGCCGATGGGGAGGTGGATGGGGAATGGCTGAGCGAGCGGCTGCTGGGTGTACAGGTGCTGCTGCTCGCCGGATGTCAGGGCGATCGCATCGGCGACTGGCTGGGTGTGGTTCCCTTCGTCATCACCATCGATGCTGCCATCGGTCACGACGATGCTGCGGTGCTCTGTGAGCACTTCTGGATGGGGATCGGCCAGGGCTTGGCGCCGAACGCTGCGCTGGATGCGGCATTGGCGGCCTGTGCTCCGGTTGTCGCCGAATACGTGGTCCGTCACTGGTGACCGCGGAGCGGGCGAGAGGGTGTTTTTTTCTTGCAGGGGCAAAGCTGGCGGCAGCGTGCCGCCAGGGGTCAGTTGAACCGACATGGAGGTTACAAATGTGGAGTGCACTGCGTGAGTTGTTTGCATCGGTACCCTCAGAGCATCGATTGTGGCTCGCACTGGCAGTTGGGGCTCTGTTGGTAGTGACTCTGGGTTTGCTGACGATGCTGGGGCTCGACCTTGCTCCCTTCTGGGCCCTGTTGAGCAGTGGGTGATCAGGTGAAGATGATCGAGACAGGTGCCTGCGAAAAGCAGGCACCTACAGCAAGCAATGTCCTCCTTGTTGACCCAGTGGCTGATTTCCTCTGTTGCTGCGGCGACCCTGCTTTTTTCACCGCCCGCTATGTGCAAATCTACGATGCCACCAACCGGATTTGGCTGCCTTTCAAGTTGTGGCCTGCGCAATACGATGTTTTGGACGCACTTGAAACAGGTCGTAAGCTGGTTGTGCTCAAAGCGCGCCAGTTGGGCATTTCGTGGTTGAGCCTGGCCTACGCGCTTTGGCTTTTGCAGTGCCGGGCACCGGCAACGGTTCTGCTTTTTTCGTTGCGCGAGGCTGAAGCCAAAGATCTGCTTTGGCGGCTCAAAGGCATGTACGAACGGTTGCCCGTTTGGTTGCAGGCGCGTGCTGTGACCAAGGACAACGAGAACCGCTGGGAGCTCTCCAACGGCAGTCGGGCGTTGGCCTTCTCAACCAAAGGCGGGCGTTCCTACACTGGGACTTTTGCTTTGGTCGATGAAGCTGATTTTGTGCCGGATCTGGCTCAGTTTCTCAATGCGGTCAAACCGACCATCGACGCCGGCGGCCAGCTCTGTATGGTCTCGACAAGCGACAAACGACATCCAGTCAGTACTTTCAAAAATCTTTTCCGTGCCAGTTTACAAGGAACAGGTGACTATCGCCATGTCTTCCTGCCCTGGCATGCACGTCCTGATCGAGATGAACACTGGCATACCATCACCAAAGCGGAGATGTATGCCCAGCGCGGCACCGACGATGACTTTTTTGCTGAGTATCCGGCCACCCCTGAAGAAGCGTTGGCTCCGGAGGAATTGGACCGCCGTCTGCCGTTTTCCTGGTTGGAAGGCTGTCTGGACACGCAGGCAAGCTGGGAAGGCAGCACGAACCTTGAGGTCAACCACCCAGCATCCCCTTCTTTGCCCGGGTTGACGGTATGGAAAACGCCATTGCCGGGTCGTCGTTACGTAATCGGCGTAGATCCGGCTGAGGGCAATCCCAACTCAGACGAATCGGCTGCAGTGGTGCTCGATGCCGAACATTGGGGCCAGGTTGCACTCTTGGCTGGAAGGGTGGAGCCGGGGCGTTTTGCGGGTTACGTTGCCGAATTAGGAGTTTGGTACCAGGCAGCGGATGTACTGGTTGAACGCAACAACCACGGCCATTTGGTGCTACGAACGCTGCAGGAAGATGGTCGGTTGCGGGTGCTGAACGGTTGTGACGACCGGCCAGGCTGGCTGTCCAACGTCAAGGGCAAGCCACTGCTTTACGCGTTGCTGGCCGATGCGGTACGTGACGGGGTTTGCGTGGTACGTGATCTGGAGACGGCGACCCAGCTCGCCTCGATCGAAGCGTCTTCGCTGCGTGCCCCCGAGGGCATGCACGACGACCGTGCCGATGCCTTTGCCCTGGCCGTGGCAGCGCTGGCCTGGCGGGGCACTGCTGTCGTCTCGACTGTAGTAGAAGCCGCCGACCCACTCGAATGGGCAGGAGGATGGTAGCCCCCACCTGAAGCGCTGGGTCATTTGTTGACGTGCAGCGCCCGCTTTCTTCTAGGATCGCCGATGTAGAGGCTATCCTATTCTGCAAACAGCACCTCAAAATCAGCTCAGGCTGTTTTGACACCCCACAAGATTCGCATTTGGGGTCGCATTTGATCAACAGTTTCAATATAGGATCTCTGGTGCGGCATCTACTCCTCCAGCGCACCTTTGGGATTGCGCCGCGCCTCTGGATCGGCCGGTGCCTCCGCCCGGGCACCGATCCCACACTGGCCGCACGCTGGGCACGTCAATCCTGCACCGCCTTCCGCCTGCGTTATCTCAGCCGCAGCACTCGCCAACGCCGTATCTGCAAGCATGCGGGCGCGCCTCCAACGTTACCATGCGTGGGTTGACGGCAGAGGGGGGATGTGCAAAAATAACAGTGTGACGGCGAACTTGCCGGCACAGTGCGCCAACACCCGAAACTGACGCCATCCGGCGTCCCAGCGCAGGAGTCAGTGCCCATGATTCTCGCTGACCTCGCCCTCAATCTTGCCGCCGGCCTCACCCAGTGGCTTTTAGAGCCGCAGCTCGACAGCTGGCGCCGGCGCATCAGCGACCCGCAGCGCAAGGCCGTCAAAGAGGTCATCCAGCGCGCCGCAGGCCGGATGCTGCGCCAGGTACAGTCCGACCTGCAAGACAAGCGCCCGGACCTTGGCCCCGGCGACTATGAATCACTGGGCAAGGTGCTCTGCGACTACTTTGCTCTGCCCCAGGTGGCGGGCGCCGTCCTCGAATCTGCCATCCTGCGCAGACCGCTCGACAACGAGCGCATGCAGACCCATTTCCGCACCGTCCACGGGCCGGAGCGCCTGACAGGTATCCCCTTCGTGCTGGAGGGCTGCCTCTCGCTGTTTCTGCAGCATCTGGGGGAGGAAATCAGCCGCTCGGCCCAGGATGTGGAGAGCCCGCTCTATAACTTCTGGAGTGTACTGGTTGCAAGGGACACCCATGCCACGGCAACGCAGACGCTGAGCGAGGTGCAGGACATTCGCCGTTTGGTGCAGGAGATTCTTCGTACTGCACAGAGCAGCGGTATCGACTTCGGCAACGGTGGTGCCAAATTATTCAAAAAATCTGGATATTCACTTGTGGATGCACGAAAAGAAATGAATCGAGAGGCGTCAGCCATTCAAAATCGATTTGTAGCAAGGCAGGATGAACAGGAGCATTTTCGAGATGCCTTCCGCCAAATTTTGTCCCCGATCCCCGACACACCATCTACTCGCCCGACCCAGAAACAACTATTTTGGTTAAACGCTGAAGGAGGATGGGGGAAATCCACTCTACTTAACCGCTTCATTCGGATTTGTTCTGAAGA
>CAIOHJ010000165.1 GCA_903858085.1 uncultured Chloroflexota bacterium
GATCATGGGCCTGCAGTCCCAGAAAATCTCCGGCTCCATACAGGGTGAGGTTGCGTGCCCACAGCGGGCTGGCCAGGAGCAGCGCAGGGAGCAGCAGGATGGCAACAGCCTGCAAGCCTTGGGCCAGCCTTTGCCGGGTCGGTTGGCTGGGGGGCTGTTCGAGCTGGGCCTGGGGGGCCAGCCAGAGGGTAAGAAAGACGGCACCTGCGGCCAGTGGCAGGAGTGCATACGCGTAGATTTTGGTGGCCATGCCCAGCCCCAGCAATAGCCCCATCCCCAGCAAGCTGCGCGGTGCCAAGGCAGTTGAGGGGGAAGAAAAGCGCTCTTTCATCCAGCGCAGCAGAACCAGCAGGGTGGCCAGCAGGAGCAGTTCGGCCAGCCCATCGTTGTTGATCGACGCGTTCATGGCCACGTGCATGGGGAGGAACGCGGCAAAGGCGGCTGCCCCCACTGTGAGCAGCGGTTTGGTCGGAAAGACGGTGGTCAGACAGGCGTAGAGCAGCAGCAAGCTGCCGGCCCCGAGCAGCACGTTGAAGAGGCGCACCGCCACCGGGTCGCCATGGCCGAGCAGGAAAGCGGGCACGGCCGCCACATAGTACAGGGGGGGCTGATAGGCCTCGTAGCGCAGTGGCTCGATCGAGAGGTGGGGGGGAAAGCCGCCGCCGACCAGGGCGTTGAGGTACTCCTGGTCGTAGTCGCCGGGATGGAGGAACGGCAGCCCCTGTCCTGAGGCGATCGTCGCAATGTTGTTGTAGTGGGCCGGCTCATCGGGGTTCTGCCAAGGGGGGGTGACCACCGCAAAGAGTGTGGCTGCCACCAGATAGCCGGTCAGCACCAGGAGGAGCGCAAGGTGCGAAGATTTGGAGAGGTAGTATTGGTCCAGGCTGGCGGCAATCGGGCGATACCCTGGCACAGACGCCGCAGGTTCTTGAAGCTGCAGGCGCATGGCTATTCCAACGTTTCTGCCATCGCCGCATCATCCAGCTTGACAAAGAGGGCTCGGGGCTCGGCCAGCCGCTGTCCTGGCGGCAGCCAGCCTGGCTCCCAGAGCCCGCAGGCTGGGCTGTGGTCGTAGCGCAACACACGATGGCGGCCGCGGCTGTCCTCGACCAGTTCGGTGTACTGGCGCCCAAAGAGCGGGCGCTGGTAGCCGAGCATCGTATGGACCGCTTCGCTGGCGTGGGGCAGGATCGGCGCCCACAGCACTTTGAGCCAGTCGATCGCCTGCAGGGCCACATAGACCGTGGTCGCCGCGCGTGCTGTATCGACGCTGATCAGTTTCCAGGGGGCATTTTCGTTGAGATACTGGTTGACCCGCTGGCTGAGCTTTCGGACTTCCTGCAAGGCGGCCTTGAGTTTGACCGTCCCGTAGAGGGCTCCGACGCTGTCAAAGCCAGCCCGCAGCTCGTCGAGCAGGGCCTGGTCGCCGGCGGTCAACTCCCCAGGGAAAGGAACGGCGCCCTCGAAACGTTTGTAGGCAAAGCCCAGCATGCGGTTGACCAGATTGCCCCAGTTGGCGACCAGTTCGTTGTTGACCCGGTCTTGAAATTCCTGCCAGGTGAACTCGACATCGGCGGTTTCGGGGGCCAGTGCGGTGAGGACATAGCGCCAGGCGTCGGGCTGGAACTGGGCCAGCACGCTGTTCCAGCCGATCACATTGCCGCGGCTGGTGCTGAACTTGTCGCCTCCCAGGTTCAAATATTCGTTGGCCGGCACATCGTAGGGAAGATTCAGGTGGGTGGCGCCGGCGTTGTAGCCGATCAGCATGCCGGGCCAGAGGATGGTGTGGAAGGGGATGTTGTCTTTGCCGATGAAATTGTAGAGCCGGGCCTCCGGGTTGACGTCGGCATCCCACCACTGTCGCCAGGCTTCGGGGTCGTCCCCCAGATGGGCCCACTCCACTGCGGCGCTCAGATAGCCGATCACAGCGTCGTACCAGACGTAGATCCGTTTGTCGGGGTACTCCCCGACCGGGATGGGGATGCCCCAGTCCAGGTCGCGGGTGATGGCGCGCCCGCGCAGCTCGCGCAGTTCAAGCTGTCCGCGGGTAAAATTGAGCACATTGGGGCGCCAGTGTTCCTTGCCCTGGGCGATCCATTCCAGCAGCGGGCCGTTCATCTTTGCCAGGTCGAGGAAGAAATGTTCGGTCTCGCGGATTTCCAGCGCCGTGGTGCCGCTGATTTTGGAGCGCGGTCTTTTGAGTTCCAGCGCGTCGTAGATGCGGCCACAGCGGTCGCACTGATCCCCGCGCGCATCTGCAGAGCCGCAGTAGGGGCATTCACCTTCCACATAGCGGTCGGCCAGAAATTTTTTGGCGACGGGGTCGTACCACTGACGCTGCACATCTTTGTAGACAAAACCGGTCTCCCAGTGGCGCAGGAACATCTGCTGGGTGACATTCCAATGGTTGGCTGTGTCGGTGTGGGTGTACAGGTCGAAGGTCAACCCCATGGCAAGACAGCCGTCGACAAAGAGCCCATGATATTTGTCGATAAACTCGGTGTAGGGCAGGCCCTCTTCGTCTGCCTTGAGCATGATGGGGGTGCCGTGGGTGTCTGAACCGCTCACCATCAGCACGTCGTTGCCAGCCATGCGCTGAAACCGGGCAAAGATATCTGGGGGCAGATAGGCCCCGGCGATCTGGCCGATATGCTTTTCACCGTTCACATATGGCCAGGCAACCCCGACCAGAATTTTATGTCCCATGCCCTGCCCTTTCGTTGTCCTGTCAGCGGTTGGCCCACCAGCCAACCAAGGAGACCAGCCCATACAGCAGCAGAAAGAAAACCAGCCCGCCGGTGATGCAAAGCCAGCCAGCAATGGCACCTCCTGCACCATAATAAGTCCAGATCAGCGCGCCGCCGACGATGTAGAGAATAACAAAAAAACCGATGACCAGCTGGCCCTCTGTGGTGCGCACAAAGTCTGCTGGATTCCAGCTGCGGCGTCGTTTTCCCATGGCTTCCGATTATAACCGCTCGGGCCAACAGCTGCCAAGGTGGCTGGGCCATCGGGGCATCCTGCTGGCCACCAGATTGTCTTCTGCCCGACCCCAGCCAGCCTCCGCAGCGGGCTGGCGATTGGCAATTTGGGGCTCTGCTGCCATAATGTACAAAAGCAAGCTGCTGTCCAGTGGAGTCTTTGCGAACAGAATCATAAAGGAATGCGCAATGTTGAATCCAGTACGTCTCTTTTCTGGTCTGTGGCCGGCCCTTCTGTTGGCCCTGCTGCTCCTGGTGGGCTGTTCCCAGCCGGCTCCTGTGGCGCTCCGTTTCAACCCAGCTCCTTGGCAAGAAGGGGAGACCCATACGTTTCGCCTCACCGACAGTGACGGAACGTATGCGGGCACAATGACCTACACCCTGACCTCTGGAACGAACGATGGTGGGGAGCGTCTCTGGTCCCTGCTGCGTCAGACCCAGGCGCAGGACGGGCAGGAGACGGTCACAGTCAAATTTTTTGAGGCTGGCTTTCGGCCCCAGGCTTCGCTGTTGGAACGGTCCAGCGCCGCAGGGACAGAGACGGTGGACGCTCAGTATGCTGGCCCAGCCGTCGACCTGGTGTTGACCACGCGAGCGGATGTCGCGACCACCCAGCGCATCGAGATCCCAAGCGATGTGCGGGAGGCGGTGACCCTCCCGATGCTTGTGCGGGCGCTTCCTCTGGCGCGCGGCTACGCCACCCAGCTGAATTCATTTTTGCCGGTCGCCGGCACCTTGGAAAGAGTGACGGTTCGGGTGGTGGGAGACGAATCGCTCCCGGTCGCGGCCGGTCTGTACGACACCTGGGTTGTCCTGCTTGACACTGGCGATACGGTCAGCCGATTGTGGGTTGCACAGAGCGCCCCTTATCCGCTGGTCAAGTATATTGATGGGCGCAATCGTGCGACCCTCGAACTGGAACAATATACGCCCTGATCGAAGGGAGATCGCCAGCTGCCCGGCTGGCCCGGTTCAGCTAGACGCCACGCCTCTGTTCCAGCGCCGCCAGTTCTGCCCGGGCGCTGTTGAGTTCCTCTTCCAGCAGGGCAATCCGTACCTGCAGCGCAGCGTATGGGTCAGCTGCTTCAACAAGCTGGGGTGGTTTCTCAAAGCGGCCATCCGCGCGCAGCGCCCACAGATGGATGCTCCAGAGGACGGCGGCGATGGCGCTGTCCGCCAGCTGGTAGGCCAGTTCATTGGAGGAAAAAGCCAGATCGGGCTCGCCCAGCAGTGTGAGCAGCACCCGGTAGAGGGCCTGGGCCAGCGTGCTGAGCAGGAGCAGGGCCCCGACCAGGGCGACACCGTAGAGGTAGACTTTGCGCGGCCAGGAATCGCGTTCCTGGCCGCCTTCGGCCGTCTCTGCGATCGACTGTACGCGGCGCCAAAAAATGGTCCAGACCGGGGCCCCCACAGCCAGCAGCGACAGCCCTGTGGCCAACGGGTCGTCCCAGAGGTCTCCGGTCAACCAGCTGCCCAACAAGGCATGGATGACCTGTACTGCGCCTGTCCAGAGCAGTGCCAGCCCGATGGCGGCCACCAGGTAGGCGTAGAGCCGGCGCACCATGGCGCTCTGCCCGCTGTCGCCGTACGCGTCGGTCTCTCTGCGCAGCAGTGCCCAGTGCCCTCCCCACACAAGCACCCCGATCGGGATGAAAGAGGTCGGTTCGATCATCTGTTCCAGCAGCTCGGCGAGCGTTCCTCCGCCGCTGCCCAGCGCCATCAACAACGCCTCGCGCAGCAACAGCGCCGCCGGCGTCAACGCCAGCGCTGCCCCGCTGAAAACGCTCAGATAGAGGTAGATGCGGCGCATCGCTGCCTGTCCCTCGTGGCGGTCGACGTCGATCATCTGCCGCCACTGCTGCCAGTTGACCCGCCAGAGCCAGCCCCCGACCAGCAGCTGGCTGAAGGCTCCCCCAAAGGGCAGATGCCACCACTCCTGGTCGAGGGCACCGCTCCACCGATCCACAGCAACCTGCAGGCCCAGCTGGATCAGGGTCCGTGCGCCCCACACGGCCAGCCCCAGGCCAAACAGGCCTGCTGCAAGCAAGAAGAGCTGACGGACAAAACGGGCCCCTCTCTGCTCGCGCCCCTGGTCTCCATCCGCCACAAGAACACGATGCCAGTATCCAAGCAATCCAGCCCCGATCCCGGCTGTGCTCCCCCAGGTCAGCCATCCACTCGGCCACAGCTCGACCGACCGCACCGGGAGACCGGCGATCAGCCAGGTCAGGTCTCGGAGGATTGGATAGAGATTGGCGAGCACCAGCCCCAGGCTGACTGCGGTCGACCCGTACAGAAAGAGCTTGCGCAGCACAGAGGCACGCTCGGGGGGCTCCTTGCGGAAACGCTGGCCGAGCCACCAGTGCACCAGGAAGAGGGGCGTTGCCACCGCCAGCATCCCGATCGAGCGGGCAGTGGCGCTGCGCACAAAGGTGCCTTGCAGGATGCCGCCGCTTTGCAGCCACATCCGGCCGATCAGATCGATCAGATCGATCACGCCGACCAGCACAAAGATCTGGCTGACAAAGGCGACCAGGTAGACGTAAAACCGGCGTACGGCAGCCAGCCGGTGCATTTTGGGGCGTGGGACAGAATCGGTCGCTTGCATCGTAGCCATCTCCGCTCAGTAGAAATATTCCTGTGCGTTGATCTTCCAGGTTTCATTTTCCCGGATCACCTCGACCGTGCGTTCTGAAGACCAGGTCGATCCCCCCTCGAAGAGCCCTCCGGTCGCGTACATGTCGATAGCAACCGTCACATAGGCTCGCTGGGCGTCCTGCGGGTCTGGATTTACCTGCAGAACGCGCAGGCGCCGTGCGGTTTCGTCGGACAGGTAGCTCTCCCCGCGCAGCGGGCCATAGCCGGCTTCTCCGGCGACCTCTTCCAGCACCCGGCTGCTGTACTGGGCGCGGGCGGTGGCAATGTCCCCTTTGCGGAAGGCCAAAAATGCGTTGTAGACCGGGGTCTCTGGCACATCTTCTGTGCGATACGCTTGCAGCTCATCGCTGTTTCCGCTGCGGTTGACCAGGATCACGGCGGTCAACGCCAGAATCCCCACCACAGCCAGAACCACAAGGGTGAATTTATCCAGTCGAATGTTCACACATGCCTCCTGATGAGTAACTTGTCTCTCTACAGCATAGCGCACAATGCGAGAAGATTCAATCCCCTCCTTCTGGGTAGCCGGGGTCAGGGAGAAGATCGTTTTTCAGGCGAGCTGCCATTGCCAGCTGGTCGCACCGTTCGTTCTCGACATCCCCGGCATGGCCTTTGAGCCATTCAAAGGTGACGGTATGGCGTTCGCACAGCTGCAGCAGCGTTTCCCAGAGATCTGGGTTGGCGGCAGGCTGTCTGTCGGCGCGTCGCCACTGGTTGGCGCGCCAGCGGCTAGCCCAGCCTTTGCGCATGGCGTTGACCAGGTATTCAGAGTCGCTGAAGAGTGTCACCTCGCAGGGGAGCTTGAGCAGCTCCAGCCCGGCGATCGCGGCCATGATTTCCATTCGGTTGTTGGTGGTGCGGCGGTAGCCGTTGGCGAGCTCTTTGCGGTGGGGGCCGTAGAGCAAGACGACCCCGTAGCCGCCGGGCCCTGGGTTGGGGTCGCAGCCGCCGTCGGTGTAGATGAGGACCTGTTTGCGCGGCGTGTTCATGTGGGGCGCACGCCGCCATTCTGGAATTCCAGGCGCCACAGCCCGTACAGTCCAAGGAGAGCAAGGCTGGTGGCCACGAAGATTGCTTCGATCCAGGAGGCCTGGGAGACAAAGATGGCTGCCAGGCCAAAACCGCAGCCGATCAGGTAGCAGACGAGCACTGCCTCGCGCCGGCTGGAGAGCAGAGAGGCCAGCCGGTGGCTGACGTGGTCTTTGCCGGGGGTGGTCAGCGGATTTTTGCCGCGGCGCAGCCGGCTGACAAAGACGAGCAGTGTGTCGAAAAGGGGCAGTCCCAGCACCAGAACCGGGATCATCCAGGTGACAGTGGTGCTGTTGCTGGGGAAGCGCAATTTGATGGCGACGGCGGCCAGCATGAAGCCGAGAAAGAGGCTGCCGGCGTCGCCCATGAAGATGCGGGCCGGATTCCAGTTGTAGACCAGGAAACCGGCGCAGGCCCCGGCCAGCGCTGCGGCCAGCACACCGACCAGATACTGTTTGCTCATGGCGGCCAGCAGGGTGAAAAAGATTGCTGCAATCATGGCCACCCCGCCGCTCAGGCCATCCATGTTGTCGAGCAGATTGAGGGCATTGGTGATGCCGACCACCCAGACCAGGGTGACAGCGATGTCGAGCCAGCTGTCAAAGAGCTGGACTTTGACCCCCGAGTAGATCAAAATCGCTGCGGCGCCCAGCTGGCCCGCCAGCTTGACATAGCTGCCCAGTCCCCAGCGGTCGTCGATGATGCCCATGAAACTCATGAACGAGGCACCGACAAAGATGCCGATCGCCTCGTTGATGTAGTTGCGATCCCCGAAGAAAAACAGAACCAGAATGAAGGTAAGGTAGATGGCGGCCCCCCCCAGCAGGGGCACGGGGGCACTGTGAATTTTGCGCGCGGCAGGCCGATCGACGGTCCCGGTTTGCAGGGCGAGCTGTCGCATCAGCGGCACCACACCGATGGCCAGCAGCAGCGCGCTGGCTCCGATCAACAAAAATGCGGTCAGTGGCAGGGTCTCGAGCATGGCCGGTCGGTTATCCATTGGCCTGGGCGATCAGTGCGTCGATGGTGGGCTGCTGGTCGGGGGGGGCGAGTGTCTTGGCCTGCTGCAGAAGGGCCAGGGCTTCGTTGCGCCGTTCAAGACGCAGCAGGGCAATGGCTGCTTCCAGCATATACTGAAAATTGGAGGGCTCCAACCCCAGCAAGGTTTGGGCAATTTCGAGCATTTTGGCAGAGTTCCCTGTCGCTGTGTAAAGCGAACTGAGGGTGCGCAGCGTGTTGATGTCGTTGGGCAGGAACTGACGAACCATCTCCATCTCGGCCACCATCCCTTCGCTGTTGTTCTGGCGCTGGAAGAGTTCGGCTGCCAGCTGGTGCAGTCCGGCCAGATCTTCAGGCGTGGTCGCAACGGCGATGGCCTGGCGGGTGAAATTCATGGCCTGTTCGAGATCGTTCTGGTCGCGCCGGAGAATGGCGAGATTGCGCAGCGCCTGCAGTTCGACGACGCCCAGATAGCTGAGCAGCTGGCCTGCTGCCGGGGCGTTGCCCCGTTCTGTGAAGGCTTGAATGCCCTGGCCGAGCACTTCTTTCAGGCGGTCGATCTGGCCATTGCGTTCGAGGTAGTCGGCCAGGAGCAGATAGGTCTGGTCGAAGAGCGTGTCCAGGCTGAGGCTCTGTTCGAAGGAGGCCAGCGCCTCTTCGTTCTTGCCGGCTGCCAGCAGGGCATTGCCCCGTTCGTTCCAGAGGTGGGCGGCATTGGGGCTGAGGGTGATGGCTGTGTCGTACAGGAGAATGCTGCGGTCCAGCCACTGCTGGCGAACAGTCGGCTCTGCACCGTCCAGGTCGGCCCAGGTGCGGTAGAGGCGCGCCAGATTGGCGGTGTGGTCGGTG
The DNA here is from genome assembly GCA_903858085.1 of uncultured Chloroflexota bacterium. Lineage (GTDB taxonomy): Bacteria > Chloroflexota > Anaerolineae > Caldilineales > Caldilineaceae > Caldilinea. The sequence goes on from CAIOHJ010000165.1 coordinate 8,517, forward strand.
TTGAGAGAGTTGACCCGCTGGGCCTCCAAGAGGACGCTCTCCGCGGCGCGCAGCAGGTCGTTGCGTCCGAGTTGGGAGACCGTGTCAGGGGTCAAGTCAAGCACATCTGCCAGGGTGAGCGCAGCGGGGAGGGTCGCTGTCCCTTCGACTGGGGAGAGTTTGGCCTGTTCGAGCAGTCCCCGTCCGAGAAAGAGCATGTAATGGTCTTCGGTGGCGCGGGTCGCCAGCGCACGTCTGTAGAGCTCGACGCTGCTCAGCCAGTTGGCCTGGCTGTCGAACTGCTGCCCTTGTTTGTAGACAATATCGGCTTTGACCAGATTGACGTTGACCGTGTAGATCAGGAAGATGGCCAGAGCGCTGGCAGCGACGCCTGTGGCCGCTGCCCCCCAGATCCTGCCAGCGGCGGGCAGCCCGCGGGCGCGCAGGGCGGGCCAGGCGTAGAGGGTGCCTGCGGCCAGCATCCAGGCGATCAGGACGAAGGTGAAGAAACCAAAGTGGCCGCCGACCCGTTCCAACTGGAGGTTCAAAAAATCCTGGTTGGTGATCCCCTGTGGGGGGGGGATGGGGGCCAGCCGGGCCGCCTGGATCAGCCCATAGACCAGCCAGACACCCCAGACGACCGCAGCGTGCAGCCCCAACCCGGTCAGCCACCAGCGGATGGGGGGGGGGCGGTGCTGTGCCAGCGATTCTTCAGCCAGCCCGAGCACTGCGGCGACCAGCCAGGTGAAGAGCATGAGAAAGAAGATGGCTGGAGCTGGGCTGCCGGTTTTGGGGTCGACGAAGATGCTGTCGCTCAGGATGCGGGAAGAATCGGTCAGACCCGCTGCATTGGTCAGATAGATGTAGACGAAGGTCAGAAAGATCAGGACGTCGGTCAACACGGTGCGCGGCAGCCGTCCGAGGGAGGCTCCCCGCGTCTGGACAGCGCGTCGGCTGGGCGGTGGGGTGGCGGCCTTGCCGCGCCGGGCGGGTGGGGCGGGGCTTTCGGCCGCAGGGAAGTCGCTTTCAGCGTTGGCTGTCGGCGTGTTCTGGAGGACCGGCAGCAGGCGCATGCCGACCACCATCAGCACGGCAATCAGGATCCAGAAGTGCGTGCGGGTCGCCCCGATTGCGATCCCGAAGTGAATTTCCAGATAATGGGCCACGACAGCGGTGAGCAGGGCGATGATGATCATCAGCCGTGGCAGGTCGCTGCGATCGGGCTTGACCCCAGCGTGCAGGAAGGCTGCCAGTGCCGTGTAGCTGCCGAAGCCGGTGATGATGCCGAAGGGCAGCCCCAGCCCGGCCATGCGCAGTTGCCAGCCGTCGGCGGCCATCAGCCCCAGCGAACCGGCGATGCCGAAGCTGGCGACCAGGAGCGCATAGAGCAGGGTGTCGCGGCGCTCGGTGATCAGGCCCAGCCAGCGCAGCGACCAGTAAAAGATCGTCACAAACAGGGCGATGTAACCGACAAAGCCGAGCAGCCCGGTGATGACGATGCTGTCCCAGGCCTCGTTGTGCGAGCGGTCCGGGCTGGCGTTGCGCGCTTCGACATGGGCCAGCTCGGGGGGGTAGAAGGGATTGAATGCGACCCACATGGCTTCAGGCCCATAGCCGATGAGTGGGCGCAGCACGTTGACCCCATCCTGGCTGCCGTCTGGAAAAGTGAGCGGTTCGTGGGGCAGAAGCATTTCGGCAGCTCCTCCCCAGATCAGCTGGCGTACTTTGCCGGTGCCGCTTTCTGTTTCAAAGACATTGACAAAGCGTCCAACGTACGGGGTCTGCTGCAGAAACTGGAAGGCAGGAATAAAATTGGCGGCCAGGACGAGCAGCACCAGCCCCACCGTTCCTGCCAAAGCCAGGCTGAGCAGCGTACGAAAATAGCGTGGGCGCACGGTGCTCACGGCCAGCAAGACAAACAGGAAGATGCCCGGGATCCAGCCCAGCCAGGGGCCACGGCTCTGTGTCCAGACGAGGGCGATGCTCTGCACCAGCAGCACGAAGAGGTAGGCGCCGCCAGCCAGGGAAGATTGCCAATCCTGTAGCGGGCCAGCGGCTTTGTGTCCCACCCCCAGCAGCCGGACAAAGCTGGTGAAGACCCGCTCCAGGGTTAGAAAGAAGGCCATGATCAAATAGGCAGCCAGAAAAATGGGGTTGCCCGCATTGGCCGCCACGCGGGTCTGTACATCCCCGCCCCAGGGGAGCGGGTCGAGCCCATAGTGCTGGATGATTCCATAGATCGCGATGGGCAGGCTGGTCAGGATGATGGCGTGCTGAAGCCGGCGCAGCTGTTCCGGGCGGCGCAGGGTCGCCGCAGTCAAGGCGGCAATCGCCACATAGGCCAGGAAGCTGTAGGTCCCCTGCATCCGTTGGTAGGAGCCAAACCAGCTGACAAAGACAGCCACGCTGAAAACAGTGGCCAGGGCAAAGGCCACGACCACCAATGTCACAGGCCCGATCAACGGATTTTTGACAAAGCCGCTCCAGTTGGCACCGGTCGGTTGTTCAGAGGGCTGGCTGTTGGCCAGCGGCAGCCAGGCATAGCCGCCGTTGGCCACCTTGACCAGCCAGACTGCGATCAGGGCCAGCGCAATGCTGCGCACCAGGCTGATTTTATCGGGTTCAAAGACACGGCTGGAAAAGACGTTGAAAAAGAGCGGCGCAACCACCAGTGCAGCCAGCCAGCCGGCTTCCAGAATTGCGTCACACCACTGGTCGAGTTTGGTTCGGTTCCCCATGAATGCTGGATTTCCTGCCTTGAAAAGAGCCACGCAAGCCGTGCAGAGGCTGAATTGTCCTGCTTGCACGTAATTTAGTGGGTATGCTAGCCCATCCCGGTGTGTGGGTCAAGAATTGGGAGGAGATGCAGCCCGATTGCTACAGAGATCGGCCCATCGCCTCGGCATACAAGGCCAGGGTCTGCTCCAGCATCGCCTGCACCGAAAAGTGGCGGAGCGCCCGTTCTCGCCCGGCGGCTCCCATGGCTGCGCGCTGGGCAGGATTCTCCAGCAATCGCCGCAGGGCTGCTGCCAGGGCATCGGCATCATTGGGGGGCACAACCCATCCGGTTTGGCCGTTTTGATTGACATAAGAGGTGCCTGTGCCCAATTCAGTGCAGACCAGGGGCAGGCCGCATGCCATGGCCTCCAGCTGGACAATCCCCAGGGTCTCGGCGCGGTTGGTGGAGGGCAGGACAAAGATACTGGCCGCATGGTAGAGGGCGACCAGCTCCGCATCGGAGAGCTCCCCCAGAAAGGTGACACGATCGGCGACCCCCTGGGTTTGTGCCTGGCGGCGCCATGTCTGCTCCATCGGGCCGACGCCGACGACCAGGGCCCGGGCGTCGGGAAGCCGCTGCAGCGCCGAGATCAGCACATCGACCCCTTTGTAATGGCGCAGACGGCCGACAAAGAGGATCAGCGGCCTGTCGAGAGAACGTGCTTGCCATGCAGCCGCCTGTTGCTGCACCGCTGGTGTTGCGGCAAAGCGGGTAAAGTCCACCCCAAAATGAACCACACGGCATTTTTCTGCATAGCGGCGCAGAAATGGAGAATCCTGGATGTAGACCGGATTGGAGACAGAAATCAGGGCTGCTCGTTTCAACAGCTGCCAGAGAAAGGGGCGATAGAGTGCACCCAGCACACGTTGGCGCACAATGTCGCTGTGGTAGGTGACTACCATCTGTCGGCTGCGGCCAAGCAGCAGGTGTGCCAGCTCGCCGGGTGGATAGGGCATATGCAGGTGGGCCAGGTCGACCCCTGCTTCCAGACGGTAGACGGCCGGGAAAAAGGGCAGGCTGACCGGGGCGGAGGAGATGTTGAGCTGGCGCGCAGTTTTGCAGACTGGAACTCCGTCGATCCATTCTGCTGTCGAGCGGTTGACCGTGTTGGTGACGAGAACCTGGGTCTCGATCCCTCGCTCGCGCAGTCCTTGAGCCAGCTGTCTGATATGATTTTCGATCCCGCCCAGCACTGGAGAATAGTCTTTGTAGAGGTAGAGAACACGCATAAGGTGGGGACTCCTGGCAGCTTTCAGGGCAGGAGAGAACATGGATCGGTGCGCATTGCCACAAAAAAGATCCCAAACTGTTCGACTTCAAAACAGCTTTCAAGCAGGTGCAGGCTTTGGGGGTCATTTTTGATTCCTGATTTGAGCCATTCTTTTTCGGCCCAGACCAGTGCGTCGACATGTCCGGCTTGCAGCCGCGCCACAAAGGCAGTCGGCTGCAAATAGGGGTAGATCGGTTCACCCGGCCGAGTGGCGTACCACAAGATATCTTTGTCCGCCAATAGAAAGCCATCGTCCGGCACATTTTGATTGACATACTCGATGGCGCGCTGGCGGTCTGCATAGAGATAGGTATACCGATAGCGTGTGCTGTAGTCGGCGCGCAGCTGAGCCCAGTGGGTGGCGATGAAAAGCCCCAGCGTCAGGGCAAAGAGGGCCAGGCAGAGACGGCTGGCAAAGGGGATGGGGGCTCCGCGCAATAGCAGTGTGGCTGCCCCCACGCCTCCAGCCAGGATGGCCAGCTGGATCAGGGCGGGAGGCGCGGCCACAGCCAGGCGTTCGTTCAGCTGCACGGTTTCAAAGGTGGCGCGGTAGAGTGGATAGAGGGGATCGCCGAGGGTCAAGAGCTGGGCCAGCAGTGCGCCAGCCAGCACGAGCCCGAATGTCAGGAGTGTCCGCCGGGTGGCTGTGAGTCCGGCGGAGGCCACGGTGCTGCCGGCCACAACGCACAACAGTGCATAGCCTGGGGTGTGATAGCGTGGGTAGCCCCAGGCAGGCACAATCAAAGTTCCGTAAAACAGGGCGATCCCTGCGACCAACACTACCAGCAAATCGACTTCCTGCAGCTGGCCGCGCTGAAAATTGCGCAGTGTGCGGGCAACAGCAAGCAGGGTCAACAAAGCCAACGGCAGCGTGATCCAGAAAAGAAATACACCGGTTGACTGCAGGGCGACACTGGGCACTGTGGCCAGGGCACTTTCTGCTGTGGCGGTGCGGCCAGCCAGCCCGGAGGCTGCCTGGCTGAGTGTGTATCCTGTCCAGTGAGAATAAAGCAGATGGGTGGACAGAAAGAGCGCAATGCCGCAGAGCGCTGCTGCGGCTGCCAGCGCTGCCTGCATTCCTCTGCGCTGCAGCAGGTAAAAGAAGACCATCCCGGCCATCAGCATCGGGGGGGTCGGCAGTTTGCTCCAAAGGGCCAGGGCAAAGCCGGCCCCGGTTGCTGCCGTACGCAAGAGGGGGTGAGCGGGTTCCAGGGCATACCAGAGCAGCAGTGTGCCGGTCAGCGCCGTGGTCAGGATGCCGTTGTCGATATCGAGCAGCAGCTGGTTCTGGATGACCAGGGGGCAGGCCGCCCAGAGCAGGAGTGCGCTGATCTGAGCGTGTGGGATACGCTCTGGGGGCAGTTGGCGGCGCAGCACCGAGGCAGTCAGCGGCAGCAGCAGGAGGGTGGTGGCCAGATTGGCCAGCAGATTGACCATGCGTGCCGCCGGCACCGATTCACCCCACAGCAAAAACGCAGCTTGCAGCGCGTGCACGTACAGCTGTGGGTGTGGGATGAGCGAGCGGCGGGCCGGCCAGTCGAGGGCTGCCAGCATAAACTCCCCTTCATCGGCGGTGAGCGGCTGCCACTGCAGCGCCCAGAAGGTGACGATTTGAAAAAGGAGTGTCCCCAGGAGGGTCACCCCAACGACAGGAGATTGGCGAAGCGTCTTCATCAGCAACACACTGCTCACTCGATCGGGCGTTGGCAAGCGCACTTAGAACCGACGGCGGAGGATGAGCCAGATCATGCGCGTCCCGGTACGCAGGACCCCTTTGAGGTTGCCTGTGATTTTGGATTCGCCGACCCTGCCCCGATAGCTGACCGGGATTTCGATGAAGCGAAGATTTTGCTTGCGGGCCAGGATGACCATCTCGGGCAAAAAGTGGGACCCTCCGACAGTCAGCTGGGTTTGGAAGCGCTCCAGCGCTTTGCGATGAATCAACCGCATTGTGCAGCCGCAGTCGCTGAGCGAGGGTGTGTTGTAGAGCAGCATGAGCAGCTTTGCCACGATCCAGTTGCCTTGGCGAAGAAACCAGCCCATATTGGCGCCTTCCCAGATCAGTTCGGGGGTGGTGCGGGTGCCGCAGACCATTTCAAAATCGTCGGCATAGGCGAGCAATTTGAACACATCTTTGCCGACAAAGGTGCCGTCTGGCTCGGCCAGGATGATCAGATCCCCGGTTGCCTCGCGCAGCCCGCGACGCAGGGCATAGCCGTACCCTTGGCGTGTTTCGGTGACGACCCGTGCGCCTGCGCGGCTGGCTTCCTGGGCGGTGGCATCTTGGGAGTTGTTGTCGACAACGACAATTTCGTCGACGACACCGCTGGCCAGGAAATCTTCCACCGCCTTGCGGATGTAGGATGCCTCGTTGTAGGCTGGAAAAACGACAGTGACTGTAAACCCGTGGTACACCGCAATTCCTCTCAAGGTGTGGCCTGGCGCAGGGTGGAGGCGTCCAAGGCGGCCCAGGAAGGGGGAAGCCTTTTGTGCACTTCAATGCCGGCAAACGGTTTCGAGACACCCGGCTGGAGGGTCTGGGCCCAGGCTGCCATCCGGCGAATGCCCTGTTCAAGGCTGATATGGCGCTGCAAGTCCCCAAAATGGCTCTGTACCCGGGTATGGCTGGCGTACGCATGCAGGACTTCGTGGCGTTGAGGCAGGTAGGTGATCTGGCAGGGGCGGTCGAGAGCCGCTGCGACCAGCTGGGCGATCTGGTTGACAGAACAGCGCTCATCGGCGCCGATGTTGAAAACCTGGTTGTAGGCCGCAGGGCGTTCCACACAGCGTGCCAGGATCGGCGCCACATCGTCGACATGGGTGAAGGCGCGGGTCTGTTCGCCGTCCCCGAAGATGGCCAGCGGCAGCCCTTGCAAGGCGCGGCGGATAAAAATCCCGATCACGTTGCGGTAGGTATCGCTGAGGTTCTGGCGTTCGCCGTAGACATTGTGGGGGCGAAAGATGACATAAGGCAGACCAAACATGGCCTGGCTTTCTGCCAGGTCGAGTTCGACTGCATATTTGGCGATGCCGTACGGATCTTCAGGCTGGGGGAGGGTCTCTTCGTGCATCGGCAGCTGAGCTGTGCCGTACACGGCGATGGAGGAGGTGAAGACAAAGCATTTGACGGCATGGTTGACCGCGGCGTTGATCAGGTTGACGCTGCCGAGCAGGTTGTTGGTGTAGTTATACCGTTTGATGAAATGGCTGAGCCCCTCAGCGGCGTAGGCGGCCAGGTGGTAGACATAGTCGATGCGATGCAGGTCGAACAGGCGGTCGACCAGGGCCACATCGGTGATGCTGCCTTCGATCCACTGGGCCGCTGGGTGTATATTTCTGCGAAAACCGCCGCTGAGATCGTCGAGGATCAAGACCTGGTGGCCGAGGGCGATAAGTTCATCGACGACGTGGGAACCAATAAAACCGGCACCGCCGGTGACCAGACTCACTGTGCTCATGATTTTGTTTCCCCTGCTCGTTCTGTATGATTGTTGGGGGGATCGCCCAAAACATTGGGAACAGCATACCACAAAATTGGAGTAGACCCGAACTGGCAGAAAACAGATTCTGTGGCAGAGGGTGGATTTAGGGTTGAGCGGGGGTGGTTTTCCTGTGCAGGGACTGCTTTTCTGTCAGAATGTCTGTGGCCAGACAGACCCAGAGCAGCAGGGTCAGAAACAGGGGGGTGGACATCCACCAGCCGTTGCCGAGGCTTTCGGCGATTGGGCGCCAGAACAAGCCGTGCAGATTGCTGAACAGGGTCAGCAGCCCGACAGCAGCGATTGTTTTCCTGCGGCGTTGGGGCAGCAAGGTCATCAGCGTGACGAAGAGTGGAATGTGCAGCATCACCAGCTGCAGATACCAGGTGAAGGGGGCAATCATCTGCAGCGCAGCCACGATCAGTGCGACTTCGCGCACCAGAAAGCTGTGCGAGGTGCCCAACGGCACACAGACCGCAGCGGTCAGCAGGACAATGGCCAGGCTGGCGATGCGCCCGACGAGCACAATCTGGTCGTTGCTCAGCGCTGCAAAACTTCTGCCTGCCCAGGCGGTGAGGGTTTGGTTGACCGGGTCGGCAATGACAGTGTCGGGTCCCCCCAGGGCAACTGCGCTGGCCAGATAGTGCTGCATCCCGTCCAGCCCAGCCAGTGGGGTTGCAAGGACAAACAGCAGCGCCAGCAGCCCTGCGGCAACGAGGCCGGCACGCCACTGCTGGCGCCAGAAGAGATAGAGGATGAGCGCAATGGGGAGCAATTTGAGCAGAGAGCCGGTGGCCAGGGCCAGACCCCCGCGCACCACCTGGCTGCGGGCGAGCCAGACCAGCCCCAGCACGGTGGTGAGGTAGAGCAAGCCCACGACCTGGCCAGCCAGCAGGGTGGCCAGCGGCGGCACCGAGCAGAGCATCAGCCCCAGTGCCAGCGGGCGGCTGTAGCGGTGGGGGTAGAGTGTGGCCAAAGACCAGGCACCGGCGACCAGAGCCAGTGCATTGAGGGTGACCCAGAGCAGCGCGGCGCCCTGTGGGGGGAGCTGGAGCAGGGGCAACAACAGCAGTGCGGTGTGGGGCGGATAACGATAGACGCGTGCGAAGTGGGTGATTCCCTTCTGGCTGGCCAGCATCTCCTGTGCTGCACTGCTCATCGTATACGGGTCCTCCCCTTGTGCGAAGGCAGCGGCAGCCAGCAGATAGGTATAGAAGTCCAACGGGCGGTCTGCTGCAATGACATAGGTGATCCAGCCGGTGTAGAGCAGGGCAAAGCCGACCAGGATCGCAGCGGTCAGGGTGCGCAGCGCGTGGGGGGGCACTGAAAAGGAGGGAACGGGGGCATTCATAGGGGGCGGCTTTCTTGTGGGCGGGGGGGCAGGATGTCTGCGATCACATGTTGGAGGGCGTTCTGGAAAGGAGCCAGCGACAGGTCGCGCTCTGCCAGCTGGCGCAGCTGGCGTGCGGCACGTTCTCGACGTTCTCTGGCAGGCAGCCACGCGTTCAGGGCTGCGGCCAAGGCGGCCGAATCCCCCACGGGAAAGAGGAGATCGGCGGGCAGCAGCTCTGGGGCACGTCCGACCGGTGTGCTCAGCACAGGCAGCCCGCAGGCGAGGGCTTCCAGCAGCACCAGTGGACCTGTTTCTCGTTCCGATGCGACGACCAGCAGATCCAGGGCATTGAGCAGGTCGGGCAGATCTGTGCGCCGTCCGATCTGCAGCACCTGTGTCTGGGGGAGTTGTCGAAGCTGCTGGGCATAGCGTTGGCTGAGTGCTTCTCCGCTTCGGGCTTCACCGGCCAGGACAGCCCAGGTCTGTGGAAATTGTTGTCGCACCATTGGCAGTGCGGTCAGCAGGGTATCCTGGTGTTTGAGGGGGATCAGATCGCCGACCAGGCCGACGACCCATGCGTTGTCTGGAATCCCCAGTGCGCTGCGGATGTGGGGGCGTGCTGCCGGGTTGGGAGAGAAGCGTTCGGTGTTGACGCCGTTGGGAACGGTGATTGTCCGGGGGGGCAGCCCTGCCAGCTGTTGTTGGGCGGCAGGGGACGCGCAGACGATCGTGCGGAGGGCGGGCAGGTGTGCGGCTGTCCGCACGGCGAACAAGGTTTTGCCGTCGGCAAAGAGGTTGTGGTGGTGCCAGAGGATTGGACATCCGGCCAGTTGTGCGGCCAGCGCGCCCCAGAGGAAGGTGGGGCCGCTGTTGGCATAGACCAGATCGATCTGCTGCTGGCGGATCAATTGCAGGGTGCGCCAGACCAGGCGGGGGGTCAATGCGCTGTAGGCGGCCAGATCGCGCAGCGATTTGTGCATCAGCGAGTAGCGTCCGATCGGGGCAAAGAAACAAGCCACGCCCTGGGCCTGGCAGGCCTGCGCCAGCTCGCCTGCGCCTGGCAGCAGGATACTGACTCGAAAGCGGTCAGTCAGTGCGGGCAGCAGGTTGAGCAGCACGGTCTGCCCGCCGGCGAGGGTGGGCAAGGCTTCCAGCAACAAAAGTCCTGGGCGTGGATCCTGGTTCATCGGGCGGCGTCCCCGCGCAGTTTGCTGCGGCGGCGCCAGGCGTGGAGGGCGGGCACTCCGAGACCGGGCAGGCGCACAAGATGGCTGACAGCTTGCAGGGTGTGTCGGGCAGCTGGCCGCCAGCATCTGGCGTGGGCCTCGGCTGTGGCCAGGGCGGCATGGCTTAGCGCATAGGCTTCGTGGCGTGCGGTTCGATACTGTTGGCTGGCTGCAGGAGAACGGCGGTCGAAGGCAGCCAGCACAGCCAGGACTCCCTGGCGCAGGCGGGTCGTATTGCGGCTGATCCCACCAGGATGGCGGCGGATCGCAGCGACGTCGCCAGGGATGTAGGTGAAGGGGAATGCTTCTGCCAGCCGCAGCCAGAGGTCAAAATCTTCGACAGCAAAAAAGTCAGGGGTTTCGTTGAAAAGCCCGACGGATTCCAGCGCTGTGCGGCGAACCAGGACTGCCGGTGGTGCCAGAAAATTGCCTACCAGCAGTTGGGGCAGCACCCAGCCTGTCGGGGAGGGCAGCCCGTCGAGCACATGTCCGACAGCTTCGGTTGGCTGCGTGCGAAAAAAGAGGGCGTCCGAGTAGACCAGCCCGGCTTCAGGCATTTGGGCCATGGCCTGGCTCTGGAGAGCCAGTTTGTCGGGCAGAAAAAGATCGTCGGAGTCCAAAAAAGCGAGCAAATCGCCGGTAGTGGCGCGGATACCGGCGTTGCGGGTGGCTGCCGGCAGCCCGGTGTGGGGCAGCTGCAAATACCGTACCGGGTGGCCGTAGCCCATGGCGACCTGGGCGGTGCTGTCGGTCGAGCCGTCGTCGGCGACGAGGATCTCGCTGGCCGGGCAGCGCTGTGCCAGCACGCTGTCGATGGCTGAGCTGAGCAGGTCAGCCCGATTGTAGGTAGGGATGACAACGCTGACGGTGAGCATCTTGAATCACTGCAAGCCCAGGCTGTGGAAGAGGCTTTGAAATCGGCGGTGGTAGGTATGCTCCTGGCGTGCACGCTGCATCCCGGCCTGGCGCACGCGTTCGGCTGCGGCAGGATTGGCCAGATAAAAGCGAACTTTGTCGAGCAATTCGTGTGGGCTGCGGTAGACGACCACTTCGGTATCGGGCTCGAAATGTTCGGCCAGTTCGTCCAGATAGCCGGTGCAGTAGAGGGCACCGCACATCGGGGCTTCGAATTCGCGCAGATGGAGATGTTGGGTGACTGGCCGGGTCGGGTCGTGTCTGTCGTAGACTTCGAGAAAACCCAGGCTGACATGGCTGCGGCTGTACAGGGCCACCAGCTCGTCGTCGGAGACTGGCGGGTGTACCTGGGTGGGGAAACGGCGCGCAACACTGCTGCGGAAATCCAGCTCTTCGAGCTTGGCGGATGCCCAGCAGCGGCGCTCGGCAGAAGGTGCCAGTGCGGCCAGCCCAAGAAAATAGATCCGTTTGGCCAGCGCCCGCTGGCGTGAGAGATCGCCGCTCAGCCAGCCCGGCCCATAGATGTGGACATCCACCTGGTTTTGCAGCAGATGGACAAGATAGCGGGCGCGCAGCGCGTAGTTGGCGCCTACGAAACTGGCAGCCAGGCTGCGCGGGGTTGCCACCGGTTTGAAATAGGTGGGGTTGGAGGCCATCGGCCACCAGAGCGGATTGGCGCCGACGGCCAGAAATTTGGCACGTGCCTCCTTTTCGGCGTGCAAGTTGAGATCAAAATGGGGTGAAAGGGTGTCCACCAGGTCGAACTGGTGGATGTTGTTGCAGGAGAAATTGGTCACAGGCACACCGCTCCGGCGCAGCTCGTCGATGGCAGCTGGGTCGACCATGCCATCCATCAAATAGGCGAAGACCAGATCGAAGGGTCTGTGGGCATGTTCGCTGCGGAAGGTGTCCACCATCTGCTGGCTGAAGCGGGCGCGCAACGGGGCGTTGTTGTGGGCCAGTGCCTGTCGGCCGTCCTGGGCTGAAAACAGGACCACCTCGTGGCCGAGGTCGAGCAGGGGTTCGTAGAGGTTGCGCCGCCAGGTCTGGTTGGCGGCGATGGCTGTGTTGGCGTTGGCTTCCAAAATTTGAAAAATACGCACCTGTGCCGTCTCGCAATCAAATTTCAGTCGTCGCTGCGCACTCTGGTCGTCGCGCACAGGCCTGGCTCACGCGCACAGATGGCGGAGCAGCCGGGCTGCGAACGTTTCGGCCAGATAGGGTTCGAACGCCTGGCTGGCCAGAAAATCTCCGGCTGCTTCCAGAAAGCGTTGGGCTTCTGCCGGGCTGATCTGCCATAAGAATGCATCCAACTCGGCCAACGAAGCAAATTGGCGATAGTCGATCCACAGCTCGGACGGGATCTGAGCAGCCACGAATGTTGCCAGCCACCGTGGCCAGGATGGAGGTCAGGCTGAAGAGTGCCCCCCCACCGCACCCGCAGCGCAGTCTGGGCCGCACTGGTCAGCACGATCGACGACATCCCAAAGACCATCAGCCCACCTCCCAGCTGGAGCAACCAGGTGTAAGAAGTCAGCTCAGAGGACTGGTAGGTCAAGGCCGGTGCGCCCAGAATGAGGGCAATTCCTGCCAGAAGGCCTGCTGCGACAGTCAGGGCAAACGCGCTGCCAACAGTTTGCACTCTGTTCAGATGAAAATTTGCACGTTGTGGGTTATTTTTTTGTGAATTCGTACAGACCACAGGCAAAATGGGCAGAATCCAATGGCTGGCTGGTTGCGTCTGCGTGAAAACAGTCGTTGTCGTCGACCGCCGC
>CAIOHJ010000166.1 GCA_903858085.1 uncultured Chloroflexota bacterium
ACCAGGATATGGGACCAGGCTCGAAAACGGTGGTGGTCGCGGCTGGGAATGCCGAGCAGGTCGCCGATCGCGGCGATCGAGAAGGGCAGGGCGAATTCCTGGATGTAGTCCATCCGGCCGCGTGCGGAGACGCGATCGAGCAGTCGATGGGCGGTCGCTCGCAGCGGGGGTTCGAGCCCTTCGATCTGGCGGGCGCTGAACGCCTTGCTGACCAGGGTGCGCAGGCGGGCGTGGCGGGCGCCGTCTGCGTTGAGCATGTGGTCTGTGAGCAGTCGGTAGAGCGGCGGGGCCGGCGCTGCGTGTTCGGTCTCACTCAGCGTCTTGTGGACATCTTTCACAAAAAGGTCGGGCTGGCGCAGCGCAGCTGTGACATCTGCGTGGCGGGTGAGCCACCACATGCGGGCGTTGCCGTCGCGGCTGGTGCGGCTGAAGGCTGGCGCCTCGGCGCGCAGCCGGGCATAGATTGGGTAGGGGTCGCTTTTGAACATTTCGCCGGAGAGGCGCAGGCTGGCAAGTGTCGTGGTCATAGGGGCCCGGTTTGTAAAGGGTACCTCTCTGTCAGGCCGCTGCGGGAGGGATGGGCTGCAGCTGCGCCCTCCGCAGCGCTGGGCGAGTGATCGCATAGAGCGCTGTCATGCCGTAGAGGATGCCGCCGAACAGATAGACTTGACGTACGGGCAGGAGATCTGCCAGATAGGCCAGGCCCAGGCCGGAGGCCATATGGGCAGCCATTGCCAGGGTCTGCCGGGTGGCATACACCCGCCCCAGCATGTTGGGCTCCACGGTAGATTGCAGCAGGGCATCCTGGGCCACATCGCGCAAGGCCATCGGAGGGCCAAAGGCCAGGCTGACGGCCATGGCCAGCCATGGATCGGGGGCGAGTGCGTAGCTGATCGTCAGCAAGCACATCAGCCCGGCGTTGACAATGATGGTCCAGCCGGGCCGCCGGTGCATGCGTGCAGCGAAGGCAACCGCCAGCCCGGCGCCGAAGAGGTTGCCCACAAAATAGAGCGCGTTCTGGTATCCCCAGTACAGCTCGCTGGCCTGCAGGGCCTGGGTTGTGAACGCAAGCATCAGGGTGGAGGTCCAGAGCCCATGTGGCCACTGTTCCAGAAATTCCATCACGGTCAGCGACCGGGCCAGATCATGTCGGTGCAGGTAGGCCAGCCCCTGTGAGATGGCATGTGGCAGGGGGAGCCCTCCTCGCAGAGGTGTGGGGCTGGTGGATTCGGAGCGAATCGGGGTGAGCAATGCGCTGGCCAGCACGAAGAGCGCCAGCGCGACCAGCACGATGTGGGTCATGCCCAGGGCCAGGATGAGGATTCCGCCCAGGGCATAGCTGAGTGCCATCGCCCCGTAGGTGGTGCTGTTGAACAGGCTGTTGGCGTGCACCAATTCAGGTGGGTCAGCCAGGGCGGGGAGCAGAGACAGCTGGGCAGGTTGGGCAAAGGCCTCGGTCACGGCCAGCCCTGCGACCAGTGCGTAGACAGTCCAGACAGTGCTGTCCCCGGTGGCTGCCAGCAGCAGTGAGAGGAGCGCCAGCCCGGCCCGGCCGAGCTCGATCGTCGCCAGCACCTGTCTGCGGGGATAGCGGTCGACCAGCGCGCCGGCCAGCGGCCCGAGCAAAATTCTGGGCAGTGTGCGTGCAACCAGCACACCGGTGGCCTGCAAGGAAGAACCGCTTTGTTGAAAGACCACCACGATGGCGCCCATGTGGTACAGGTGGACGCCCAGCGTAGAGACGATCTGGGAGAGCCAGAAGAACAAAAACGGCGGCCGGCTCAGTAAAGTTTTGTACATGGACAGTAGACCCAATTTGCTTCCACTGCTCTATTCTGACCGATCTGTACGATTTTGACAAACTGTAGTTCAGCAGGCTTTGCTGCCTGAGCCGTGGTTTGTAGAAAAAACCGCTTCAACACAGCTTCTTTGTAGCTCTTTTCGGTCAGGCAGGCGTACTGCTTCCATCTCTTTTGAACAGACCATGCAAAAGGTCGAACAATTCTTGACAGCTTGGTTTGGCTGTAGTAATGTATTACTGTAAGTGCTTTCATGTAAGCGCTTACATGTAAGCGCTTACAGCGCGATCTGGAAGACAAACTACTGAGCTTTCCTGTTTTTTTGTCATAGCATGGTGTGATATTTCGTTGGCATGTCTTCGACCATTTACGACGTCGCTTCACATGCGGGGGTGAGCATTGCGACTGTCTCGCGTGCGCTCAACGCCCCGCAGTCTGTGCATGTGGAAACGTTGACGCGCATCCAAAGCGCGATCGACGAGTTGAAGTTTGTTCCAAAGGCAGAAGCTGCAGCCCGGGCTCGCCGTGCGCACCGCCAAATTGGGGTGCTGGCCCCTTTTTTTATGCACTACCCATCGTTTACGCAGCGTCTGCGGGGTGTAGCGGGTGCGCTGCGCAACACGGGCTACGATCTGGTGGTTTACAACGTAGACAGTGCTGAGCATGCACGCAACTACTTGCAGTCTTTGCCGATCTCACAGCGGCTGGACGGGCTGCTGATCCTTTCGTTGCGGTTGAGCGAGGTTGAGGCGGGCCGGTTTTTGCAAAACCGGCTGCCAGCGGTCTTGATCGAGGGATCCAGCCCGCAGTTGGCTGCGGTGGAGATCGACAATGTGGCGGGTGGAGTGTTGGCTGCCGACTATCTGGTGGCGCGCGGCCACCGTTTGATCGGGTTTGTGGGGGGAGATCGTTCGTTGGCGCAGTACACGCTGGGCACCAGCGCGCTGCGTTACGAGGGATTTGTGGCTGCGTTGGGGCGATACGGGCTGGCGCCCTGTTTGCCAGGGTACGTGCCGCTGAGTTCCAGCCATGAAGAGGCTCGTCTGCAGGCGCTTGACCTGCTGCAGCAGCCAGAGCGGCCTTCGGCGATCTTTGCCGGCAACGACACGTTGGCATTGGGGGTGCTCAAGGCGGCGCGCGAGCTGGGGGTGCGGGTGCCCGAGGAAGTCGCCGTGCTCGGTTTCGACGATGCTGACTTTGCCGAGTATATCGGGCTTTCTACGGTCTCGCAGGCGTTGGAAGAGTCGGGGCGGCTGGCGGTCGAGCTGTTGCTCTCTCTGATTGCGGACCCGACGCGCACACGGCAGCATATACGTCTGCCTCTCCAGGTCATCTCGCGCGACACGACCTGAGCGGCAGGGCACGGTACTTTGTGGTCGATCCCCGACCAAGTTGGGGATACCTATATCAACCCGTTTTGTTTCGACAACCAGTAAAGGAGAGTGCTACGATGAAGCGACGATCGATGGCCTTCGTTGGCCTGTTCGTCATCCTGACGCTGTTGCTGGCTGCCTGCGGCGGCGGTGCTGCGCCAGCGGCCGAAGCGCCAGCTGCGGAGGCACCGGCGGAGGCCCCTGCTGCGGAGGCCCCCGCTGAAGAAGCCCCTGCCGAAGAAGCTGCGCCGACCGAAGCGCCGGCTGAGGAGCCAGCAGCGGAAGAAGCTGCGGCGGCACCGGCCGAGGGCGTGGTTACGCTGACCTGGGTCGGGCCCGGGCCGGGGGCTGAGTTTGAATTCCGCAAGGAGCAGGCTGAGCGCTGGAATGCTGCCAACCCAGACATTCAGGTGCGTCTGATCGAGGGCCCTGTGTCAGCTACTGACCGGTACGGCCTCTACCTGCAGGCGTTCCAGGCGCAGTCGACTGACATCGATGTCATGCAGATCGACGTGATCTGGCCGGGCGATCTGGCGGAGCACCTGATCGACTTCAACGAGTACGGCGGTGCCGAGGCAGTGGCCGGCGACTTCCCGGCGATTGTGCAGAACAACACGGTCGACGGGCGTCTGGTGGGGCTGCCCTGGTTCACCGACGGGGGGTTGCTCTACTACCGCAGCGATCTGTTGGAGAAATATGGCTTCAGCGGCCCGCCGGCGACCTGGGATGAACTTGAGCAGATGGCGCAGACGATCCAGGAGGGCGAGCGTGCCGAGGGCAACCAGGACTTCTGGGGCTATGTCTGGCAGGGTGCGCCGTACGAGGGGCTGACCTGCGATGCGTTGGAGTGGGTCTACTCTTCGGGGGGTGGCACGATCATCAGTCCGGACAAGCTGATCACGATCAACAATGAAGCGGCTGCGGCAGCGCTGGATCAGGCAGCCAGCTGGGTGGGTACGATCAGCCCGCCTGGTGTGACGAGCTTCATGGAAGAGGAAGCCCGCCGGGTCTGGCACGGTGGCAATGCAGCCTTCATGCGCAACTGGCCGTACGCGTATGGTCTGAGTGAGGGAGAGGACAGTGCTGTTGCTGGCAAGTTTGATGCCACTTCTCTGCCGGGGGCCGAGGCTGGCATGAGCGCTGCCACGCTGGGTGGCTGGCAGGTAGGTGTCTCCAAGTACAGCAAGAACCCTGAGGCTGCGGCCAAGTTGGCAATGTGGCTGGCGTCGACCGAGGAGCAAAAGGCGCAGGCATTGAGCCCGAACTCGCTCATTCCGACCAAGGTCGATCTCTATGCGGACGCAGACATCGTCGCCAATCGTCCGTTCATGCCCAAGCTGCTGCCGGTTTTCACCAGTGCAGTGGCTCGCCCGTCGACGGCGAGCGCTCCTCAGTACAACGAGGTCTCCAATATCTTCTTCTCCAATGTGGCTGACGTGCTGACTGGTGAGCAGAACGGCACCGATGCAGTTGCGACGATGGAGTTGGACCTGCAGGATCTGCTGGGCTACGAGGTCGGCGCTCCGTAAGGGCTGACAGATGAATGAACAGCCCGCCGCTTCCCCTTTGGCGGCGGGCTGTTTTATGAGAATCAGGTGTTGAACAGCGCACGATTCTGGGGGGGACCCAGGGTCGCCCCGGAGAGTTTTCTGGACAAAATATCGGTGCCGGTCTTCTGGCAGGGAGGGGGGCAAACATGGCCAAGCGAGGTCACGGTGATTTGGCTGCGCAGGAACAGCGGCTTGCCTACGGGCTGTTGGCGCCGACATTTGTCGTCCTGCTTGCGATCGCGATCTATCCGCTCTTTTCGGTTTTCTACAACAGTTTTACCAACAACGTCTTTGCCAGTGCCACGCCGACCGAGGTGGTGGGGTTCGAAAATTATCGACGGCTGTTGAGTCTGACGATCCAGGTAGTGCCGCCCAAGCTGGACGATGCCGGGCAGCCAGTGGTGGATGGCGAGAGTGGCGAGGTCAAATACGAGAGTGCGGTTTCGATCCTGCCGCGTGAGCCGCTGCGTTTTCGTCCGGTGAACCAGTTTACGCTTTTTGGCACACGCTACGTGTTGGGGGCGACCGACCCTGCTTTTGTGCTGGCGGTGTGGGACACGGTGCTTTTTGGGGTGGCAACGGTTTTTTTGGAGCTGGCGCTGGGCATCGTGGTGGCGCTGCTGGTCAACACCAATTTCAAAGGGCGCGGGTTGATGCGGGCGCTCATCCTGGTTCCCTGGGCGATTCCGACGGCGGTCTCCTCGCAGATGTGGGCCTACATGTTGCAGCCCAACCGGACCGGTTTTTTCAACACACTCTTTTGGCACCTGGGGTTTGGCAACGGCGAAATCCCATTTCTTTCTGACCCGGCCTGGCAGTTGCCTTCGATGATCCTGATCGACGTCTGGAAGACGACACCGTTTATGGCGTTGCTGCTGCTGGCGGGTCTGCAGTTGATCCCGGCGGATCTGTACGAGGCGGCCGATGTCGACGGCGCTGGGCCGGTGCGCAAATTTTTTCAGCTCACGTTGCCGCTGCTGCGGGGCACGATAGCGGTGGCGCTCGTCTTTCGCACGCTGGATGCGCTGCGTGTTTTTGACCTTTTTCAGATTGTGTTGGGGCAGGCCCGCTACTCGATGGCGAGTTTTACCTACTACGAGCTGATCCAGAACCGGCAGATGGGCTATTCGTCGGCCAGCAGCGTGGTGATTTTTGTGGTGTTGTCGATCTTTGCGGTAGCCTACATGCGTGGTCTGGGGGTGAAGTCTGATGAGCACTAAAATCAAACAGCGACTCAACCGTATCCTGCTTTGGGGGTTGATTGTTGTCATGGCGTTCTGGATGCTTTTTCCTTTTTATTGGGCGGTGAACTCCTCTTTCAAGTCGGAGGGGATGTTGGCGATGACGCCGACGACCTTTGTTCCCCGCGACCCGGACACTGGGACTCTCTATTTCTATCTGCGCAACTACGAGGCGGTCTTTACCAATCAGGCGTTTCTCCGAGCGATCGGCAACAGCCTGATCGTGGCGACTGCGACGACGCTGCTTTCGTTGGCGATCGGCTCGTTTGCCGGCTTTGCGCTGGGCAAGTTGCGGTATCGGGGCAAGACAGCGACCCTGTACATCATTCTGGCCATGACGATGTTTCCTGCCATCGCTGTTTTGACCGGGCTGTATGCGATCATCACCGAGCTCAAGATTCCGCCGCTGTTGAGCATGATTTTTACCTATATGTTGTTTACGCTTCCCTTTACAGCCTGGGTATTGACCGCTTTTTTCCGAGAACTGCCGACCGAAATTTTTCAATCTGCGCAGGTGGATGGGGCTTCACCGCTCCAGACCTTTTATCTGATCCTGTTGCCGCTGACTGCGCCGGCGATGGTGACGACGGGGCTGCTTGCTTTTATTGGTGCGTGGAACGAGTATCTGTTTGCTCTGACCTTCACCTCGATCGCCCCCGATGCGCGCACCTTGCCGGTGATCATCGCCAATTTTCCGTCGCAGTTTTCACGGCAGATTCCCTTTGGCGAGATCATGGCAGGGGGGGTGGTGTCGAGCATTCCCCTGGTTTTGTTGGTCTTTATCTTTCAGCGTCGGATTGTGGCGGGGTTGACGGCTGGCGCGGTCAAGGGATGAAGTGATCAAGGATCGGTCGACGGGGGGGGCTGTGCTGCCGGAGAACTTTCCAGACGAAGATCGGCAGCTTGAGCATGCGGCGCCAGCGCCAGGGTTGGGTGAGAAGACGGTGCAGCCATTCCAGATTGAGCCGTTGTAGCCAGGCGGGCGCGCGTGGGGTGACGCCTGCCACGAAGTCAAAGGCGCCTCCGACGCCGATGGCGACTGCGGCCGGCAGCTCAGTGCGACGGTTGTGGATCCAGAAATCTTGTCGAGGGTGGCCATAGGCGACAAAAAGGATATCTGGGGAGGCGCAATGCAGGGCAGCTGAGATGTCTGCCCACTCTTTTTCGGTGGGGTTCCCGGCATAGCAGCCGGCGACGGGGAGGCCTGGGTACAGCCTGGCAAGCCGTTGTGCGGTTTGCTGGGCCACGCCGGGGGCGGCGCCCAAAAAAAAGACCCGCCAGCCTCGTTGGGCGGCACGCGCGCAGATGTGGTAGATGCCGTCGGATCCGGTCACACGTTCGGGCAGCTGTCGGCCCAGCCGTGTGGCGGCCCACAGCACACCGGCGCCGTCGGGCACGCAGAGGTCGGCGTCTGCGAGCACGGTTGCAAAGGCAGGGTTGCGGCTGGCATCGACGATGAACTCGGGGTTGACCGTGCAGACCTGGCGGCAGGGGAGAGGGGTTGCCGCCAGCCGGCGTTGCTGGACCCAGGTCTCGATCTGGGCGAGGGTGGTAGCAAAATCGACGCAGTCGACCGAGACCCCCAGGATCGACAGCCGTTGGGCAGCTTCAGGGAGAGGGTTCATTGGCGGCCTCGCAGAGCACAGCCAGCGTCTGGCGGGCGGCTTTTTCCCAGGAAAAACGTTGCAAGTTGGCGTAGCCGGCTGCCACGAGCTGCTGACGCAGCGCCTCATCCTGGCTGAGACGGAGCATGGCGTCGGCGATGGCGTCGACATCGGTCGGATCGACGAGCAGGGCGCCTTTGCCGGCGACCTCGGGCAGGGAAGAGTGATTGGATGTCAAGACTGGAACTCCGTAGCTCTGGGCTTCCAACACGGGCAGGCCGAAGCCTTCGAAGAGAGATGGAAACGCAAAAAATGTGGCCCCGCTGAGCAGAGGGGGCAGCTCTGTGTCGGGGAGATAGCCAAGAAAATGGACACGTCCCTGGTCGACAAGGTCAGATGCCTGTTCCAGGAGAGGGGTGCTCTGCCAGCCTGGGGCGCCGGCGAGGACGAGATCCCAGCCGAGCGAGTGGCGGTGGCTGAGCTGTTGGTAGGCAGCGAGCAGTCGGGCGATATTTTTGCGGGGTTGAATGGTGCCGACAAAGAGGGCATAGGGGCGTTTCAGCCGGTGGCGGGCTTGGGTTATGGCCAACTGGGCTGGGGTGACTGGGCGTGGGGGAGCGGCGGCCTCGTGGATCACCCGGATCCGTGCGGGGGGGATTTGATAGCGCGTTTGCAGGTCGTCGGCTGTGGCCTGGCTGACGGCGACCACCCGTCGGGCCTGGTGGGCGCTCCAGCGGGTGCCCGCCTCCAGATACCAGCGCTGCCAGCGGGTGTGCAGCTGGCTGAAGGGATGATAACCAAGGTCGTGCACGGTGACCACGCTGGGCGGCAGGCGAACAGGCAGCAGGGGAAGCACATGGGCGGGGACAAAGAGCACATCTGGGGGGCGGAGAAGCAGCTCGCGAGCCAGTGTGCAGTGGGTCCACAACCGGGCCGCAGGCAGCACGCAGCACTCGACTGCGGCAGAGGTGGCCTGCTGGAGGCCGAGCCGATCGTCTGGGTCGGGGGCGTCGAGATAGAGCCGCCAGCTGTGGGCTGCCGCTTCGGGCAGCGCCAGCAGGTGGCGGGTCACCGCGAGTGCATATTGTTCGGTGCCGGTGCGCTTTGGGCGCAGTGCACGTGAAGCATCTACCCCGATGATCATGGGCCGTCCAAGGTGAAACTTTCCAAGCAACAGCCCTTGCTGTTGTCAGAATACTTTGTGGTGTGTATACTATCTGCACGATGGATTGGCGTCAACTTTGCGGGAGAACTTTGTGGCGGGCAGGATGCAGATGACAACAGAGGGTTCTGCGCACGCATGATGGCGGTTGAACTGCTGATTGGCCATGCATTTTGGGTATTGGGGCTCTCGGGTGTGCTGGCCACGTTCAGCTATCTGAACTGGTTGCGGGGGGTACGGGGATGGTCGTGCTCGTACATGCTGCAGATTCCGCTGTTCTTGCTCCCGCTGAGTTTGTCTTTGTTTCTTTTCAGCGGCGGGATGGCGCTGACAGGTCTGTGGGCAGTCCCGCCTGTGCCGTGGTGGCAATGGCTGGCATGGAGTGTGCTGACCCTGCTCTTTGGGCTTCAGTCTCTGTTGTATCTACGGGCTGGGCGCCGTACTGGGTGGGAGGCTCCCATCGAGGAAAAAAGCAATCATGAGTAACGACCCACTGAAAAACTGGAAGCTTGAAGAGGGCAACGAACCGCTCGAGCGTTGGAAGCTGCAAGATTCTGAGCAATCTGCCCGCCATCTGCAGCTGCAGGAAGGTACAGAGCCTGTGGCGGGCTGGCAGCCGGTCGAATACACGCGGGCTGCCGCGCGGCCGGGGAGCCGCAACTGGCTGTTGCCGTCGATCGTGGTAGTTGCCCTGTTGATTGCGTTGGCCTATGTTGGCTATGTGGGTTTTGAAGGGCTGGGTGGCCTGGCGTCTAACGCTGTTGGCCCCGATGCCACGCCGGCGGCAACGGAGCCAGCAGCAG
The DNA here is from genome assembly GCA_903858085.1 of uncultured Chloroflexota bacterium. Classification (GTDB taxonomy): domain Bacteria; phylum Chloroflexota; class Anaerolineae; order Caldilineales; family Caldilineaceae; genus Caldilinea. The sequence goes on from CAIOHJ010000166.1 coordinate 9,533, forward strand.
CGACCGAACCTCCTGCGTCTGAAGAACCGACATCTGAAGAACCGGCAGCAGAGGCGGGTGGGGAGGTGGCTGAGGCTCCGACTGCGACACCTGAGCCGCCGACTGCGACGCCCCTGCCGACACTGACGCCACAGCTGGTCACTGTGCGGGTGGGTACGGTCAACGAATTGTCTGGGGTCAATGCCCGCCGTGCAGCGACGACCACTGCTGAAATCGTGCGTATGCTCGGCAACGGGGAAAAGGTGACGGTTGTTCGTCAGGAAGGGGAGTGGTTGCAGGTCATTCTGAGTGACAACCAGAGTGGCTGGGCCTGGGCGGAGTACATCGACCAGGCGGTAGGCGATCAGATGACGTTGGAAGCGTGGAACGCGGTGCTGGCAGCGGCGGGTCTGTCTCCGGTGACAGAGAGCGTTCTGGTCGATGAGCCTGCTGCGCCTGTGGATCGGGCGCTCAGCCTGACCGTGATCGCCGACCCTGGGGCGACGGTGCGGGTAGAGCCCTCGACCCAGGCAGCAGTTGTGGGCCAGGTTCTGCTGGGGGCCATGCTGAGTGCTTCTGGGAGGACGGAGGCTGCAGACTGGCTGTTGGTGACGCTGCCAGAGGGCAGTCGTGGTTGGATTGCGGCAGATCTGGTGGGAGGGGGGGAAGAGCGGA
>CAIOHJ010000167.1 GCA_903858085.1 uncultured Chloroflexota bacterium
ACACAAACGACGCTACCGCATCATCGACTTCCGCCGGGACAAGACAGGGATCCCAGGGCGGGTCGAGTCGATCGAATACGACCCGAACCGCAGCGCCCGCATCGCCCTGGTGGTCTACAACGACGGCGAACGCCGCTACATTCTGGCCCCCCAAGGGCTCAAAGCCGGCGACAACGTCCTCTCCGGGGCCGGAGCCGACATCCGCCCAGGCAATGCCATGCCGATTCGAGCGATTCCGCTGGGCACGCTCGTCCACAACATCGAGCTCTACCCCGGGCGCGGCGGCCAGTTGGTGCGCAGCGCCGGGCTGGGCGCCCAGCTGCTGGCCAAAGAAGGCGAGCGAGCCCAGCTCCGCCTGCCCAGCGGAGAGGTCCGATCCATCGACATCAACTGTCTGGCCACGATCGGGGTTGTCTCCAACGCAGAGCATGCCAACCAGAAGCTGGGCAAAGCAGGGCGCAAGCGCTGGCTCGGCATCCGCCCAGGCACACGCGGCGTCGCCATGGACCCCGGCTCGCACCCGCATGGAGGGGGAGAAGGTCGTTCGCCGATTGGGATGAAGGCCCCCAAAACGCCTTGGGGCAAGCCTGCTCTGGGGAAAAAGACCCGGCGCAACAAACGAACAGACAAATTTATCGTGCGCCGCCGCAGCAAAGTCTAACAAGAGGAGTGAAAGATAGATGTCACGGTCCCTGAAAAAAGGTCCATTTGTCAGCCCGAAGCTGCTCAAACGGGTCGAAGAGATGAACCGCAAAGGCGAACGCAAAGTCCTCAAAACCTGGTCGCGTGCTTCCACGATCTTTCCTCAGTTCGTGGGCCATACCTTGGCGGTCCATGATGGCAAGCGCCACGTTCCAGTCTACATCTCGGAGAACATGGTGGGCCACAAGCTTGGAGAGTTTGCCCCGACACGCCTCTTCCGTGGCCACGTTAAATCCGAGAAGAGCTCCAAGGCGGTGGTCCGCCGTTGAGCGGACACCCAGCGCAGAAAGGAAGAACCGACGATGGAAGTTGTCGCCAAAATGAAATATACCGGGGTCAGCGCCCAAAAAACGCGCCTGGTTCTCGACGAAATCCGTGGCCGACAGGTCGAAGAGGCGCTCTCCCTGCTCGCCTACATGCCCCAGTCGGCTGCGAAGGTCGTCTCGAAAACGGTCAAAAGTGCCCTGTCCAACGCGACCGAAACCTATGGCTACGATGCGAAAGACATGGTGATCACCAAAATTTATGCCGACGATGCACCACTCCGGCGCTGGCGGCGCTTCGGTGCCCGTGGGCGATTCAAACCCTTGCAGCGCCGCTCCTCCCACATCACTGTGGTTCTGGAAGAGCGTGTAGCCTAGATGGGTGCCAACCGGCAGTACGGCGAATAGTCAGGAACAAGGAGAAGATCACTTGGGTCGCAAAGTTCATCCCATTGGGTTTCGTCTGGGAATTATCAAGGAACACAAGAGCCGCTGGTTTGCCAGCGGACGGCAGTACACCGAGCAGCTCGGCGAAGATCGGCAGATTCGCACGTTGGTCTTTGATTCTTTGAACAAAGAAGAGAAGGGCAACACGCGCGAAAGCCGCCAGAACAGCAAAAATAAGGCCGGAATCAGCAACATCGACATTGAACGCCAGCCGAACCAGGTCCATATCATTATTGACACGGCTCGGCCAGGGGTGATCATTGGACGCAAAGGGGCCAGCGTCAACCAGCTGCGCCAGCAGCTCCAGGATCTGACCCAAAAGAAGGTCAAGATCGATGTGCGCGAAATCACCAAACCGGAACTCAACGCCCGCCTGGTCGCAGAAAGCATCGCAGAGCAGATCGAACGGCGCGTCAGCTGGAAACGGGCCATGAAACAGGCCGCCCAGAAAACGTTGCGCGCCGGGGGACAGGGGATCATGGTGACGGTCTCCGGCCGTCTGGGAGGGAGCGACATGGGACGAGTCGACTCGGTGCGCGAAGGGCAGATTCCTCGCCACACCCTGCGCGCAGACATCGACTACGGAACCTCTGAGGCCGCCACGACCTTTGGAATGATCGGCATCAAGGTCTGGGTTTATCTCGGCGAAGTGCTTCCGGGCGAAGAATACCACGCCAGGTATCTCGTGGAAGAGAAGTAGCCGAGACGCCGGAAGCCGCAGAAAAATCAGAACTCTGGGCTCGTCCAAAAAACGCCCGCGAAAGCAGGCAGCCGCGAAAGCGTGTAAAGTCGGTATAGTTCCTGCCAAGGTGGCGCAAGCCACATCGATTGAAACACTTGTGGGAAAACGTATCGAAGAGTGTAGATGGAGAAGCAACAATGTTGATGCCAAAACGAGTGAAGTATCGCAAATTGCAGCGGGGCCGATTGAAGGGCAAGGCCTACCGGGGCAGCATGGTGGCGTTCGGCGCCTACGGGCTCCAATCCGTAGAAGGCTATTATGTGACCAGCCGCCAGATCGAAGCAGCCCGCCGTGCCGTTGTCCGCTATGTGCGCCGCGGCGGAAAAATCTGGATTCGCATCTTTCCAGACCGCCCGGTCACCAAGCGCGCCGCCGAGACACGCATGGGTTCGGGGAAAGGCAGTGTGGACCACTGGGTTGCCCCCGTGCGTCCTGGAAGGGTCATTTTGGAGATTGCTGGTGTGCAAGAAGAGCAGGCGCGCGAAGCGTTCCGCCTGGCTGCCTCCAAGCTGCCGATGAAGACCCAGTTTATTGCGCGCGAAGAGCAGGGGGCCTAAGGAGAAGACCGCATGAAAGCAGAAGAAGTGCGCGGACAAAACAATGCTGAACTGGCCCGCAAACTGGACGACGCCTATCAGGAGCTCTTCAACCTCCGTTTTCAGCGTGCGACAGGCAAGCTGTCCAACAGCGCTCGCTTTGCCGAGGTCAAGCGGGACATCGCCCGGATCAAGACCATCCTGCGCGAGCGCGAGCTGCGGGCCCAATAAGGAGCAGAAAAACGATGCGTGAACAACGCCGAGCGCTGGTGGGAACGGTCACCAGCGACAAAATGGACAAGACCGTTGTGGTAACAATCGAGCGGGTCACCCGCCACCCGCTCTACGGCAAAGTCCTTCGCCGCAACAAGAAGTACAAGGCGCACGATGCCGAGAACCACTGTCAGGTAGGCGATGTGGTGCGCATCCGCGAATGCCGTCCGATCAGCAAGGACAAAAAATTCTTCGTCGAAGAAATCTTGCAGCGGGCAGTTCTCGTTGACGAAGCCAACGTCTAGCCATCGAGGAGATGCACCATGATTCAACAGGAAAGCCGGCTCAAAGTCGCCGACAACACCGGTGCCAAAGAGCTGTTGACCATCCGGGTCAAAGGTGGCAGCACACGCCACTATGGGGCTGTCGGCGATGTGATCGTTGCCACGGTCAAAACTGCCAGCCCGACCGGCAGCGTCAAAAAAGGGGATGTGGTGCGCGCCGTGATCGTGCGCACGACCCGCCCGCTGCGGCGTGCCGACGGCAGCTACATCCGCTTCGACGAGAATGCTGCAGTGATCATCGACGACAACAAAAATCCGCGCGGCACACGCATCTTTGGGCCCGTGGCGCGCGAGCTGCGTGAGAGCGGTTATATGAAAATCGTCTCGCTGGCACCGGAAGTGCTGTAAGGGAGGCCGGAGCATGAAAGTCAAAATCAGCAAGGGCGATACCGTCGAAGTCATCTCTGGGGAGAGCAAAGGGCTGCGCGGAGAAGTACAGAGTGTCGTCCGCAAAAAGAACAAAGATGGCAGCTACGACCCCAACCGCGTCTACGTGCTGGTCGCCGGCGCCAACCTGGTCATCCGCCACCAGCGGCCGACCGGCCGTGTGCGCACACAGACCGGGCGCATCGAACGCGAAGCCCCCATCCATATCAGCAATGTCATGCTGATCGGCTCGGAGGGCAAACCCACACGTGTCTCTATCGAAGTTGCGGACAACGGCAGCAAGGAACGCGTCGACCGCAAGAGCGGCGCCCCACTGCCCAAACCTAAATAACCCTATCAGTTTGTCTGCCTGATCTTTCGCCAGGCCGTATGCAGGGCAGTACGGGCGGCGTCTGCGGGCAAGGAGCCTTATCTCTATGAGCGAGCAAACGACAAAACGGCCGGTGCCCCGGCTGAAAACCCGGTACAAAGAAGAAATTGTACCGGCCCTGGTCAAAGAATTCAACTACAGCAGCGTCATGCAGGTGCCGCGCGTCACCAAAATTGCGGTGAACATCGGCATGGGCGAGGCCCTCCAAAACAGCAAAGCGATCGAAGCTGCCGCCGGCGATCTGGCCATTATCACAGGGCAGAAACCGGTCGTCACCAAGGCCCGCAATTCGATCGCAGCCTTCAAACTGCGCGAAGGCATGGCTGTCGGCGTCAAAGTCACCTTGCGGGGAGACCGCATGTGGGACTTCCTGGACCGCCTGATCAGCGTGGTACTCCCCCGCCAGCGTGACTTCCAAGGGGTTTCGTCCGACGCCTTCGACGGCCGCGGCAACTACAGCCTGGGGCTGCGCGAACAGCTGGTCTTCCCAGAAATCAACTACGATAAAATCGACAAGATTCGAGGAATGGAGATCACGATCGTCACAACCGCTGGGAGCGACGAAGAGGCGCGCCGTCTGCTGGCGCTGATGAATATGCCGTTCAAGCGATAAAGGCAAGCGAGAAAGGGGAGTGCTGTGGCCAAAAAATCGATGGTTATCAAAGAAGGTCGGCGCAAATTCGAGGTGCGCGTCCGCAACCGCTGCAAACTTTGCGGCCGCTCGCGCGGGTATATGCGCCGTTTTGGTCTGTGCCGAATCTGCTTCCGCCAGGAAGCGCTGCAGGGCAAATTGCCCGGCGTCGTCAAGTCGAGCTGGTGAAGTAGAGCACATCTGCCGGCTGCAGACAACTCATTCTGTAGCCTCCATATTGCTCGGTTGCTGACTACAACTTCGTCTGATTCTTTGAGGTTGCAAGAGTAGCTGGAGGAGAAAAATTTCAATGGTCAATGATCCGATTGCTGATATGCTGACTCGAATTCGCAACGCCAACCTTGTCAAACAGAAACAGGTTGTGATGCCGAGTTCCAAGATCAAAACGAGTATCGCCGCTATTTTGGCTGAAGAAGGGTTCATCGACGGCTACGCCGTGACCGAAGAAACACCACAGCCACGCCTGATCTTACGGCTCAAATATACTGCGCAGGGAAGGCCTGTCATCTCCGGCCTGGACCGGGTGAGCCGGCCAGGACGCCGCTTTTACAGCGGCTCCAAAGAGATTCCTTGGGTGCGCAGCGGACTGGGGATCAACATCGTGTCGACGCCAAAAGGGCTGATGACGGGGCGCAAAGCGCGCCGCGAACGCCTCGGCGGCGAGATCCTCTGCAATATCTGGTAGGGGGAGCTATGTCTCGGATTGGAAAAATGCCGATCACGGTGCCGACCAAAGTCAAAGTCAGCATCGACAAAGGAAATCTGGTAACCGTCAGTGGCCCGAAAGGGACACTCCAACAGCAGTTCGACCCGGATATGCAGATCGAACTCAGAGAGAACCAGCTCAAAATCTCGCGGCCGACCGACCAACGGGGCCACCGAGCCCAGCATGGGCTGACCCGCGCCGTGCTGGCCAACATGGTGCAGGGGGTGAACGCAGGGTTCACCCGCCGTCTGGAGGTGCGCGGGGTCGGGTACCGCGCCGAAAAACGGGGCAGCAGCCTGGTGCTTTCCGTCGGGAAAAGCCACACAGTCGAATTTGTCCCGCCGTCCGCCGACGTTGTCTTCGAGGTCGACAAAGATGGCCGCTCGTTCACGATCAGCGGAATCGACAAGACACGGATCGGGGAACTGGCCGCCGAAGTGCGCCGCACACGCCCCCCAGAACCCTACCAGGGCAAGGGCATTCGCTATGAAGGCGAATATGTGCGCCAGAAGGCCGGCAAGACTGGCAAAGCCGGGAAGAAATAAGAGGGGAATCCAACTATGGCGAAAGCAACTCGGACGATTTTGCGACAACGCCGCCATGCTCGCGTGCGCGCCAAAGTGCATGGCTCCACCGAACGGCCGCGCCTGAATGTCTACCGCAGCCTCGAACATATCTATGCACAGGTGATCGACGACAATACCGGCACCACCCTGGCCTCAGCCTCTACAGTGGATCGAGAGCTGCGCAGCCAGGTTGCCTCGCTCACCAAGGTGGAACAGGCACAGGCTGTCGGCAAAGCAGTGGCCGAACGAGCCCGGGCGGCCGGGGTCACCCGGGTGGTCTTTGATCGCGGCGGCTACCCATACCACGGCCGCGTCAAAGCCCTGGCCGAAAGCAGCCGCGAGGGCGGGCTGGAATTCTAATTGGCAGATTGCTGGGAGAAAAATGATGGCAAAAAAAGAACGCAAGAGCAAAGAGCGCGAAAAAGAACGCGAAGAGCGCCGAGAAGAATTTGAAGAGCGCGTTGTCCATCTTGCCCGCACTGCCAAGGTGGTGAAGGGCGGCCGACGCTTCGCCTTCCGCGCAGTCGTCGTGGTGGGGGACAAACAAGGACGGGTGGGAGTCGGAATCGGCAAAGCACGCGAAGTGCCCGACGCGATCCGAAAAGCCTCCGACCGGGCCAAAAAGAACCTGGTCACCGTGCCACGGCTGGGCAACACCATCCCCCATGAGGTGACCGCCAAGTTTGGCGCTGGCAAGGTTCTGCTCAAACCAGCAAGCCCAGGAACAGGGGTCATCGCCGGCGGCGGCGTGCGCGCTGTCGTCGAGGCGGCCGGCGTGAGCGATATTCTCAGCAAATCTCTGGGCAGCGACAACATTCTCAATGTGGTGCAGGCCACCTTTGCAGCCCTGCAAAGCCTGCAAGATTTCCGCACAGAGGCGGCCTACCGCGGCGTCGAACCACGCCGTCTCTCCCCCTTCTGGTACAAGGAGGAACGTCGTGGCTAAAGAAAACGGCGAGAAAACGCTGCGCATCGCGCTGGTGCGTAGCCCGATCGGCTGCCCTGAAAACCAGAAACAAACGGTGCGGGCCCTGGGCCTCTACAAGCTGCATCAGGTGGTCGAAAAACCGGACAATGCAGCCGTGCGCGGAATGATCCAAACCGTGCAACATCTGTTGAAAGTCAACGAATAACAGACACAACGCTGGCAACCGCCTGCCTGGCAGGCCCGAAGGAAAACAATGAAAGAACATGACCTGCGTCCCGCCGAGGGTGCAACACAAAAGCGTAAGCGAGTGGGTCGTGGCACTGGTTCAGGCAAGGGCAAGACCAGCAGCCGCGGCCAGAAGGGGCAGAACGCCCGCAACGGGGGCCGGGTTCGCCCCAATTTCGAGGGCGGACAGCTGCCCCTCACCAAACGGCTGCCCAAACTGCGGGGATTCCACAACCGTTTCAAGGTGCTCTATGTGCCGGTCAATCTCGACCAGCTGGACCGACTCTTTGCCCCACAAGCCGAAGTGACCCAGGCCTCTCTGGCCAGCGCCGGGCTGCTGGGCAACGCCAATGACCCCGTTGTCGTGCTGGCTCGCGGCGAAGTCACCAAACCACTCACGGTCAAAGTCCATCGCATCAGCACCGTTGCCCGGCAGAAAATCGAAGCAGCTGGCGGCGCAGTCGAAACCCTTGACTATCCGGTCAACAAACGGCTGCCGCGCTCCTGAAAGATCACCCGACGTCGAACCCATTTGGCCCCCTTCCTGCTGTAGCTGGCAGGAAGGGGCTGGAGAGTGAAAGGAACTAGCGCATGCTTGAAGCTGTCCGCAACGCGTTCCGTCTGCCAGACCTGCGTCAGAAGCTCTTTGTGACCATTGGCTTGCTGACCTTCTACCGTCTGGCCGCCAATATCCCGCTCCCTGGCGTCGATCACCAGGCGCTGGCCGTCATCTTTCAACAAAACGACAACATTCTGCTCAATTTCTTGAATTTCTTCAGCGGCGGTGGCCTCTCCCGCATGGGGGTCATGGCGCTGGGGGTCTACCCCTATATCACCGCTTCCATTATCCTGCAGCTGCTGATCCCAATCGTCCCCGCTTTGGAAGAACTGAGCAAAGAAGGGGAATCTGGACGGGCCCGCATCAACCAGTACACCCTGTGGCTGTCTATCCCACTGGCCTTTCTGCAGGCGATCGCACAAGGCACGCTGCTCAGCAGCGACGCCGCTGGCGGCGTCGCTGTGCTGCCCAACTGGGGCTTTTCCGCCAGTGGCTGGTTCCCCACCATGACGATCATCATCGGCATGACCGCAGGAACGCTGCTCGGGGTCTGGATCGGCCAGTTGATCACCGAACAGGGGATCGGCAACGGAATCTCCCTGATCATCTTCGCCGGCATCCTCTCCAGTGTCCCCTTCCAGCTGCGGCTGCTGTCGCAAAACTGGATCCTGCTGATCGTCTTTATCGTCGTCACCATCGCGACGATCATCTTGATCGTCTGGATCCAGGAAGGACAACGGCGTATCCCAGTCCAATATGGCAAACGGGTACGCACCATGCGCGGCAACCGCATGATGATGGTCGGCGGGCAGAGCACCTATATCCCGCTGCGCGTCAACACCGCCGGGATGATCCCGCTGATCTTCTCGCAGAGCCTGCTGATCCTGCCCAGCACCCTGGCCAGCTACTTCATCGGCCGCAGCGACTGGATCGGAGCGATCGCCAATGCCATCTATGGCTTCTTCAGCCCGACCAACTTTTTCTACTGGCTCTTCTACTTCCTGCTGACAGCAGCCTTCACCTACTTCTACACCGATGTGATGTTCCGCCAACAGAATCTGCCCGATTCGCTGCAAAAGCAGGGAGGCTTCATTCCTGGGATCCGCCCAGGGCCCCGCACCGAACAATACCTCAACAACGTGCTGGCCCGCATTACGCTGGTGGGCGCCCTCTTCCTCGGCTTTATGGCAGTCCTGCCCTACATCATCGGCACGCTGGCAGATCTCCTCTTCGGCGGTGGAACCGGCGTCATGACCAACTACAACTCGTTGATCATCAGCAGTTCAGGCATGCTCATCGTGGTCGGCGTGGTGCTGGATACCATGAAGCAGATCGAAGCCCAGCTGATGATGCGCAACTACGAAGGATTTATCCGCTGACCCTCCAGCCAGATTGCTCGTCGTCGATACCAAACAGGGGAAAGGCCGGAGGTGCAAACCCCGGTCTTCTTCGTCCCTGACCCGGCTGTTGCGACAAGCACCAGGAGAACCCAGATGGCCCAGACACGAACGTATGTTGTGCTGCTCGGCGTGCCAGGGGCAGGCAAAGGCACGCAGGCACAACTCCTCCAACAGGCGACCGGACTGCCCCAAATCTCAACCGGAGATCTCTTCCGGTACAATCTGAAACACCAGACCGAGCTGGGCCGCCTGGCCAAACGCTACATGGACGCCGGCAACCTGGTCCCCGACCAGGTCACCATCCAGATGGTGGCCGATCGGCTCGAACAACCAGACTGCACCCGGGGCGCCCTCTTGGATGGCTTCCCGCGCAACCTGCTCCAGGCGGCTGCGCTCGAACGACTGGTTGCCCCCTACGGCGGCGTGGCCTCTGCACCACTCATTCAGGTGGAAGATGAAGAGACCATCCGCCGCATCACCGGCCGCCGCACCTGCCGACTCTGCGGCGCAGTCTACCACCTGACCTTCAACCCCCCACGATCTCCAGCCCGCTGCGACAACGACGGAGGCGAGCTCTATCAACGGGACGACGACCACGAAGAGACTGTGCGCAACCGGCTCTTTGTCTACTACAAACAGACCGCCCCACTCATCGGCTACTATTTTGCCAAAGGGCTGCTGCACGAGATCGACGGCGCCCGCTCGATCGAAGAGGTGCAACAGGAGCTCCTTGCCCTGGTGAAACAGCCATGAAGCTGCCCCAACGAGCACAACGGCCACGCACCCCACAGCGGCCAGAGCCGGCGCTGAAAAGCCCCCAGGAGATCCAAATCATGCGCGAGGCTGGCCGCGTGGTCGCTCGTGTCCACGCAGCCCTCCAGGCAGCACTCCGCCCCGGGATCAGCACCCTCGAACTGGATCGGCTGGCAGCCGAAACCATGGCACGCTACCAGGCGCACTCCTGCTTTCTCGGCTACCGAGGGTACCCCGCTCACATCTGCACCAGCATCAACGAAGAGCTGGTGCATGGCATCCCCCGGGCCAACCGCCTGCTGAACGAAGGCGATCTCCTCAGCATCGATGTCGGCGTGCGCTACCGTGGCTTCATCGGCGACAGCGCCTGGACCTACGCGGTCGGCGCAGTCAGCCCCGGCGCCCAGGAGCTCATGCGGGTCACCGAACAGAGCCTCTTCCAGGGAATCGCCGCCGCACAGAACGGCAAGCAGGTTGTCGATATCAGCCGGGCAGTCCAGAACTGCGTGGAGAGCCAAGGGCTGTATGTGGTGCGTCAATACACAGGACATGGGGTCGGCCGCCAGATGCATGAAGCCCCCCAGGTGCTCAACTATGCCAGCGAAGACCCCGACGGACAGACCCTGCTGCGCCCAGGGCTGGTCCTGGCCATCGAACCGATGGTGCAGGCCGGCACCTGG